>WRIX01000005.1:42648-44772 GCA_009782495.1 Treponema sp.
GGTTTTGCGGAAGGAAAGGATGAAGTAGCCCGCCTTGTTCAAAGGACTCAAACTGTTCTTGAACGTGCGCAGGATAAAAGAGCGGATATCCTTGCCGAAACGGAACAGCAAATTATTGACCTGGTACTTCTGATTTCCCGAAAAGTGATAAAAATCATCTCCGAAAACCAGCGAAATGTTGTTATTTCCAATGTGGTTCAGGCATTGCGAAAAGTTAAAGGCCGCGGAAATATCCTGATAAAAGTAAATATGCTGGATGTTAAGCTTTCTACAGAACATAAAAAAGAATTTATCGACATGGTGGAAGGAGCCAAATCGGTACAGATTGTTGAAGATACCGCAGTGGATCCGGGCGGTTGTGTAATTGAAACCGATTTTGGAGAAATTGATGCCCGTATTTCCAGCCAGTTAGCGGAACTGGAACAGAAAATTCTGGAGATAAGCCCCATCAAAAACAGGGCCAGAACAGGTTCGATAGAAGGGGTTTAATATGGCGGCGCTTTCATCAATTATTGACAAATACATTGAAACTACTCAGAAAGTCGATCCGATTAAGTGTATTGGTCATGTGATAAAGGTTCAGGGTCTTTTAATCGAAAGCGCCGGCCCTCAGGCGGTTATAGGCGAACAATGCCGTATTGAAGTTCCCAAAGGCCGGGGGATCATTCCCGCTGAAGTTGTCGGACTGCGCGGGGATGTCGTTCAGCTGATGCCCTACGGTGAAACTGATGGTATTGAAACAGGCAGCCGGGTTATTGCTTCCGGAAAACAGCTTGAAATTCCGGTGTCAAAAAAACTTCTTGGCCGGGTATTGGACTGTACCGGCCGTCCTCTGGATGACAAAGGCGAAGCGTCTTCCCGAGTACATTATCCTGCAATGGCTGTTCCGCCTGATCCCCTTAAACGCCGCAGGGTAACGCAGCGCATTGTGACCGGTGTCAGGGCCATAGACGGCCTTCTTTCCGTGGGCCGGGGACAGAGAATGGGGATTTTTTCCGGTTCCGGGGTGGGAAAATCTACCCTGCTGGGAATGATTGCCAGAAATACCAATGCGGATGTAAACGTAGTGGCGCTAATCGGAGAACGCGGCCGTGAAGTGAATGACTTTATAGCAAACGACCTGGGGCCCGAAGGAATGAAAAAAACCGTAATGGTTGTTTCCCCGTCCAATTCGCCGCCTTTGGCCCGCTTGCGCGGAGCGTATACCGCAACCGCAATCGCAGAATACTTTCGTGATCAGGGACTGGATGTAATGCTGCTCTTTGATTCGGTAACACGTTTTGCCAGGGCGCTGCGTGAAATAGGACTGGCGGCCGGGGAGCCTCCGGCAACACGGGGCTATACTCCCAGTGTTTTCGATTCCATGCCCAAACTGCTGGAACGCTGCGGTACATCCGAAAAGGGAACGATCACCGGTTTTTATACAATCCTGGTTGATGGCGATGATTTGGATGAACCTGTATCGGATACAGTCAGAGGAATACTCGACGGTCATATCGTCCTGTCCCGCCGGCTTGCCGAAGCATACCATTATCCTGCCATAGATGTTCTGGGAAGCATTTCGCGTCTTGCTCCGGTTGTAACCGGACAGTTTACAAGAAAAGCAGCAGGTATAATCCGGCGTCATATCGCCGTGTACAATGAAAACGAAGACCTGATTAATGTTGGAGCTTATCACCAGGGAACCAATCCGGCTATTGACGAAGCGATTGCCAAAAGAGAAGCAATTAATGCTTTCTTAATCCAGGAAGTTGATGAACGGTCTTCAATTGTGGAAACCTGCCAGGTAATGGGTGAAATTGCCGGTATGAAAATTCCGGTAGAAGAAATGCAGTCGTACCAGAAAGTGGAAGGGTTCTTTATTCCCGATGATTCCTACGAAGATGCTTCAGACGAAACTGAAATTGATGTAATTAAAACAGAACAAGCTGCTGTACAGGACACGACAGAAAGCACAGACTGGATTGCACAAGCTGAAAATGAAAATAATACCGCAGCAGAAGGTGAAACAGATATTGTCCGATAATCAAAACAACGGTTTATATACGTGAAGCGATTTAATTTTAAACTGGAAAAAATACTTAAACTCAGGGAAAACCGCGAACGGGAAACAGAAATTGAGTT
>WRIX01000005.1:45157-49453 GCA_009782495.1 Treponema sp.
CAGGAAAGGGAATACCGGCGCAAGGTTAGTCTGGAAGAAATTAAAATAACAGACGATCTTTCAGGCGGGCGGACTGCCAGAGAAGCTGCCGCCGGATATGCTGTTGCCGGAGCTTAGAGATAATATAAGGCCTTTAATTAAATTCCCATTGCAAAATCTTCCGGCATGGTTTATACTGTTTACCGGAGGAAAAAATGGCTTCATCAGCATTAAATTTATTGTCGGGTATCGCGGCTGCGGCTGCGGGTTTTCATGGAGAGAAAGTATCCAGTAATGGGTCAATCCCCGGTCTGGATTTGGCAAAGATGCTTCCTGCTATGTTGGGCGACAAGGCGGGAGGAGCGGCAGGTATTATTGGCTCTCTTGCCAGTGTGGCGTCAAAAACAGGGCTGCTTAGCGACGTTGGTTCCAAGCTGGGAAACCTGGGGGACCTTGCCGGTTCTTTACTTTCTTTGGGCGGTGCAAGTGCAGGAGGAGCAGCAAACAATGCCGTCGGAGGTATTGGAGGTCTGGCATCGGCGATTTTAGGTAATTCCGGTTCTGCGTCCAGTCTGGGAACCATTGCAAGTCTGGCTACAAAATTAGGAAAAACCTGCTCAAGTAAAAATGATCTTCTGGGTATGGCTACTGACCTGGGTAAAGCCCTGAGCAGCGGCGGCCTTGCATTAAAAGGCGGAGGGACGGCCATAAAAGCGCTGGATTCGCTTCTGGGAAACGAAGCCAAAGGCACGATTCTTAAATCGATCCTTAAAGGTCTTTCCTGATTTTCATTTGCTGATACAATATAGAATCTCAACCCGGTACCTATTAAGGAGAACATAGTTATGGTTAATTTTGATTTTAAAAACCCGACCAGGATTGTTTTTGGTAAAGGCACAATTCCCCAGGCCGGTTCTCTTGTCAAGGAACATGGCGGTTCCAAAGTATTACTGCATTATGGCGGCGGCAGCATCAAAAAAAGCGGTGTTTACGATACGGTGGTAAAGTCCTTAACCCAGGCCGGGATTGACTTTGTGGAATTGGGCGGTGTACAGCCTAATCCGCGGCTTGCACTGGTTAAAGAAGGAATTAAACTTTGCCGGGAAAAGAATGTTGATTTTATCCTCGCAGTGGGAGGCGGGAGTGTTATTGATTCGGCTAAAGCTATAGGTGTTGGAACTCCATACGACGGGGATGTATGGGATTTTTATCTGGCTACGGCTGTTCCGCAAAAAAATATACCTGTTGCTACAGTGCTTACCATTTCTGCGGCAGGCAGTGAAATGTCAAATTCCAGTGTAATCACCAACGATGACGGGAAATTTAAAAGATTTTTGGATTGTCCGCAGAACTACCCGGTTTTTTCCATTTTAGATCCGGAAACAACCTATAGTCTGCCTGCATATCAGGTCGGCTGCGGCATTACCGATATGTTTGTACATGCGTTTGAGCGGTACTTTACCACGGTAAAAAATGTTGACCTGACGGATCGTCTCTGTGAAGCAATAATGAAGGCAATCATTAACAATGCCAAAAGGCTAATGAATAACCTGCAGGATTACGATGCAGCTGCGGAAATTATGTGGTGCGGTTCGTTGGCGCATAACAATCTGGCCGGCACAGGCCGGATTGGAGATTTTGCAAGCCATATGATCGAACATGAACTGTCCGGCTTTAACGATGTAGCTCATGGAGCCGGTCTTGCAATTGTTGTTCCGGCCTGGATGAAGTATACATACAAACACGATATTCCACGTTTTGTTCAGTTTGCCGTCAGGATTTTCGGTGTCGAAGAAAACTTCCATAACCCGGAAGAAACGGCTCTGCGGGGTATTGAAGCACTCAGTGAATTTTTCAGCTCTGTTGGAATGCCCAAAACCTTAAAGGAAATAGGTATCGAAGAAAAAGATTTTGCTGCTATTGCAAAGAAAATCAGAAAATTCGATGCCGCCAATGATACAACGGGAAATTTTCTTCCTTTAAAGAGTGCTGATGTAGAAAAGATCCTTCAATTGGCAAAGTAAGGTCTATATCGTTTCTATGCTCCCGTGTTTTCCACACGGGAGTTAATATTTAAACTCACTGCCGCCGATAAATTCCCGTAAAATGCTTGTGCCGGGTACATATTGCGGCGGAATCGGCGCAAAGTTTTCCAGAAACGAAAGGATGCGCCGTGCTTCCGCGTATTCCCTCATATTTGGCTTAACGGATCTTAGCAGGGGATCGGCGTAAAATTTTAATACTGCCAATTCATAGTCAAGTGCTGAGTTAAATGCAACATCCGCTCCGTCCTGAAAGGGGAAGATGTGTTTTTGTTCACCTGCCTGTACACTTGGCCACATTTGGATTGTTTTTGCAGCTCCTGCCCCGCGGAATTGATTATCCCGGACCATCCGGCGCAGAAGGCGGTTGTCGCTGGTTGGAATCCTGTTATGATCATCCAGGTTAAGCTGGGTCAGAGCGGAAATATAGAATTTAAATTTTTTCTTCCGTTCTACCTGGGGTGTGCATGCATCGTTTAATCCGTGTATCCCTTCCATAATCAGTATTGACTGATCGTCCAGATGTATTGGATTACCCCTGATTTTGCGGCTCCCGCTTTTAAAATCAAAGATAGGAATATCCACTTCTTTTCCTTCGAGCAGTTCCACGAGTTGCTGATTAAGGTATGCAACATCAAGGGCTTCAAGGCATTCGAGATCGGGCTGCCCTTTTTCGTCCTTTGGGGCGAATTCCGGGCTGCGGTAGTAATCGTCCAGACTAACCGCAATCGGAGACATTCCCATTACCTGAAGCTGGATAGAAAGTCTTTTTGCCGTTGTTGTTTTTCCGGAACTGGAAGGACCGGCAATAAGGATTAGTTTAACTTCATCACGGCGTTCATAAATGCGGTCTGCAATTTCTGCAAGTTTTTTTGCCTGGAATGCTTCGGCAATACGGATATAATCCTGAATTGTTCTGTTTGATACAAAGCGGTTAAGCTGGCCTACCGCATGAACGCCGAGGATGTTCCCCCATTTTTTGTATTCCTTGTATACGGAAAAGAGGCTTGGACTGTCTTCGGATGGTTCAATGGTTTTTTTGCCGGTTGCGGGAAAATGGAGAAGAAGCCCGTCACCGTATTCCATTAATTCAAATACATCCAGTAATCCTGTACGGTTTACCAGCGGTTCAATATACAGATCCGCAAAATCCCTGCATTGATTAACCCGGACCTTTGATTCGCTGCGCTGTTCAAAAAGCAAAAGTGTATCTTCCTGATGATTTTTTTCAAACAGTTTAAGCGCTTCTTCATAAGCCATATAACCGCAGGAAATAGAAAGATTTTCCTTAACCAGGGCTTCCATTTCTTTTTCCAGTTCCTTTACTTCGTTCCCGTCCGGTTTTTTACCGTCTGCAAATGTATAGTAATAGGAATGACCAAGGGAATGTCCTATGGTAAGGCGGCGGTTTGGAAAAAGATCGCGTGCCGCTATGGCCAGGAGAAAGGCAAGAGATCGCCGGTAAATCACCGAACCGTCACGGCTCGACAATACAACCGGTTCCAGGGTACAGTTTATTTCCAGTCTTGTAGACAGAGGCAGGATTTCATTATTTGCCCGGACAGCAACAAGTTCGTCTGTGGTATCCCCAAAGCTTTCCAAAAAAGATTCGACCGGTATGCCAAACGGACACGTGGCGGTTTTAACCTCCCCGTTATAAGCGCGTATGGTTACTTCGATAGTATTAGTCATGATCATCCCCTATAGTACTTCAAAATGTTGTATTTTATTCCTTCAGCTCTCCCAAATCGTATGGGGTTTCCTGATAGACAAAGTTTAGCCAGTTGGAAAAGAATAAATGTGCATGCGCACGCCAGCGAACCAGCGGCGCTTTGTCCGGGTCATCGCCGGGGTAATAATTCCCGGGTATTTCGATGGCTGAACCTCTGGACAGATCCCGGCGGTATTCCCTGTCCAGTGTTAATGGATCGTATTCCAAATGACCTGTTACATAAATTTCCCGGCATTCCCGTGCAGAGCAGATAAAAAGCCCTGTTTCAGGTGTTTCTGAAACAATAGAAAGCGCTTTACAGTTATTCAGGGCTTGCCGGTCGCTTTCCGTATGGCGGGATTGGGGAGCAAGAAATTCATCGTCAAAGCCGCGGAAAAGGGGAGAGTGCCGTTCGCCTTCGGACAGTCCGTGAGGAAAAATACCAAAAAGTTTTTTTGATAAAGGCGTTTTGCCGATTCCGTAGCGCCGGTATAACCCCGCCTGAGCTCCCCAGCAGATATGAAGCGTGGAGAACACGTTGGTTGCAGAATAGTCAATAAGCTG
>WRIX01000006.1 GCA_009782495.1 Treponema sp.
ATCTGCGTTTTCCTGTAACTGTATTTTAAATTTCCTCTACGGCGATCTTGAGCATAAAAAAATTGAAGCGTTTGCCGGACCAATTACATTCGGCGAGATTGCCTATCAGCTTGTGAACCAAACCCTTGTGTATGTGACTGTTATGTGATAGAGAGAAAATATATTGTTAATAAAATAATACAATATATTTAAAATCCCTGCCCGCTAACAATTACTTACCTGTGCCTTGGGCAATCCTGTCAAATTGATCCGAAACTCCCCGGAATATTTCCACTAAAACGGGATCAAAGTGCGTTCCGGCATTTTCTATAATGATTTTACATGCGTCTTCGTGGTTAAACGGTTTTTTGTAGGGGCGCTCGGAAGTTAATGCGTCGTATACATCGGTTATGGCCATAAGCCGGCCTTCCAGAGGAATGCTTTTGCCTTTGAGCTTCATTGGGTATCCGGTCCCGTCCCATTTTTCGTGATGCGTTCCGGCAATATACAGCGCATGTTTTAAAAAAGCATGTTCCTGGGTAACGTTGATTATTTTTTCTATTGCATCCACTCCCGCGATTACATGAGTTTTCATAATTTCGAATTCGTCTCCCGTCAACTTGCCGGGCTTGTTCAGAATTAAATCACTAATGGCAATTTTCCCTACGTCATGGAGCTGAGTTGAAGGCAATACGAAATCCATATCCCAGGTGGATATTTCTTCTTTGTAAATTGCTTTGCGGGAAAGTTCTTCGACAAGCGCCTTAAAATAAAGCTGAGTTCGCCCGACATGGCCTCCGGTGATGTTGTCACGAAATTCAACCAGGTCCGATACTATAGTCAGGACGGAGCTCTGTAAATCCAGTACTTCTTTTGTTTTTATGCGCACCTTTGTTTCCAGGTTTTCAGCATGATCCATAAGGGCAGTCTGGGCCGTCAGTAAATCGTTTCTTTGCTTAACGATCAAGAGCTGGTTTGCGATGCGTTTAAGCAGGAGCGACCCTGAAAAAGGTTTGGATATATAATCTACTGCTCCAAGATCGAAACCTTCCAGTTCGCTGTCTTCATCATTTTTTGCCGTCAGGAAAATTACAGGAATATCTTCAAAGCGTTTGTCGCCTTTAAGTTTTTTTATGGTTTCATATCCGTTGATTTCCGGCATTTCAATATCAAGAAGGATTAAATCGGGAAGAATGTTCTCCAGAATTTCAAAAAGTTTGGCTGCGGAAGGGGCGGGATATACTTCATAAAATGTTTTCAGCATATTTCTGCCCATTGTCAGATTTGCCATGCTGTCGTCAACGATTATTATTTTATGACGGGTATCATCCATATATTACCTCGCAGTCTTTGAAAAAACATAAGATCCAGGACAAGAAAAGTATACCATCTTTGCCTGGTCTTTTTCAATATATCATTTTTTACCCGGGTTTATTAAAAATTTAAGAGTATAATCAATCGACTCGGAAAGTGACCGGTAAAAAAGACGGGAAAACTCCAGGTGCCGTTTAAAAGGGTCTGTTTCCTGCAGTTTTTTTTCCATTTCTGACATTGGAGGGAAAAGAAAACCGGCGGCAGCCTTTACCGGGTTTGCTGCAATTGCGGCGTTGACTTTGTCCAGTTTTTTAAGGATTTTTTCGTTTTCAATTGTGTTTTGTCCGCGCCGTACCGGAACGTTTTTTGTAACATACACTGCTTCGCCGGCTCTGTCCCGTATTTCTTCAAGACCCCGGACAAGATCGGTTAATGCGCCGGAATAACGATCGATCCGGTTTTCTTTTTCTGGGCTATTGTTAAATTGGGTATCAATACGGCTGTATAGTTCTGCAAGCAGTTGATTTATTTCTTTTCGGCGTACGGGCAGGGAAAGAAGTTTTTCCGTAGGGGAAACTTCGCCCGCTTTTGTTCGCCCGGCGGAATATTCCGGTTCTGCAGAGATAAGGCCGGGTATAGCAAGCCCGCCGGAAGAAAGGCTGTAGTTGTTCAAACCGGTATGCCTGGTCTGTTCTATGCGGTTTTCAAACCATGCTGCATAAAGTGAAAGCCGTTTGTCTGTAAGTACTTTGCCCCCGCCGGCTGATACTGCCAAAAAGGGAATTCCGTTTTCGAGCGCTTTTACAGAAAGTGTTTCAGCCGGAGAGAACCGCTTTGAAACGCCATGAGAATTTTCTTCAAAAAGAGCGCCTTTATAATGGGTATGATAGTCAGGAAAAGCCAGATCAAGACCTGCTATCCAGATATTGGACGGCCCCAGAAACCGTGCGAAATCCCAGGCTGTAGTTGCCACAGAACCCCCTGCACCCAGTATGCCTTTAGGATCGGTACGATCTTCTATAAAACGGCCAAGCGGGAAAAGTGACTGGCAAAAAAAGATCCTAGTAAAAGCGGAATTGCGAAGCACTGACGGATACACAGCAGATTCCGCTATCAAAGCCGTATTGGGCGCTTTAAGCCGGTAAAGATGAAGGGCATTCCAGTATTGAGGATCGATTGACACAATAAAATCCGGCTCTATACCGTTTTTAAGAAGGAAGCGAAGGGAAGTATCAACCGACACTGTTATACAGCGATGATGAATTTCTTCCAGATATTTTTCAATATTGTTCAGTGACGGGCCTGCGGCGGCAAGAAATACCGGAATATCCGTATTGTGCAGTATGTTTTCCAGGTTTTTTACCCCGGGATATTTCAATACCCCTTCCATATTAGCCGCCAGGTTTCTTGTCCAGCGCTTGCCAAAACGCTGCAGGGTAGTTGCGTTAATCTCATCTTTGGAAGCCCATGTATTAATCCGCCGTTCAACATCGGTATACCAGGATTCATCTTCAGCTGTTACACCGGTAAGAGCCCGGTTTTTTATGATAAGCGGTTTCTGTGTTCCTGCAATTGCAAGAGCGGCATTAATGGCTGCGGAGTCGCTGCCCAGTACAAATAGCGCCTTTCCCGGTGATATTAATCTTTCCAGATTCCGGGTTTTTAACGCTAAAGTAAACAGATCCGTATGCCGCTCGACAATGATCGGTATTACGTTATCCTGCGCCAGTGCTTCGGCGGTGTAACCAAGCCCAAAACCCAATAAAATAATTATTCCGTCTTTCTCCGAAGTTTCATTTTTTTTAACCATTTCTGCTAAGGCAGCTTCAGCCTGACGCTGTCCTTCGCGGGCCGGATCCCGCCGTGAATGAATTGATATTTCCCGGGTATTGTTGTTTTCCCGGTAAATCAGGGTAGGGTTTCCGGACGGGGTCTGTTCAATTGACCACTGGTGGTTGGCGTTCTCCGCTGCCTGTTTCTTCTGAGGTAAATTTTTTTCAATCTGTTCCGCCAACTCAGGATAACAGGAACGGAGCAGAGTAAGATTACGGTCCCAAAACAATTCCGCCGGGGTTTCCGGATTAAGAGAGATCATTCCAGTTCAAGGATTATAGTTATTCCGGGTCTGAAGGGAGTTCCCGGAGCCGGACTTTGCCGCACAACCCAGCCTTCACCCCGAATGTCGAGAATAAGATCATCCCGGCGAAGCAGAGGGGCAAGGCTCCGCTTGGCCCTGCCAATAAAGTCCGGTACGGTATCTCCAATGGTGAGTATATCTTCAGCGGGGATTATAATTTGCCCGGAATGACTTTCCTGAGGGTTTCTTTCGCGGAGAATCCCCAGGTAGTCGATCAGTTTTTCTGCAGTTTCCCGTATTGCCGGAGCGGCTGTCCGGCTTCCAAAGTAATAGTTTCCCATAGGCTTTATCAGTACCATATAGAGGACCAGAGACGGGTTTTCTGCAGGTACCAGGGCAATACAACTTGCAATATAATCGGTTTCGGAATATGTTCTTGTTTTTGGATCGTACATCTGGGCAGTACCTGTTTTTACCCCTATGGGAATGTCCTTTATCCTGGCAAAACGGCCTATTCCTAAATCTTCGGTTCCGGCTTTCATGTAACGCTGCATATTCCTTGCTGTTTCTTCGCTCAGTATTCGCCGGGGTTCTCCGGGTTTCCATTCCCGGATGGTTTTTCCGTCATCGGATTTTATACGGGATACAATCCTCGGGGGCATTAAAACGCCGTCGTTTGCTATTGCTGTAGCGGCCTGGAGCATCTGAAGTGCAGTAACGTTGACCTCCTGCCCCATAGCAATAGTCGGCTTGGAACGCTCCGACCATTGGTTGATAGGCCGGAAAAGCCCCGGTGTTTCACCGGGAGTACCGGCGCCTGTTCTGCGTCCAAAACCAAAATTTTCCAGCGCTGCAGCAAATGAAGCAGTTCCCATACGTTCCGAGGCATAAGCAGCTCCGGCATTACAGGAATAAACAATGATGTCTTCGGCATTGACATTGCCGTGGTTACCCATACATTTAATGGTGATCCTGTCCCCTCTGGTATATTCACCGTTGCAGACAAAGTACGTGTCCGGCTCTATTGAATTGGAATCCATTAATGCGGCTATGGAAAATACCTTAAAAGTTGATCCGGGTTCATAATCCCAAATAGCAGTTCTGTCCATCCTGGATATTTCGGTAGATGCAGAAATGTCGTTGAGATCAAAACCCGGCAGGATTGCCGAACCAAGAATATCCCCGGTTCGCGGATCCATTGCCATGAGCATTGCAGCTTCGGCTTTGTTTTCTTCCATTGAACGGGCGGCAATATCCTCTAAAATGTACTGAACGTTGGTATCAATAGTCAGTATAACCTGATTTCCGTTTTTTCCGTCTCTTGGGGCCAGTTCCGATTCAAACGAATATTCAATGCCGGCTCCGCCCTCATTGTCACTTTTGGTAAAACCAATAATTTGTGCGGCGAGATTTTTATGCGGATAATTCCTGCCCAATACCGGTTCAATACTGATTCCGGCCAGTTTTCCCTGGGTACGGAGACTTTGTATACGTTGTATTACCGATAGTTCGACCTGCTTTTTCAGGTAGAGAAAGTCGCTTGCCGATCCTTCAATGTTTTTCCTGATTTCTCCCGCTGAAATTTCCAGCAGAGGTGACAGGTCAGTTGTCAGCTCTTCGATGTCTTCGATGTTTGGCCGCCATACGGTGATATTTCCCATTCTGGTTTGGATGGCAAGAGTACGCCCGTTCCGGTCTAAAATCGCTCCGCGTTCCATTGTATCTCTGGGAGGGGCAATAAAATCAGCGCCGGGTGGGTTCAACATCGCTGCAAAATATTTAATTAAAACATAAAATGCTATTCCGCCCAAAATAAAGGCAATGACAAGAAACCGCCGCTTTATCTGCTTGGGATCTGTTTTGTCCATTGTACTCTGACTCATTTATATGCTACCACTTTTCCTAAAATATGATCCAATGGAACCATGCCGTAAGAACGGGAATCAAACGATTCCAGATCGTTATCCCCCCGTACAAAAAATGTCCCGTCTTCGTTGACCGAATGACAGCGTTTTACCGCCCTTTCTCCCAGCGGAGTATAGAACACCAGAAGGTCTCCGGGCCGTGGATTAGACCAGTGAAACAAATATAAGCCCAGACCAGGGACACGGAAACCAAAAGCCGCTTTATTTACCACTAGCAGAGAACCGGGTTTAAGGGTTGGAAGCATGGACCTCCCCTGGGTAATCATCAGGTCGATAAACAGGAGTTTTATGACCAAGGCAAAGACCAAGGCCAGTAGCACAGCCCTGAATATTCCGCTCTGCCTGACAGCGCGGTCAGACAGGGTCTTCTTCTGTACCCTGTCTTTTTGGTTTTTCACTTCCATTTATCGGAAGTATAATGATTAGCCTTGATTATGTCGATAAATGGCTATAATGAAGGATATTATCGCAGCTCAGCACATTCAGCGCCGGTCTAAACCGTCCTTTTTGTCGGCAGCTCAGAAATACAAGACATCTCATTATGCTGTTCCGATTATGCAGGATAGTTCATTTATTGCCGATCAGCATCTTCCAAAACATAAAAAGAAACGTCTTCTTGAAAAAATCCGAAAGGGAACCTCGCCCGACCACTCTCAAGTGGTCGGACTCGGCGGAGGATACCGGAGGGGAACCTCGGTTTTTGACAACAAAGAAAAGAAAAAACCTATTCCGGAGAGAAACCGGCCGGACATTCGTTTGCGGCGGCCTCGTATTTTCGCCCGGTTGAGTAAACCCGCCGGTGAAAAAATTCCGCACAAGGATACTTCCGGTTTCTTTTCTGTTGCCGGCGCTTTTTTTGCCCGGCTCCCGGGAAGAATGTTCCTGTTCGGTTTTCTTTGCCTCGCTGCAGGATGCCTGGCCCTGATGTTAAACTATATTCCCGAACCTGAACCCCCGGAAGACAGGGCAATTCGGGTACAGAATCCAAGGAATACGGCCATTATTGGTAACGAAGGAGATGAAATACCGCTTGATATAACTGAAAATTTTGCCTGGCAAAACTATACGGTCCGTTCCGGCGATTCGGTAGAAGCCATATCCAAACGTTTTGTCCTGTCCCTGGATGCGATAATTGCTTCTAACGATCTTCGCAATGTACGGCAGCTCAAGGCCGGGCAGAAAATTCGTATACCCAATATGGACGGTATTCCCTATAAGGTAAAAAACGGGGATAGCTATGTCAAAATCGCACAATCATTTGGGGTACCTCTGGAAGCGATACTCGACGCTAACGATATACAAAGTGATGCAATAAACGTTGGTGCCGTGCTTTTTATTCCCGGCGCCAGAATGGACAAAAATGCCCTCCGTCAGGCTCTGGGTGAACTCTTTATCTGGCCCATTTCAGGCAGAATTACATCGGGTTTTGGCTGGCGGAATGATCCCTTTTCAGGGGTTAGGAGTTACCATAACGGGGTTGATATTTCCGCCTCGACAGGGACAGCGGTAAAAACATCCGCAGACGGAAAGGTATCCGCTACAGGGCAAAACCGGATCTTTGGATATTTTGTTGTTGTTTCCCATGCCGATGGTTACGAGACCATGTACGCCCATTTGAGCAAGATTCTGGTTAAAACCGGCAGTTATGTGAACCAGGGGGCGATTATTGGGCTGGTGGGAAGTACGGGTCAGAGTACCGGGCCTCATCTTCATTTTGCAGTATATAAAAACAAACGGTATATCAGCCCGCTTGAAGTACTGAATAAATGATGATAAACTTGGTTTAGTAGTAAAGAAGCTGCTATTGCAGCAATTTTATAGCCAGAAGGCGGCGTGTGCATGCGCAAACTTGTATTGATTTTAATAGCTTTTTTTGCGGTGGTAACCTTTATCCGGGCTTTTACCGTTACAGAGAATGTTACGGTTCCTGTAATGGTTGAGTTTACCGAAGCTATAGACGGGTAAAACCAATTGATTACCGAGCAAAACGGCCAGAATGGTCCTGCTGAACTTTCTGTTCCCGTCATTTTCAATCAGCATCATTCCTTTGAAATCCTTTTAGAGGATATTTGTGATCGTCTCCAGGATACCAGGCAGCAAGGCTCGCTTAAACGGATACGAAAAATGGAAGTAACTCTGGATGAACTGGAAAAAGAATTGGATGAACTTGATGAACTGTTATCCATCCGGATAGGCCAACCCCCGGGGTGAACATGAGACCCCCAAAATACTTTTTTAAGTTTTTATTATCACAACGTTTTGCGGAAAATAAAATAATACCCGCATTATTCCGTGCAGCTTTGTGTTCTCCGTGGTTAATTCTTATTCTTTTAACCGCTCCCTGTAATGCAAATATTCGTTTTTCCGGACTGGATTTAGCGGAAGATAACCGGCTGTTGTTTTCCGCCGCTTCAAGCGGGGGAGGCAGCGTTAATCAAAGCGCACTCTTTATAGCTGCGCTTCCCAATCGTTCTGTTTCCATGCTCAGTGCTTTTCCTGAAAAAATGGAATTGATTGACGGAGGAAAAACGATCATTGTTCACAATACCTTTGGCTCACAGCAGCTTCCCGTAACCGGCGGTCTGCCCCGTTCATTCCCGGGTTTTTCCGCATTTACAGATACGCCCGGACTCAGAGTAGAAAGCACCAGCGCTTCTTCCAACGGACGCTGGCTTCTCTATGTAGAACCGGAAACTTCTGCCAGAGGAACCCTGGTGCTCCTGGACGGCGTTTCGGGACGGAAGATTCGTGTTTCTGCCGATATCGAAAGGCCCGGCCGTTATTTCCCCGCTCTTTGGGGCGCCGACTCCCGTGGTTTTCTCTATGCAAAAGAAGGACGGCTTTATTTTTATTCGGTTGTTACAGAAGCCGCTCCCCCTGACGAGCGGTACCGTGTTATCGGCGAAGGGGCAATTCCTTCACTGTACTGGGATAAAGGAGAAGTTTTCTATTATCTCCGTTCTTCAACCGTATACCGGGTCAGGAGTAATGAACTTTTTGCCCGTACGCTTTATTCGGGCTTTCTTGATCTGGGAGAAGTAGCGGGAAAAATACCTTTTAATTTTGATCCGAATTTTGATCGTTACTGGATTTCTCCAGACGGCCTTTCCTTAATTCTGTGTAAAGGGGGCCGGAACCTTTTTTACTATCCTCTTGGAATACAATCAGATACAGAGACGGATTTTGCTTCGCTTCCCTATATCATGGCTCCCCGTTCCGGGTCCAGAATTAATGTTTTATGGTCTTCTGACGGAATTGCTACAGTGTTGATTGGATCTACATCAAGTTTACGCATTAACCCCAGCGCATCCGATTATACAGCAGCTTACCGCCTTTCATCACGCGGTATTGAGGCTGCAAGCAAAGCTTTTCAAACCCTGGATAATCCTCCTGCTTTTGAAGCCGCTCTTTCTCCCGACGGAAGCCGCATTGTTTTTTGGGGCAGGGATGGATTGTTTCTCTACGATTACAAAAGCTGGAAGCTACTGGCAAAACCTGTTTCGCAGCCGGTTTATTCCTGCCTGTGGGTAAAAAACGATGAACTTATTATTGGCGGCGAAGAACGCATTGAAAGCGTCCGCTTGTCGGGAAATGCTATAACAGAAAGAAAACTAATCTGCCTTTCCACTGCTTCGCGGTATGGTTTTGAGCCATCTCCGTCAAGGCAGATTGCGGCTTTTTCCGGTGACACCTGGTATGCCACCGATGGGGAAAACCCCTGGACAGCAGTAAGAACTCCTTCACTGAAAGATACTACGCTTGTCTCAGGCCGGTACCGGGTTTATCTGGAAGACAGGGCTGGTTTTTTTGAAAATGTTCCCATGATTCGTAATGTTGTCTCGGTTGGTACGTTTCCTCTTTTTGAAAACGAAGTAAAGCCGAAGGATCGCAGCCCGGGGATACCCGGGGTAAGCGGCAGTGCAGCGGCAAATCCAAGTATAATTCCGGTTTCCGATGAAAGTTATGTTTTTAATCATGGCGTAAGAGCCATACGGCAAATAGCACTGTGCTTTGATATTTACGATGATTCTTCGGGATTAAGCGCGGTATTGGATGCGCTTGGCCGTTTTGGTATTAAGGCAACCTTCTTTGTTAATGGTGAGTTTATCCGCCGCCACCCGCAGGCGGCAAAAGACCTTGCCCTCTCGGGACATGAAATAGGTTCTATGTTCTATGCACACATGGATCTTTCTGATGCGCGTTACCGTATTGACAGAACCTTTGTTGAGCGGGGGCTTGCCCGTAACGAAGATGAATATTATAAAACCACCGGCAGAGAACTTGCCTTGCTTTGGCATCCTCCTTATTATGCCCTGTCCAAAGAAATTGCCGATGCTGCCGCAGCCGTGGGGTACCGCACCATTGGCCGGGACATAGACAGCAGGGACTGGCTCCCTTCTGGTGAAGCAAGGCGGCTGGGTATCGAACAGCTCTCAGCAGCAGATATGATCGATAACATTGTCGATGCCGTGCAAGGCGGCTCGATTGTCCCCATACGCCTTGGGCTCCTGGAAGGGGGCAGGGCGGATTATCTTTTTAACAGCATGGAAGTACTGCTGGATGCCCTTGTACAGGAAGGTTACGAGATCGTTTCTGTATCCACACTTGCCGGCAGAAACCGGTAATCAAATTTGCTTCTTAGAGGATTAAATATGTATTTTAAGAAAATGATCGGGGAAAAATGTTATTTATCGCCGGTTGATGTAAATGATGCGGAAAAATTTACCGAATGGCTTAATGACCTGGAAGTTACACAAAATTTAACACTTTATCCGCATATAATAAGTCTTACAAATGAAAAAGAATCTTTGGAACATTTAGCCAAAAGTCATACATATTCCATAATTGATATTAATACCGGTGAATTAATTGGTAATTGCGGATATATGGATTTGGATCATATAAACCAAACAGGTGAAGTCGGAATATTTATTGGAAATATAAAATATTGGAGTATTGGATATGGAACAGAAGCATTAACACTGTTATTGGATTATGGGTTTAAAGCGTTAAATTTGCATAATATTTTCCTAAAAGTTTATTCTTTTAATGAAAGGGCAATAAAATGTTATAAAAAAATCGGATTTAAAACTATTGGAAAAAGGCGGGAAGCTTTATTAAGGGGCAAAGATAGATATGATATTATATTTATGGACATAGTACATAATGAATTTTATGCAGGACGGCAATAAAAAGAATACACATTCAATGTTATTCAAACAGTTTCCGGTCGGTGTGCGGTAAAAAAAGCGCGGCAGTGTAATGATCCATATATCGGGGTTCGCTGCTTAAGTCCATGTAGGTAATTTTCCCTGCGAGTTCGTGTTCTCTGGTGCGGTGTTCTTTGGAGACCATAGTCAGGTACGCTCCGATAACAGAGCTGTTGCCGAGAAAGGTATATTTCTCGTCCGGCAAACGCGGCAGCAAGCCTATGGTTCTGGCATCTTCCAAGTCAAGGAATCTTCCGAACCCGCCTGCAACGTAGATCTGGTCTACATCGGCAAAACTGAAGGAAACGCTTTCTAACATGGTTTGGCAGGCGGAAAAAACAGCGCCTTTTGCCCTGATAAAGTTATCAATGTCAGTCTCGCTGATGGTAATTCCTTCGCAAAGCAAATATTCCCCGTTTTTTTCCGGAAACTTTCCGGCCTGGTCGATAATTCCTTTTCTGAAAAGTTCAGCAACTGCGGAAATAATTCCGGAACCGCAAATCCCGGTTGGCGGTGCACCGCCAATTGTGTAAACTTCCGGCTTTCCTGTATCGCCGATTACCACCCGTTCAATTGCCCCGGTGCGCGCCCGGACGCCGTGCTTTATTCCGCCGCCTTCAAAAGCAGGACCGGCGGAGCAGGCGCAGGCAAAAATAAACTCGCTGTTTCCAAGAACAATTTCTCCGTTGGTGCCTATGTCGATAAATAAAACCAATTCATTAATACCGGATGTAACGCCGGCGGCAAGACTGGTACAGAGCAGCCCTGCCGTAATATCTCCGCCGACATAACTTCCCACGGCAGGGGCAAACAGAACGGGAGCATCTTTACAAGCAGCAATTCCCGCTTGTCCTGCCGTGTAAGTCTGAGGAATGAAAACTGCCGGTGTGTACGGGAACAGCCGTATATATTCGGGATTAATTCCCAGCAGCAGATGGGTCATTGTTGTGTTACCTGCCAGAGAAACGCACAAAATCCTATCTGTTTCGATTTTTGCGTCTTTACAAACTCCGACGATTAATTCGTTGATTGTTTTTACAATTCGGGATCGCAGTTCGGGAAGGAATTTTTTTGCGTAATTTATCCGGCTGATCACATCCAAACCGCACTCCACCTGATCGTTGTAGGCGCTGCGCGCGGAGATGACCTTTCCATCCTCCATTACTGCAAGCCAGAGGGCCACGGTGGTGGTGCCTATATCCACGGCAATCCCATAGGTTTTTTCTCCGGCAACCGTGCTGTGCCGTATTGACCTGATATTCACGACCTTGGCGGTGTTGTTCCCGGCAAAATAATGAACCAACACTTCCCCATCTGTTTCCCTCAGTGTTTCCGGTAAAACGGCTAACACATTAAGCGGCAGGTCAACGTACCGGCAGTCCGCTGTTTTCTTTAGAGCTTTAGTAAACCTGTCGGCATCGGACAGGCCGTCCAGGAGTGCGGGTAATGCAACGCTGAGATGCAGTGATCGTAAAAAAGATTCTTTGCTAACCGGTAGGTATTTTGACGGGTTCTCAAAGTTTTCAAACTGTCCTTCGCCGTCTGGTTTTGCGGGGAGTTCCACCGTGACCGGATCATTGCCAATCGTTGTCTGGCAAATCAGCGCTTCTTTGGTAATACCGGCTGCAGTTATTTGTACCCGGCATTTCCGGCAGGTTCCCTTGCCGCCGCAGGGCGTTTCAACAAAAACACCGGCAAGCCGCGCAGCTTCCAAAAGAGACGTACCTGCCGGTATGTCTGCCTTTATATCACCGGGTATAAAAATTATATTAGGCATTTCTTTTCATCAATATATTTTTAATAAAGCTTTCCATGTCCGTCGCTTCGCCGGGGCCAACCAGTACCTTGAACCCCGGAAGGTTCTCCTCAAGTTCCCCTGAGATCTGCGCCACATAGCCGGGAATCACTATTTCCCGTGTATCTACCTGGTTTTCAAGGTCTATTTCCTTGATAAACTTGGCGATGTAAGCGCCGGAAAACTTTCCTGCTGCCCAGGCAGTCAGCACACTGAAACCTTCGCATTCGGGGATAACCAGCCAGGCTGAAATACCGGCGTTTTCAATTTCTCCGGAAACCAGAAAGTAAGTGAGGGAAAAGTTGGTTGTTACAAAGACCGGCGATTTTCTGTCAGGTTCGCCGATGGCGTATAACTTCGGCTCCACCTGGATCGGTTTTTGCGGATCGGTGTAAATATTCTGGCGCAGTGTAAGAAGTGTTATCAGCTGAGCCGGATCAAAACCCGGAAGCACTACGATCCCGCCAAACTTGTCAATTTCCGTAACGGCGGATACCATATCCTCCATACTGTTCCCTGTGTCAATAAAGCGAAGTGTTGCATAGCCAAGGGCCTTTACGCTATTTTTAAGCGCTGCCTTTCGTGCAATGGAATTTGTCTGAAAGGTTTCCGAAAGGGAATGGGTTTGAAATTCAATTAAAAGGTCGTTAAAACCAGCTTCCTTTATTTTTGCGGTTAACTCAAAAATGCCGTCCGCATCAGGGGCTGTTACTGCCAGTACCTGATTATCACGCTGCGCGATCTTGACCGCTTCTTCTGTCATTTTCGCCGTTACACCGCTGAGGATGCTCCGGGAACCTGCTATTGCTGCGGAAGCCCTGTCGAGGCTCTCTATGTTCTTTGCCCTAAGTATCAGCGGCAGTTTTGTTTTCTTGTAAACTTTGGCGCAGTAATCGGCGAAGGATTCGGATTCACCTTTTTGGGTAACGGCGATTGCACCCACAAAAAGTTCTTCGCCAACCCGGACAGGCCGGTACTCCTTTATCTTTTCCGCAAGCGCCGGATCAGAACCTTCGTCCATGTTCACGGCGATTACCGGCTTATTGACAAAAGTTTTTTCGTGCCGGTACATGACTGTCTCTTCGCCAAGAGAACTTATAATCTCCGCTCCGATTTTAACGCCCTTTACCGGCGGTTCGCTTGCAGCGCCCAGTACCTGCTTGGCTTCCTCGGAAGCGTAAGGACAGTCGGCAAGCATCGCTTTTTTGGCTGCAAGTTTCATGGCAAAGGCCATGCAGGTGCTTGAACCGCACTCCTTGCAGTTGGTTCCGGGAAGGAGTTTTTGTATTTGCAATCCGCCTAATGCCATTTATTTATTACTCCCTTTCCATCAGGTTATCGATGGCTTTCTTTACCGTTGTTACTGCTTCAGGCATATACATGATCAAAATATCGGCGCCGGCATATAACAGCGTAATTGCTGTGGCAACTTCCCAGTATGCAGCACGCCGTGCCATGTCGCCCCAGTCGGGGAAGCTGGATTCCGGCGCTTTAAATTCTTTTATCTTCGCGCATTCCTGACCGACGGAAACGATCATCGGGCTTAGGAGCATAGAATCCCCTTCAAGGCCGGTAAGCCTGATGCGTTCCATTACCGAATAGGTATATTCGACTCCGTAGCCGATTGTGCTGGTCATTGGGTCAATGATGATCCTGTCCGGGGCAAGGCCCATGTTGGTAAGCAGGATGTTGAGCTGCTTGCTGATGTTCACGTCTATTGGGGACTGCGCCGCCAGGGTATGACCGTAGGCCATTGCCGCACCGGCAATGGTACGGTAATTATCCTGTTCCACCCAGTTAAAGAGCAGGTTTTCCCCCTCGCAAGCCTGGGCAATGGCTTTCATCACTTCGTTGTTTTTTTCAAAATGGCTGATGCCGGAAATAATCAGCGGCACGTCTACTGCTGCGAGAACAGACTTGACAAGTTCTACACTTTGATCGGCAGTGCGATTGTCCCGCTCGGGATGAATGCCGTCTAACTTTACGCTGATCAGATCCGCTCCGTACTGCTTTACGCAGAGTTTCGCCATTTCCGCCGGTTTGTCCAGAACGTCCCTGAATGTTTCCCGCAGAATATCCGGATACTTTTCGCTTACACTGTCGAAAACTTCCATAGCGATTAACGGCCGGTTGGGCATCTTGCCTTCCCATAAGTGAAACGGCATACAGCTTGCGCCGCCGACAGTGTAGGTTCTGCCGCGGGTACCGCCTTCTGTCTTTAAGTTTCCCAACTTTACGGTATACGTTGTGACGTTTGCGCTCTCGCAGGGAAGAGCGAAGCTCTTGATGGCGGATATCCGTTCGGAAGCCAGTACCCCTGGTTCAACTTTTGTTTCAGGTTCCTGGCTCGGCACTCCGCCGGGAATACTGGTTTTTGCAAAGGCCGGTGCCTGGCCGAGGAACCGCTCACTTAGCATATCAATTATGCCGGTAATTATCTCTTTGGTTACATCGGCTTTTATCTGCTCTGTGATGGCTGCGATGTCAATGTTGTGAATAACACCAGTTGCCGGTTCTGTTGCTGCTGTCTGTTCCGGGGCTGCTTCAGGCGCCGCAGCTTTTTCGGCCACTGTATCGTTTTGTTCGCTTTGGGCAAACAGGGACATATCCTCCATAGTCAGCGCCGGGTGTTTGACCTTTTCCATGAACGCCCGGAGATCTTCTGCTGTAAGGGCAATTGTCTCATCGGCAATTTTGTCGATAAACCCGTTTAGGCCCTGTTCTTCAAATCGCCGGATCAGGTCGCTGCGCAAAAGGTCTTTAAGCTCTTTGGGCATCCACACAACTCGCCCGAAACCGCCTTCTGCCGAAAGAAACTTCCGGCTGGTCAGAAACACTTTTCCGCAGCCGAAGAAACCCGGAGTCTGCTGGCCGCCGCCGACATCGCCAGCCAGGGTGGAGAAGGTCATTCCGATTGGGGTTTCTCCCAAATATTCGCGGTTGACAATCATTACGCCGTTACACTCCGGCACGTAAGCGCAAATGGCCTCGAAGCAGCCGCAGCTTGTCATCGGCCGGTCCATGATGGAATAGGCGCAGAAGGCGCTGATGTTTTTGTGGCTGTTTGCGTATACATATTCATTAACCCCGGCCCAGATTCCCTTTACCGGATCAAGGCACTCGCCCTTGTTAAGGGGCTGATTGGGACCGGTTTCGTCAATTTCGTAGGCCGCCTTGCCGTCCAGCCAGTTGTATGCGCCGCAAAGGCCCAGCCGTTCCGGTGTGATAACGCACACATGGTTGGGAGCGAAGCTCTGGCAAAGCAGGCAGGAATAGAATGTTTCCACAGACTCGTCGGTCATGGCTTCCAAACGGCGGTTCCGTTCGTCGTATACCTTGCGTGCGATCTCAAGCCGTTTTTCTGCCTCGGCCTGGTCTGTAATAATTGTTATGCGTACTTTGTCCACTATGGCGGGGTAGTCGGCCAGCAGTTTTGCGTGAATGATTTCGCCGTAGTGCTTAAGCCGCAAACCTTTGGCAAACCCGTCCCTGGAAACCCGGGTCCAGACGATGTCCCGCTGGCCCATGTGCCAAATCCCTTCCGCCCCGTTAAGCAGGTGATGAATCTGCCGTTCCAGTATCGGCTCAAAGTCCGGTTGCATCTTACGCCCGGCAACTTCCACCCAAATGCCAAGCGGAAGCGTACCGCCGGGTTCTATCGTGTCTATGTCCTGGCCGATGATTGTTATTTCTCCGTCGGTAATATCCTCATATTCCGCACTGGTAACATATTCGAAAGCGAGGGTCTTGTTGCCGCCGAATTCCGCCTGGGTATTTTCCTTGCGGATCCTTTCCCCTTCAAAAGCCGGACCGTAGGCAACGGGAATGGGTACGTCCACTATCTTGATCTTGCAGCCGCGTACTTCAAGGGCTTTTTCCACAATTTTGTCATGAGGGATATTGGAAACCACATGCTCGTAGGTACATACACCGGTGGGTAAAATTTCGGGGATATCAGTATCGGCGATACATGGAAACCCGTAGTTAATAGCCCCTGCGGCGGCGGCGTACTTGTCTGGCGTTACCTCGCCCAGGGCAATAACAAAAGCAAAAATCCTGTTCTTGTTATATTTCAGGTTGGCTTCAAAATCTCCGGGCTTTACTCCGCCGAACGAAAGAGCGGCACGGTTGGCAAAACCAAGCGCATAGATCAACGATGAAACATCCCGCCCGAAAGGTACAAGGCGGGTTTCCCACCCAAGCTGAACACCTTCGGCGGCTAATTGTTCGGCAAATTGCACACCATTGGTACAGCCGCCCATAAAGACATACAGGTTTTTCTGCTGTAACTCCCTGGCAATTTTTACCGCCGTTGCATTGTCCGGCGCAGCTCCGGTTATGGCTGCAAAGCCGGGAGCCGTGCCGTCCACGAATTCTATTCCGCGCTCACGCATGATAACATCGTTGGCAGCGCCAAGCCAGATTCCGTCCGCCGGGTTGGGACCGATCAAATATTTGCAGGCTTCAATTACCTCGCAGGCAAAGAGCGCTGCGGCGCCGGCGTCCAGGGCGCTGCCGAGGTAGGGCAGCCAGGTGTTTTCGGCTGGCCGGGCAGGGAGCAGCAATTTTGCTTCTTCCAAAATATCTTTTAGGTCCGCCAATGTTTTCATCTGTCTGCCCGTAAATGAATATATTACCGGCAGATAATAATTGGTATCGGGAAAGGCAACAGGGCAGTCCGGCCCTTTTTGTTTAACAGCTTCTTCTACCTTGTTAATGGCCTGGGCAACAAAGGCAGCCGCTCCGTCTATTGCACTGGTACAAATTAGCCTAGACATTACAGCTCCCTCCTGTCTTTCATATCAAAGAGCTTTCGCTCCGCTTTCTTATTAATGCCGAGGGCTTCTCTTGCCTTATTAATTATTTCAGTAATACGGTCGGCGGCTTCCATCGGATCTTCTACCAGGTGGAAACTTGCTCCGAATTTTTCCCTTACCCCGCCGTGCAGATAGTCATACACAGCCTGAGAACCGGAAACATAGAACGGATTTCCCAGGATTACGTCAACTCCGCTGGCGACAAAATAACAGCCGATTGCTACCGCTTTTTCGCTCATCCACTCGGGCGCCACGCCCACAGCGGGAAGTCCTGCAATATCATCTCCGAGACCTCCCTCTAAACATATTTCAGTGGCGGCTTCCAGTATCCGGGTGTTATCCACACAGCTCCCAACGTGCAGTACGGGCGGAATCCCGACAGCTTCGCAGACCTCTCTAAGACCCGGCCCGGCCTGTTCCAGAGCAACTTCGGGCTGCAGCATTCCGGCTTTGGCGCTGGCGATTGCCGAACAGCCCGTTTGAAGTACCAGTATGTTCCGCTTAATTAATTCTGCGGTAAGCACATTGGTGTACTCATCGGTTTTTAGTTTTGGATTGTTGCATCCAACGATACCTACTACGCCAAAAATCCTGTTTTGAATAATAGCGTCGTTTAATGGCCGGAACGAAGCGCGGAAACGCCCGCCCAGCATATATTTTATGGCATCTACGGAGAACCCTGCGACAAGGTTTTCCTTGTCTTTCGGTATATTGAGTTTTGCCGGATCGCGTTTTTTATAATTGTCGATTGCCCGCTTAACAAGATCCCTGGCTGACTTGAGCGGGTCGCCATGTCCCATTGTGAAGTGACTGGCGCCTATGGTTTTGGCAATGTCGGTAGTGGAGACGATCTCTGTGTGATAATTCTTTGCCACATCCGGCAGTGACGGAAAACAGCACTGTACGTCTATTACCATCATCTCAACGCCCCCGGTGGCAACTGCCAGTTCCTGCTGAAGAAAATTTCCGGCGACAGGGACGCCATGCCGCATTAAGATTTCATTTGCGGTACAGCAGATACCAGCCAGGGTAATTCCCTGCGCTCCGGCTGCTTTGGCATACTCCAAAATTTCAGGATCTGTCACGACTGCGGTCAGTATTTCCGAAAGCTCCGGTTCGTGACCGTGAATGATTATGTTTACTGTTTCTTTTTTTAACACACCAAGATTGGCTGCGCTCTTCACTGGAGACGGCGTCCCGAAAAGAATGTCGGAAACAATGGAGGCAATCCGCGAACCGCCCCAGCCGTTAGCCAAAGAAGTCCGAAAAGCATGGTTCAGCAAGTTGATATAATCATGGTCAACGCCCATAGAAGTCCGGTGCATGGCCTCCACTACCATACGGTCAATCCCGTTAGGTTTTATGCCCATAGACTCCCAAACACCCTGCTGTTTTTTTGGCGCCAGTTCCAGGGTTTTAAGAAAGCCTTCCTGTTCGGAAAATTCGTTGAGGAACAGGTTGGCCAGGTCCAGAGCTACCTCGTTGACGCTTCTGTTTTTTTCTTCAATGCCGTAAAGCCGTGCATTACGGCGCAATGCTTTTTCGTCTTTAATCTGAAAGCCGGGAGCTTTGCCTTCGGCCACTTCTTTCAGTTTTAATACCAGGTGCCGTCCGTGATCGGAATGGGCGCTGGTGCCGCCTACGACTTCACGCAAAAAGTTTCTTGCAGCTATAGTGTCGGCCGTTGCACCGCATATACCCTTGGGTGACTTAGGCGTAATTCTGCATGGGCCCATGTGACAAATACGGCAGCAAACACCGCTCTTGCCAAACCCGCATTGGTTCTTCTGTTGATCCGCACGGTCAAAGCACGTTTCAATGCAATCAATTCTGGTTTTTTCGAGCATTAAAGCCGAGGCGTTATCGCTTACTTTTAAAGAGATAGTTTCCCTGTTTTCCATAGCCGTTTCCTCTGTCAATAGCGCTCATCCTGTTTAAAAAACCGGATTGATTAGCAGTTCTTCAACTGTTGTGTATACCGGGTTTGAATCGGGAATTTCAAGGAAGCTCCTGCTGGTTTCCGCAAAACCCGCAACTTCATCATCATCGGGCAGACCGATAACAATGTTCGCCCTGGTTTTTTCCCGTATCTCCTCCGTTCTGTCCGGCAATCGTGCAGCTTCCGGCAACGGTGCGCCGCGCAGTTTGTTGATCACAAGCGCCAGCTTGCCGTAAGATATTCCCATTTCTCCGGCCAGTTCATGAAGCCGGAGCAGGGTTTGCAGCCCTGCGTTGGAGGCATCGGAAACCAATACCATCAAATCCACTTTTTGAACAATCCGCCGTGAAAGGTTTTCGAGGCCGGCTTCGTTATCAAGTACCACCCAGGGATACTGGGATGAGATTTCTATGATTACCTCTTTTAGAATATTGTTTGCATAACAATAGCAGCCTTCTCCTTCCGGCCTTCCCATTGCGATAAGATCAAAACCTTTGGCTTCCACCAGAGCGCTTTCCAGTTTTAACCGCAGCAGTTCCCGTTTGGACATATTCACATTTGCGCTTGCGCCAACGCCGCCCGCCCTGGCAGAATCCCGTACATCCTCCCGCGCCCGGCCGACAGTATCTGTTACGCATACTCCCAGCGCCGCATCCAGACAGCTATTCGGGTCGGCATCTATCGCCAGTACGGGGGATTTTCCGGCAGCCAGCAAGCGCTTGATCAGCAGGGCGCAGACCGTGGTCTTGCCCACTCCGCCCTTGCCTGTAACGGCAATAAGCCTGCTCATGGTTTCTTGCCTTTCCAAATCGTGTCGATTAAGGTTTCGATAACCGCCCGTTCCGTACCCATTCCGTCCAGCGCGGAAAGGCCGTCCCTGTCTGCATTCCTGATACTTTCGGAATACGGCAGGAAGGCACATACTTCCATATTCAATCCTTCGGTGATAAAACGTTTGTCCTCATCGTTGGTTATCTTGTTACCCGCGATAACAAAATTGGCAAGGCCGATTTCTTTGGACATTCTGATTACCGTATGAGCGCAGTCCAGGGAACGCTGGCCCGGCTCAACTACGATAACCATTGCATCCACGCCTGTTACAGTAGCCCGGCCAAGATGCTCTATCCCCGCCTCCATGTCCATGATAAGAGTTTCGTTTTTGTGCAGTACAAGGTCGGTAACAAGGGCTTTTATGAATACATTTTCCGGACAAGCACAGCCGCTGCCGCCCCTCTTAACCGCCCCAAGTACCAAAAGCTCCACACCGTTATGCTTAACAGCAAGTTTTTCCGCGACATCGGAAACATCCGGGTTCAGCTTAAACACCTGGCCGTACTCGTTGACCTTTGCTCCGGTTCGCTCTTCGATAAGGGCGATTTCCGCCGAAATAGGCGTAATCCGCTTTGCCCCCGGAATCCCAAGGGCGGCAGCCAGGTTAGCATCCGGATCAGCATCCAGGGCAAGCACCCGTTGACCCCTTTGCGCCAAAAGCAAAGCAATAGAGGCGGCAACAGTAGACTTACCCACACCGCCTTTTCCGGATACCGCAATTTTCATATACAACCCTTCGGTATTATAACGTAATCATGAAAATATTTCACGCCATGAACGCAGAGGCACAAATCCCGGAGATTACACGAAAAGGGATAATTAACTCAATTTACCTAATCATGTCAAGCCGGGAAAAGGTACCATGTCGCCAATTAAACGTGTTCCAAAACTCTGGCAAAAACTTTTTTTACATACAAGCAAAAACCAGCTTTCTGCCTTATATGTAAGAGCAGGGGGAAATGTATTTTGACAGTATCTTTTTCCCCGAGTATACTATTAGATGGAGATATTATGAACAAGACAAAAGTGCGAAAGCCAAATAAAAAGCTCACTTCTGAGGATATCCAGGACAAGTTTGATGAAATAGCTCGACTGCAAGAGCAGAATGCCTGGGAAATGAAGTATTTAAGCCAGAGGATGGGCTACCTAAACAACCGTTTTGGCGAACTGGCCGAACATCTGGTGGCGCCCAATATTCAGGAAAAGTTTAGGGTGTTCGGTTTTACATTTGATCAAATGTCCCAAAACCATGAGATTACCGATGCCGAAGCTAACCTTGTTGCAGAGATCGATATACTCCTGGAAAACGGCGATACCGTTATGGTAGTGGAAGTGAAAGCCAAGCCGCTCCAAAAAGATATTGGCGATCATGTTAAACGAATGGAAATTCTGCGCCGTAGGGCAAACTTAAAAAACGACAAGCGGAAATACCAGGGAGCCATTGCCGGGGCAATACTGTCTAAACCGGTACGGGACGCTATTCACAAAACCGGTTTTTACGCAATAGAACAAACGGGAGACACGGTAAAGATAACCGTACCCGAAGGCTTTAGACCTCGTGAATGGTAGGGATTGAGGGAGAATACTATGCGTCCACCCTTCGGGCCGCGAGCGCAAGGAAATTATAATAGTTCGCTGTCAGGAGGCAGCGTGTGCATGGGAACTTTTTTGGAAGAAATCACCTTGGAGAACACGGCAGATAGAACACTTGCCGATCACGGATATATCAAAGATACCGACATTCGCACACTCACTGTTAAAGCAATGCCCGACACCGGAGCCTGGACACTTGTAATTAATGAGGAAGTCCGCCAAAAACTCGGTCTTGCCATTGAGGATGAAGTTCAATCTACTCTTGCAGACGGTACGGCAGCACATTACCCGCTTACCAAACCGGTAAAAATCCAATGGAAAAACCGAAGCATTGCGCTTCCGGCAGTAGTTATTCCTGATGCAAAAGAAGTGCTGCTTGGCGCATTACCTCTTGAGGGAATGGACTTAATAGTAGACCCCGTGCGGCAAACCCTCGCCGGAGCGCATGGAGACCAAGCCATACACGTTCTGTATTAAAATGTAGAAAGAAACGCCCTTGCACTGCCAGGTACATTTTCTTGCTGTTTAAATTTTTTTTGGTATTTTCGGTATTTTATGATAGAGTAATTATCAAGGAGTATTTACATGGGCATTGTACAAAATGACCTGTCAGCCGCTTGTAGTCGGAAGTTCCGGAGAAATCCACTTGGGCGCTATTCCTCTTGAAGATATGGATTTAATTGTAGATCCCAAAAGACAAGTTTTAAAAGAAGCACATGGCGACGAGATTGTATGCATGATATGATGATCTGCAAGGAAGCGGATTTTTATGCGTACACGATGAATTCCCGGAAGCAAATCAAAACCCGTATTTTTCTTTCATCCGCCTGGTCAGTGCAGCCATAAGCGAGAAAACTTTTTCCGCATCATCGGCAGTCAGCGAGCCGGTTCCGCAGGAAGGTGTGATCATGGCCTGCTGAACAATAAGGCTTTTATCAATACCCCTGGAAACCAGATTGTCCATGCTTTCTTCCAGCTTTTTTTCCAGAGACTCTGCCGTCTGTTCCCTGATCTTTTCAGATGTGGGCACAATACCCCAGGCAAGCACTCCGCCCCTTTCCAGGTGGGACTTTACGCTGTCCGCATATATGGAGATCGTGTCCCCATACTCAAAGGCATCAAAGTTTACGATGTCAACTCCCGCGTCAACAAGTATGCTCCATTCGGTGTTTCCGCAGCAGTGAATACCCGGGATACCGCCCTCGGCGCGGACAGCCTCAATAACCTCGCTTAGAATACTAACCACATCTTCCCGTTTGACAGAAACATACGTTGAACTGCCGAAAGCCGATAAAATAGGCTCGTCAATAAAACAGATAATATTTTCGGCAAAGGGCCGGAATTGCTGTATCTGCCAGCGGCTTTTCGCAGCGATGGATTTTACAATTACATCCCGGAATTCCTCGTTGTAATAAATGGCGCGCTTGTTTTCATCCACGATGGTCAGCGCAAAGCTGATTGGACCGGTAGATTGCACTTTTAGCCAGGGTAGCTTTGCCAGTGAACCGGCGGAGCCTTTTTCCTTTAATGCTTGCAGGAGGGCGTAGATTCCCCTGGAATACTTTTCGCTGATTGCCATTGCGGAAAAATCCTTTGTCCCCTCATCCGGGTCGGAGGCGGTCATGTAGGATTCATAAAACTCGGCGAATTGTTCCGAATAGTCGCCGTCAGTCTGAAAGTACATACGTTTTTTTTCGGCATCAACAACGGCGCAGGGGATGTTTTCCGAATATTGTATTTCCATCTGCTCCAGCAGTGTAATCCGGGGAAGCTGAGGCCAAATGGGAGCGTCAAGACATTTCAGCGAAATGTCAACAGCATGATCCGGTTCTTCAAAGGGCATTGAACCAATAGCCGTGGAAAGAAATTGAGTCTTCATAAAATAATCTCCTTAATTACGTATTCAGCGCTTCTTTCATCGCCTTAATATGTGCAGGCGTGGTTCCGCAGCAGCCGCCTATGATATTGGCACCGGCGGCGGCGAGTTTTGGCGCAAAGCCTGCCATGTCCTCCGGGGTCTCCGGAAAGGTATCCACGCCGTTTATGTTTTTGGGAAGCCCTGCATTGGCATGGACAAGAATCGGAATATCTTTATTTTCCGAACGCATTTGGCTTACGATTTCGATCATCCGCTCGATTCCGTTGCCGCAGTTGGCGCCTACGATGTCGGCGCCTGCTTCTATGGCGGCATTCATGGCGGAAACGGGGTCTGCGCCCATCATGGTCCTGTAATCGCCTTGCACTGTTTTTTCAAAGGTAAATGTACATATAACTTCTAGTGCTGTGTTTTCCCTGGCTGCCTTAACGGCCTGGCATGCCTCGTCTATGTCACTCATGGTCTCTATGCAGATAGCATCTGCCCCGCCTTTTTCCAGGGCAATAGCCTGGGTTTTAAATGCATCGTAAAGTTCTTCTTCCGTTACTTCTTCTGTAACCAGCATCTGTCCTGTCGGGCCGATGGATGCGATTACCCAGTGGTCGTCCCCGGCAGCCTGGCGGGAAATTCTTGCTGCAGCCTCGTTAATTTCCGCTGCCCGATCGGCAAGGCCGTAATGCTTCAGCTTAAAGCTGCTGCCTCCAAAGCTGTTTGTCTCAACCATGTCCGCCCCTGCATCTATATAGTTTTTTGCTACATCCAGAACATCATCAGGCCGGTCGATACACCATAATTCGGGGCATTCACCGGGCTTTAATCCTTTTTTATGTAAAAACGTTCCCCAGGCTCCGTCTGAAACCAATATTTTTCCCGTCCTGAGCGCTTCGGTGATTTTTTGGTTTTTCATAATGTCCTCCTTGGATTGTACCATTATATACCCATAATATATTGTTTTTTGTGATATAGTGGAATATATGGGATATAATGACGCCTTGAATCTTGCGGCAGAACGGCTTGCGCACATACCGCCGGAGACGGTCTGCAGCTCTTGCGGTGTACGCTACGAAAAAGGAGAGTTTTTTCTGCCGTGGTTCAATAAGGAACGGTCGTTTTCTTCTGTTTCCGATACCTATAAAATACTGTGGCTGCATTACCTGACAGCCGGCGGCTCAAAGAAACAATCCGGGCGGCTGATTGCGTACAGGGAAGTGGCGCCGGCTCTTTTTTATGAACCGAATTTCTATAAACGTGCGGTAAAGCCTTTGGCAGACTGCTTTGGCAAAAACCCGGAAAATCTGATAACAACGGGAGAATCTCTTGGAGGGAAGAAAACTGCATTTGGCGATGCAGCCGTTACAATAAATGTCCTTCCATACCTGCCGGTAACTTTTATTATTTGGGCGGAATGTGAGGAGTTTCCACCCGATGGAAACATTCTCTTTGACCAAACAGCAAAAACATGGTTCGATGCCGAGGACCTTGCTGTTTTGGCAAGCGCCGCTGTCTACGAGCTGATCGGTGCTTTTAAATCACAAACTCCTGTTTGTGAGCGGCAAACATCGCTTCGATGGCTGTATGGACACGCAGAAGGTACTAATTCATGGAATTAAAACTAAAAGGAAAGAAAGCAATTGTAACCGGCTCTTCGCGCGGGCTGGGAGCGGGTATTGCAAAAGTGCTGGCACGGGAAGGGGTTGATGTGCTGGTAAACTATGCCCATCCGGAAAGCGAAGAAAAAGCCCGCTTTGTTTCTGAAAGCCTGATAAAGGATTTCGGAGTAAAATCCTTTGCTTTCCGCTCCGATGTAACGCAGGAAGATGAGATTGCGCCTCTTTTTGATGCGGCAGAAAAAGCCTTGCAAGGACCTGTTACAATTCTTGTAAATAATGCGGGTATCTGTCCGCTTGTTAATATTGTTGATTCTGATTTTAAATCCTGGAAAGATTGTATGGCTATTAATGTCGACAGTGTGTTCCTGTGCTGCAGAGAATTTTTAAAGCGCGCCATACCGCGTAATTGCGGCGGACGTATTATCAACATTGCATCCCAGGCCGCATTTAACGGATCCAAAAACGGCAAAACCCACTATTCCGCTTCCAAGGGAGCAGTAGTTTCTTTCGGCATTTCGCTTGCCAAAGAGGTAGCCAAATATAATATTTTTGTAAACACTGTCTGTCCGGGTATGCTGCTTACAGACCTTACTTCAATTACCTTGACCGATGAACAAGCGGTAAAAAAATATACCCAAAATTTGCCGCTGGGAAGGCTGGAAGACGTGTCTGAAGTCGGCGAAATGGTAGCGTACCTTGCCGGCGATGTCTCTTCCTATTCGACCGGTGCGGTTTATGACGTTACCGGCGGAATGATGTCCAGGTAAAAATAATGATGCTGTTCCAAAACTAACAGATTTTTGGAATAAGCTCAGCTATTTTGAGGAGTAACGACAAATGAAAAGAATCGTATGGCATGGCATTAAAGATGTACGCCTGGAAACCGGCGCGGAAATTCCCAAATGCGAAGAAGGGGGAGTCCTGATAAAAACAGAGGCATTCTCCGTGTGCGGTACCGATGTAAAAGCATACAATGCCGGAAATACCAGGCTGACCCATCCGCAGACCGTTGGCCATGAATTTGTGGGCCGTATCGAAGAAAGCAAAACTCCGGTTTTTTCCAAAGGAGAGCGGGTTGTAATGGCTCCGACTATCGGCTGCGGTGAATGTCATTACTGCAAAACCGGCAAACGCAACCTCTGTGCCAAACCCCGTTCAATCGGGTTTCAGATTCCCGGCGCAATGGCGGAATATTTAAGCCTCCCTGCCGATGCGGTAACCGGCGGCCATCTTATTAAATGTTCCGATGATATTCCCGCTGCGGTGGCGGCAATCGCAGAACCGTTAAGCTGCGTTATTAACGGCCTTTCCCGCGCCCCTGTAAACACAATGCAGGATGTGGTGATCATCGGTATGGGGGCTATAGGGCTGCTCCATGCTATTGCAATAAGAAATTTCGGGGTTACGAACATTATTACCAGTGAGTTTCCGGGCCGTAAGGCTGATATTGCACAAGACCTGGGTTTTACGGTGGTTTTTCCGGAAGAATTAACAAAAACCTGGAAAGATCTTTCCGGCGGTTTGGGCTTTGAACTTGTTGTTATCGCCGCACCGGATCAGCAAGTTCAGGAAACTGCGCCCATGTATGCCAGAAAGGGCGGCTATGTTTCTTATTTTGCCAGCCTTCCGCCTGAACATGAAAAAATCAACCTTTCCAGCCGCATGATCCATTACAACGAATTGGTTCTTTACGGAACTTCCGATTCAACGCCAAAACATGTAGAAGAAGCGGTAAAGCTCCTTTCCGAAAGAAAAGATGATTTTTCAAAGATGATCACCGTTCTTCCCATGGAACAGTGGCTGGAAGCGTATCAGGGTGTAATGGATATGAAATATGCCAAAGTTGTATTAACACCTTAAATGCAGGGTATTGCGGAGGATATTAATGCGTGAAGACAGATTTACCGGTAAGGTTGCTGTTATTACCGGTTCAGCCCAGGGAATAGGGTTTCAGCTTGCTCAGGATATGGCAAAAGAAGGGGCCAGGGTAGTTGTTTCCGATGTGGATGATGCAGCTTTAAAAGAAGCGTCCGCTGCACTCAACGCCCAGGGGACAGTTCATCTGGCTGTTAAATGCGATGTTTCGGATCGCAAACAAGTGGACGATATGGTAAGCAAAGCGTTCGGAGAATTCGGCCGCATTGATATACTTGTAAACAATGCCGGAATACTTAAAAATTTTCCCATAGAAGATACCACCGATGAGCTTCTTGACGCTACCATCGGCATCAATGTAATGGGCTCCCTTTATGCGATCCGCGCTGTAACGCCGATTATGAAAAAACAACAGTACGGGCGGATTATCAACGTATCTTCGATATGCGGTAAGATGGGCGATCATTCTACTACGTATGTATACGGCGCTTCCAAAGGCGCTTTGCTCAGCGCTACACGTTCCGTAGCCTACCAGCTCGGCCCATTCGGCATTACCTGCAACAGTATTGCCCCCCATGCGGTTATGACCAAACTGATGGCCTACTGGGACGAAGGCAGAAAAAAAGACGCCGCGGAAAAAATACCCGTTCGCCGTCTGGGAACCGTAGAGGATATGTCTTATCTGATGATGTTTCTTGCTTCCGATGAGGCGGGATTTATTAATGGCGAAAACGTTAATATCAACGGCGGGTATTATATGGATTAATTGTTTGCAGAGATAATATTATCTGTGCCAGCTCATATATTATGTTATAATATGCACATTTTTTTATGAAAAATCACAAAATAATATGAAAAAAATGCAATATTTAACATTTAATAAAAAAAGATGCTTGACAATGATTGATTTATCACATAATATACAATTGAACGAGGATACGAATGGTTATGATCGATAAAGAATTAATAGAAAAAATTACCCGGGAAGTTCTGGAGCAAATTTCAAGAACAATTCCTGCGGCACAGGGTGTTCACCCTGTTTCAGCGCCTGTTTCATTAAGCCCTGCTGATTTGCCGAAATACATTGATCACACGCTGCTTAAAGCCGATGCAAAACCTGCAGACATAGAAAAACTCTGCAATGAGGCACAGCAGTATCACTTTTTTTCGGTGTGCGTAAACGGCTCTAATGTTGCCCAATGTGCAAAACTCCTGGCAGGAAGCGGCGTAAAGGTTTGTTCGGTAGTGGGCTTTCCTTTGGGCGCCATGTCTGCAAAGGCAAAAGCCTATGAAACTTCCGCCGCTATAGAAGACGGCGCCGGAGAAATCGACATGGTAATGAATATCGGAGCCATGAAGTCCGGAAACATAAAACTTGTAGAAGAGGACATGTCCGCAATCCGGAAAGCCTGCGGTTCTGCCGCACTTCTGAAAGTAATTATAGAAACCTGCCTCCTTTCTACAGAAGAAATTATCAAGGCGTGTGAAATTGCCAAAAACGCAGGGCTTGATTTTGTAAAAACATCAACCGGATTTTCAACCGCCGGGGCAACGCCGGAACATGTTGCGTTGATGAGAAAAACGGTTGGCCCGGTAATGGGTGTAAAAGCCGCCGGAGGGGTCAGATCTTTTGACGATGCGGCAGCAATGATAAAAGCAGGGGCAACGCGTCTTGGTACTTCGGGCGGAATAAGTATTATTAAAGGGCAAACCATTAAGGGGTATTAATACCGGTTTGTTGTCTTGTCAGGGAGAAAGACATGGATATTAATGAAATTGTAAAGGAAGTAACTAAAAACGTAATGGAAAAGACCAGCGCTCAGGCGGCTTCCGGCCCCAGGGTTATCAAGACAGGCTACGATGCCGGTTATGCCCAATATATGGATCATACGGTGCTTAAACAGGATACCGTTAAGGCTGCCTTAAAAAAATTCTGCGACGAGGCAAAGCAGTACCATTTTGCATCGGTTTGTATAAATCCTGCCAATGTGGCTTATGTTGCTTCACAGTTAAAAGGTTCGGGTGTTAAAACCTGCTCCGTTATAGGTTTTCCCCTGGGAGCCACTACTGCAATGGTTAAGGCTGTTGAAACCGCAGAGGCAATAAAAAACGGCGCTGAAGAAGTGGATATGGTGATCAATATCGGGGCTTTAAAGGATAAAGAGTACGATGTCGTGTATAACGATATTTTGGCAGTAGCAAATGCCGCGCATCCCAATGCAATTGTCAAGGTAATCATCGAAACCGGTTTATTATCGGACGAAGAAAAAGTCGCCGCCTGTACACTGGCAAAAAAAGCCGGAGTAGATTTTGTCAAAACCTGTACCGGCTTCGGCCCCGGCGCCGCTACTGCGGAAGACATCCGGCTTATGAAGCAAACTGTCGGAGACGGAATAAAAGTAAAGGCATCAACAGGCATTAATGACAGGCGGATCTGTGATGAAATGCTTAAAGCCGGAGCGGTACGTATGGGTACCAGCAAGGGAATAAAAATTGTAGAAGGCGAAATAGAAATAAAACCCGACGACTGCGAAAAGTGCGGCAAGTGTACGTCAAAATGTCCTACAGGGCTGGTAACAATAACAAAACAGGCGTATTAAACAATGAACGAAGATGCACTGAAACGGCTTATACAGAATATTATACTCCGTAAATTTGCCGAACGGGGAATGTACTATTTTCCCGTTGCTGTTTCAGCCCGCCATGTTCACCTTTCCAAAGATCATTTTGAACAGCTTTTTGGCAAAGGAAAAACAATGACCCGGTTTAGGGAACTTTCACAGCCGGGACAGTTTGCCTGCGAAGAAACGGTAGAAGTAGCAGGGCCTAAAGGATCCATAAAAAAAGTTCGGGTTCTTGGGCCGGAACGCAGCGAGACTCAGGTTGAAATTTCGGTAAGTGACGGTTTTACGCTTGGTATAAAACCGCATATCAGGATGAGCGGCAGCATTGCCGGAACCCCCGGCTGCACCATTACCGGTCCTGCTGGAAAAATCACCGTTAATCAGGGAGTGATTGTTGCCGCCCGTCATGTACACCTCTCGGCGGAACAGGCTGTTCTTTATGGCGTAAAAGACGGCGATGCTGTTTCGATTAAAACTCCTTCTCCCCGTGAAGGAGTTATCGGGAATATTGTCGTCAGAGTAGCCAAAGACTTTGATGCGGAAGTCCATTTGGATACCGACGAAGCAAACGGAAACGGTATACTTTGCGGTACCATATTGGAAGCATGTATTCCCGGAAGAAAATCCGTATCTACTGAACTGCAGAGTTATAGCAAAGGTTCTCCCATTGCCGGCGGTGTTGCGCTTGAGCTTGTAACGGAAAACGATGTAAATAAAGCGTTGGCACGGGGGGAAAAAGCCGTTTATTATACCGCAAAAGGATTTATTAGCCCGGCTGCCAGAGACCGTGCAAAGGAAAAAGGGATAACGTTATGCAAATTGCCAGAGTAATCGGTACGGTGGTAAGTACCAATAAATCGGAAAAACTCAACGGGCTGAAATTGCTCCTTACCAGGAATATTGATCTTGATACCTGGACGGAGAAGGGCGCTCCTGTGGTAAGCATAGACGCCGTTGGTGCCGGAGAAGGGGAAGTTGTAATGATCGTTGGCGGCTCTTCTTCGCGTCAAACCTCTGTTACCGAAAACAAACCCGCAGACAGTACGATTATTGCAATCATTGATTACATTGACATGAACCAAAAGAGAATTTTCGACAAACATAAAGAGAAGAGCGTATGATGACAAAAGAAGAAATAGAAAAAATTGCGTCTCAGGTAGTTGCAAAACTTACTTCCGGTGCAGTTTCCGCTGCAAGCGGAGAAAACTGGATCTTTGATACCATAGACGAAGCTGTCGCCAAAGCAAAAGATGCACAGCGGCAGCTTGGTAAAGCGACACTGGAAGAACGCGGAAAGCTTATCGAAGCCATGCGTCAGGCCGCCAGAGACAATGCGCAGAAACTTGCAGGGATGGCGAATCAGGAAACAGGTTATGGCCGTGTGGAGCACAAGGTTTTAAAAAATCTCCTTGCGGCAAATAAAACTCCCGGTATTGAAGATCTCCGTACCCAGGCGTGGTCCGGCGATTACGGTCTTACCCTGGTGGAAATGGCGCCATTCGGCGTAATCGGCTCAATCACGCCGTCTACAAACCCCCCGTCAACGGTAATCAACAATTCAATCAGCATGATTGCGGCGGGAAACGCCGTTGTATTTAATCCGCACCCTGCGGCAAAAAATGTTTCCCAGGAAACAATGCGCATTCTTAACGAAGCAATTGTATCGGCCGGAGGGCCTGCGGGACTTATTACAACGGTGCGTGAACCGACTTTGGAAACCGGAACGGCCCTGATGACCCACAAAGATATTCCCCTTCTTTCCATTACCGGAGGGGAACCGGTGGTAAAAGCCGCCATGAAAACCGGCAAAAAAGTTATAGCCGCCGGCCCGGGGAATCCTCCTGTTATTGTTGATGATACGGCAATACTGGAAAAAGCGGCAAAAGACATAGTGGATGGCGCTTCGTTCGACAACAATGTGCTGTGCGTGGCGGAAAAAGAAGTCTTTGCTTTTGCCAATATCGCCGATGCGCTTATTGCAGAAATGGTTCGTAACGGCGCTTTCCTTATTGGCGGCGAAGACATCAATAAAGTTCTTGCCGCTACCTTAATCAACAAAGACGGACAGTATGTAATTAACCGGAAGTATGTGGGGCGGGATGCTGCGGTAATACTCCGGGATGCAGGTGTGGCTTTTACCGGGAATCCCCGGCTTGTTATAGCGGAAGTGGATCCCTATCATCCTTTTATTATGACAGAGATGCTTATGCCTGTTCTGGGCATTGCCCGGGTAAAAGACATAGACGATGCTGTAGCCCATGCAATTCGTGCCGAACAGGGCTGCCAGCATTCGGCGATGATCCACTCAACCAATATCAAACACATGAGCTATGCAGCCCATGCGCTGAATACGACGATTTTTGTTAAGAATGCCCCCTCTTATTCGGGGCTTGGCTTTAACGGTGAAGGGTATGCAACCCTTACCATTGCAACCCCCACCGGAGAAGGAGTAACGGCGGCTCACTCGTTTACCCGCTTGCGGCGCTGTGTGCTTCATGGGGATTTCAGAATTGTTTAATTATTTATGGAGGCTTTTTCAGTTGAATTTGAGTGAGGTTAAATTATCAGATGAGTTTTCTTGACCAGGTACGAGAGGCAGGCATAGTCGGCGCCGGAGGCGCCGGGTTTCCCACCCATGTAAAACTGGATACACAGGCTGAATATCTCATTGCCAATGGCGCAGAATGTGAACCATTGCTCCGCTCTGATCGCCGTATTATGGAAAAAAACGCCGCCGACATAGTGCGCGCCATGCTTGCGGCAGCGGAACATACCGGAGCCAAAAAACTTGTTATTGCGACCAAAAGCCATTACGAAGAAGCTGTATCGGCTCTTAAAAAGGTAACTACCGGAACAAAGATAGATCTTCATTTAATGAAAAGTACTTATCCTTCCGGAGACGAACAAACCCTTGTCTACGATGTAACGGGCCGGGTAGTTCCCGCCGGCGGAATTCCCCTTGATGTAAAAACTGTGGTTTCCAATGTAGCAACCCTTGTAAACATTGCAGGCGCTCTGGACGGGAAACCCGTAACAGATAAAATAATCACCGTTTCGGGAGCGGTAAAAAATCCCGTTACTATGGAAGTTCCTATCGGTACGCCGATAGGCTCCCTTATTGAAGCTGCCGGAGGGTTTGAATCGGGGAATGCCGGAGACTATGAAGTGATACTTGGCGGTCCTCTGATGGGAACTCCTGCGCAAAGCCTGGAAGAGCCCGTTACTAAAACTACCGGGGGCATACTTCCCCTGCCAAAGAGTCATAAACTTCTTTCTTATAAACACGTTGATTTAAAAAGACAGGCAAAACTCGCAAAAGCTGTATGCTGCCAATGTTCGATATGTACACAGCTTTGTCCGCGGGCCATACTGGGACTTGGCGTTACTCCGCATAAGGCAATGCGGGCGCTCGCTTCGGAAAAGGGAAAACTCCTCGGTAATACCAACAGTCTTTTCAGCTGCTGCGAATGCGGAATCTGCAGTTACTATGCGTGTAATTTCGGCCTTGCTCCTTCAATCATAATGGGGAATTTTAAAAAGGCCCTGATGGGAGAGGGGATTAAACCGAAAAAGGAAAAAGCCGGTTTCGTAGATCCCGGACTTGGCGTAAAAAAAATTCCGTTAAAGCGGCTTATGTCCCGGCTTGCTCTTGTAAAATACGACAGGGATGCGCCTTTTATTCCTTTTACGGTAAAGGTACATGAGTATCGCATTCCCCTCAAAATGCACCTGGGCGCTCCCTGCAAAGCGGCGGTAGAAAAAGGATCGGCGGTAAAAAAAGGAACGGTCATAGGAAGACCTGAGGGATTGGGGGCGCTGATTCATGCGCCGGTTAATGGAACGATAGCCGATGTACGATCGGATATGGTAACAATAAAGGCGGAATAAAGTTTTGAGAAATGCACTGGGAATGATTGAAACCATGTCCGTACCTTTGGGGATACAGTCAGGCGACGCCATGCTTAAAGCCGCCGGGGTAGAACTTGTCGCATCCCAGGCGGCCTGTGCAGGAAAGTATCTTGTTATTGTGGAAGGGGAGGTAGCTGCGGTACGCGCTTCGGTGGAAGCAGGTAAAGCTTCTGCCGGATCCGCCCTGGTGGATTCCCTTGTAATTCCCGGTATTCATGAACAGGTAGCGCCTGCCATAGGAGCGACTGCAGAAGCAGAAAATGTAAATGCTCTTGGGATAATGGAAAGTTACAGCATGTGCGCTGCCGTACAGGCAGCAGATGCGGCGGTAAAGGCTGCGGCGATTAACCTTATCGAAGTACGGCTGGGCAGAGGTTTGGGCGGCAAGGCTTTTGTTATATTTACCGGAGAGGTTGCCGCTGTCCGGGCCGCTGTTGAAGCGGCGGAGGGTTTGGAAGAAGTGCAGGGTATGCTTGGGGCAAGTACGGTTATTCCGTCTCCTCATAAAAAAATAATTGAATCTATTTGTTAGACAAATACATTTGCAAGGAGTTGGTATGAAAGAAGCATTGGGAATGGTAGAAACCAAGGGACTTATCGGAGCCATTGAAGCGGCTGATGCTATGGTAAAAGCCGCCAACGTAGTTCTTGTCGGCAAAGAGCAGATCGGATCAGGGCTGGTTACCGTCATGGTTCGGGGCGATGTTGGCGCCGTTAAAGCCGCTGTTGACGCCGGAGCAGAAGCGGCCAAACGCGTAGGTGATCTGTACGGACTTCATGTGATCCCCAGGCCTCACAGCGATGTGGAAGGTATATTGCCTTCGCCTTCTGTTAAAGCGGCAAAATAAGTGTATACGGGCATTGTTACCGGAACTGTAGTTGCAACGGTCAAGGAAGAATACCTTCAGGGAATTCCTCTATTAACCGTAAAACTAATTGAAAACGGGAAAGAAGCAGGCACTATTGTCGCAGGTGATTCAACCCGCCAGGCAGGACCCGGTGATTTTGTTTATTTAATCGGATCTAAAGAAGCTGCAAAGATGTTCCGCAAAGACGTACCGGTCGATGTGGCCATAGTCGGCTTTATAGATACATACAACGAAGAAATACCCCCAGGGTAAAAATTAAAGAATGAACAACATTCTTTACAGGAGGATCTAAATGAAAGAAGCATTGGGAATGGTAGAAACCAAGGGACTTATCGGAGCAATCGAAGCGGCGGATGCTATGGTAAAAGCTGCCAATGTAAAGCTTGTCGGCAAAGAGCAGATCGGCTCAGGGCTGGTCACCGTCATGGTACGGGGTGATACAGGCGCTGTAAAAGCCGCCGTTGATGCCGGAGCAGCAGCAGCCAAGGTAGTTGGCGAGCTTTACGGTCTCCATGTAATTCCCGCTCCCCATGATGATGTGGAAGGAATACTGCCCAAATAAAGGCCGATTGTGAAAATCGCCAGAGTTGTTGGAAACCTCATTTCCACTATCAAGGATAAGAGCTTTAAAAGCTATAAACTGATGATCGTGGAATATCTCAATCCCGACGGGACTCCCGATGGTAAGCGTCAGATTGCTTTTGACGCGGCCCATGCAGGGGTGGGAGATATAGTTCTGGTAAATGTAGACGGCGGGGCCGCCAATATGTTTACAGGCGATAAGGAACTTATCGCAGACCTTACCATTTGCGGGGTTTTGGACAGTTTTACGATCAACGGCAAACAGACTGTTGTCCAACACGGAAAATAACACAGTTATTGTAGCAAAGTAGTTGCTGCCGCAACAATTTTAATAACAAGGGGGCGGTGTGTGCATGAATGTAAACGAAATTATAAATGCGACCGAAAGGGAACTGGAAAAGATTTTAGGAACAGGCAGTAAACCGGTATCGCCTGCCGCTGGTCTTCCCGCCGCAGAACTGCGCAATAAAGGTATTAATTTGTCAGTTCCCGGCAAGCTTGAACATTCTCTTCTTGATCCGGGGATTAGCAGGGAAAAGATTATTGCCGAATGTAAGCTTGCCGCCGAATACAGACTGGCAAATGTGGTGGTGTCTCCCTATTATGTGGAATGTGCCGCAACTATTCTCGGCAGAACCGGCGTGGCGGTATGTTCTGTAGCGGGTTTTCCCCACGGCGCCGCTTCCCAGGCGGCAAAAAGCGCAGAGCTTCGTGAATGTATACGCAGGGGAGCTGCGGAAATGGATGTGGCGCTGAATGTACTGGCAATAAAAAGCGGTGAGCTTGCTGCAGCCCGGCGTGAATTGCAGGAAATGCTCCAAATTGCCCGGGGCAAATGTCTGGTTAAGGCAATTTACGAGCAGTCCTTGTATTCGGATGAAGAAAAGAGGGAAGTTCTTTCTTTAATCCGTGACTGCGGGTGTGATTTTGTTAAAATCTCCAATGCCCTTTCCGGGAAAAAGGCTGAAGAAGAGGATGTCCGGTTTGTCCGGAGTATTATTGGCAGCAAAGCCGGTATTAAAATAGACGGGGGTGTAAAAACCCTGCAAAGGGCTCTGGAACTTTTTAATTCAGGCGCAGATCGTATAGGTATGTCCGCCACAATAGCTGTGGCAAAAGAAGCCATAGGAACCGGCTGATCCTGGCCGGTTTTTCCCCTCCGGGATGCTTCAAAATAACAATTAACCAAAAACCCTCTTGAACAAGTTTTCCCCCCTCGTTACAATTGAACAATAAGGGTTTTTTACCCTTGAATAACGGAGTTTTTCATGGGAATAGTGGGTATACTGCTTTTGGTGGTTTTTATACTGGTAGCGGTGTTATTAATCCTCCTGGTACTGGTTCAGAATGAAGAAGGGGACAGCCTGGGGGGGATTTTTGCCGGGGGCAGCGCCTCCGCTTTTGGATCCCGGTCGGGGAATGTACTGACCAGGGCTACTTCCATTCTTGGAGCCCTGTTTTTAATACTTAGCCTGAGTATGGCGCTGCTCAACCGCAGTTCCGGAATTTCCGGGGTAGAGGCTGCAGGGCGGGAACAATCCGTAAGCGGGGATAATACCTGGTGGGAAAATACTGATACCGGAAACGAGATTTTTCCCGAAGCAATTCCCCCGGAAGTGATTCCTCCCGAAGATCTTAATTCCGGAACGGGAGAATAACATGCTATTAAGTGAGCTCTTTGAGAGTGATTTTATAAAAATTGGCCTTGAAGCCGAAGACAAGGACGAGGCCTTCGAAGAGCTTGCAGATGCTTTTTGTCAGGCTTCTCATCTGAATATTAGGGAAGAGGTGCTTGAAGCAATCAGAACCCGGGAACGAAAGATGTCCACAGGCATTCAGAAAGGAATCGCCGTTCCCCACGGAAGGGTAGCCTCCATAGACAAAGTCTGCGGATATTTGGGTATTTCCCGGCAAGGCATTGATTATGACGCACTGGACGACCAGCCGGTGTATCTGCTTTTTATGATCCTTGCTCCTCAGGCAGAATCGGAATTACATTTGCGTATTCTTAAAAGGCTGGCGGAAATGCTGCAAAATCCGCAGTTTTTTACCGAGCTGGCTTCCCAAAACGATCCTGCATCAGCCAGTGCTGTTATCAAAAAATATGAAAACATTCTTACTGCCATAGATTAGATAAGATGGACGATCCGGATATACTGCGGCATTTGCTTGAAATAGAGAATCAGGCGGCAATTTTGGTGGATGATGCCCAGGCGGAAGCGGATCGGCGCACCAAAGAAGCAGAAGAAAAGAACCGGATTGTTTTTGATGAATCGTATCAAAAGTTAGCGTCGGAACTGGAAGCGGAATACCTGAATTCGGTTGACGCTGTTAAGCATGAATATAATAAAATTCTTGATGAATACAGGGCAAGCCTGGATTCTATGCCCCAACAAAATGAAAATTTTTCCTCACTGGCTTTTTCTCTGCTTATGGAAGAAAAATGTATACTCAATCAGGCGAACGAAAGTGAGCGAAGGCCTTGATTCGCCAGGGGGAAAAGGCCTATGCCTTTGTTAAGGCCAGCGGCATTATCGGCAAGTCTTTTGTAAGCCGCCGTATAGCCGCCCTTAACCCCATAAACCGGCTTTCCGAATTGGACCAGCTTGTATTTGGATCGAATGCCAGAGAACTGCCCGAACGGGAACTGCTTCCTGATCTTGAACGGCGCCTTTCCGGGCGGGGGGTTGATGCAATCAGCGCAGTCCTTAAATCGTATAAAAAGCCGCCGCTTCTGTTTTTACTTTTGCTGCAGGTTTATGAATATTCGGATCTTAAAACCGCACTTGCCCTTATTGTAGAAGGAGAAACTTCTTCCAAACCGGTCTTTACTCCCCTGGGCCGTTTTGGCGCCGTTAATTTTGATGCCTGGCCCGATGCCGAAGCGATGCTTAAGCAAACGGATTTACAGTTTATTCTTGCATACCTTGAACAAAGCAAAAGTCCTGCAGTTCCGTCAGGAACAGGGGAGGATGAATCCGGTGAAGTATCTCTGGAAACAGCTTTGGATCGCCACTACTATGCAAAATTGTGGACAAGCCTTACGCTTCTTAAAAGACATGATCGAATAGCGGCCGAAAAAATAATCGCAGAAGAAATTGCCCTTAGGAATTGCGCCTGGGCGCTCAGGCTGCGCAGCTACTACAGCATGAAAGCAGAAGAAGTCAAACAGCATTTGGTTTTTATTGAAAAAAACAATAAGCTCTGCGAAGATGCCCTTGCTGCGCTTGAGTTTTCGCTGGATGATTACAGCGAGTGGGAGAAGTGGAAACGTTTCCGCTTCCTTAATCCTGTTTCCGGTCATTGGAAGCCGGATCCCCGGTATTTTCAGAATGCGGCATCGGAACACCTCTACCATCTGGCACTGCGATCCTTCAGAACCAGTCTTTCATATATAGACAAGGTTTTTTGTTTTATTAAACTCAAACAATTTGAAGAAGATGTTCTGACAAGCTGTACCGAAGGGCTTGGTATGGGAATGACCTGCAAGGATGTACTTGCAGCTTTGGAGCTTGGTTCATGATTCGTCCGCAAAAGATGAAACAGATTGAAATGACAGTTCTTGCACGTGATGTTGATCCGGTTATTGAATTTCTGGGCCGCCGCGGTTTGATGCATTTTTCCGGCGACATGTTTACCGCAGATGAAGGAAGCTCACCGGGCAGTTCAGGAACAATAGCCCATATAAGAGAAAGCTTAACCCGCCTCCGTTCCGCTGCCGTTTATTTGGGCGTAGAACTGCCCGATGAACCGCTTGATAATACTGTTCTTCCCAAAGAAGCGGAAGAACAGCTTGCCGCCACTCTTGTTGTAACAATTCTGGGATTAAGCGTAAAAGAAAACGAAAAGAATGAAGAAAAGAAAAAACTGGAAGAAACCATTAACGAAGCCAAAGCATTTTCCAGGCTGAACGCTCCGTTTTCGGATCTGGATCAGCTTTCTTACCTTACGCTGCGTGTCGGAAGACTTGATCCGCGCCGTCAGGAAACATTGCGTGAAAATCTTGCCGGCCGGGCTGTGATCGTTTCACTGGACGATACAGGGCGTTTCCTCGCTGCCGCCTCCCGCAAGGGCCGTTTTGCCCTGGATTCGGCGCTGAAAAAAACGGCTTTTACACCCATTGATATCCCCGAAGGTTACAAAGGAGTTCCCGCGGATCTTCTTAATAGTCTTAAAGAAAGAATTGCCGCAACGGAAAAAGAACTGGAAAACATTGCCGGAAAAAAAGAAGATTTTAAAAAGGAATACAGTCCTTCGCTGCAGAGTCTGGCCGCTTCGTACCTTATGGCGCAGACGGTGGAAGAATTCAAACGGCGGCTGCGGGGAACACGAAGTGTTTATGTTATCAGCGGCTGGGTTCCCGCAGACGAAGTGCCGGTGCTGGTTGATGAACTGAAGAACCGGACCGAAGGCCGTACCGCTATACGATCATACAACCCGGAAGAACTGGAAGATGTAGTAGAGGGCAGGGAAAAAGTTCCTGTCTCTCTGAAACACGGCGCTTTTGTTCGCGGATTTGAACCTGTTGTGTTTTCTTACGGAGCGCCTCTTTACGGGACACTGGATCCGACTCCCTTTGTTGCTTTTTTCTTTACAATACTTTTTGGGATAATGTTCGGCGATCTGGGGCAGGGTTTGGTACTTTTTCTTTTGGGAATAGCATTGGGATTAAAAAACAAAAATAAGCTTCTTGCTTCATTTAAACATTTTTCCACACCCCTTAAAGCAGTGGGCATTTCTTCGATGATCATGGGCATTTTAAACGGCGCCTTTTTTACCAGCGAAAAGTTTCTGGAAAAGCCGACTCGGGCCGTACTTGGTTTTATAATGAAGAGACTGGATATTCCCGGCACCGCCCCGTCCCGTATTCTCAGCCTGATGCCCGATAAAAATAACATTGCCAAGATGTTTTACTTTTTCGGTTTTACCATAGCTGTAGGTATTATCCTTAATTCTATCGGACTCCTGGTAAACATTGCCAACCAATACAGTCAAAAAAAATATGAAAAAGCGTTTTTTTCTAAAACAGGGCTGGCAGGGATGCTTCTTTTTTGGTATGCCTTGTTTATTGCCATGCGCCTTATCTTCGGCGGCCGTTTTGAAAACTATGATTATGCGGGACTTGCCGTTCCTGTTTTTTTGATTTTTTTTGGCCCTGCAATCTGGCGGCTTGTTTCCGGCGAAAGGCCTGTTTTGGAACAAGGCCTTATGGTGTTTATCATGGAAGGGTTTGTGGAAATCATTGAATCGGCATCCTCGTATATTTCCAATACCGTCAGCTTCCTCCGCGTGGGCGCTTTTGCCCTTTCCCATGCGGTGCTTTCGTTTATTGTCTTTACCCTTTCAGGTCTGGTGCAGAATCTTGCGGCAGGCCCTCTTATTTCCCTTTTGATTCTTATTGCCGGAAACGGTATTATTATTCTGTTGGAAGGAATGATTGTAGCAATACAGGCAGTACGGCTGCAGTACTATGAGTTTTTCAGCAAATTTTTTACGGAAACGGGAGTTGCCTTTACGCCTTTCCGTTTCAGAAAAAACGCGGAGCAATAATTTAAGGAGTTGGTATAGATGAAAAGAACGTTGATTGTATTAACCATACTGCTGGTTTTGGGAGCAATGGTTTTTGCCCAGGAAGCGGAAAGCGATGAAGGAGAAGCTTCAGGAACCCAGGCTGTTTCGGTGTGGAAGTATTTTGCCGCAGCCCTGGCTGTGGGGATTTCCTGCGTGGCCGGCGGCATTGCTGTAGGCCAGATAGGGTCCGCCGCTATGGGAGCAATGAGCGAGAACCCCGAACTTTCCGGAAAGGCTTTGCCTTATGCCGGCCTTGCAGAAGGGATATGTCTTTGGGGCTTCCTTGTTGCTCTGCTTATACTGATATTCTAGTGTGGACTATTTTTTTATTGGAGAAACGGAACTGGCAACTGCTTTTCGTTTTGTAGGAATAGAGGGGCAGGCGGTATCCGGAGAGGAAGAAGCGCTGGCAGTCTTTAAAAAATGCACTCACGGGTGGGACGAAACTGCCGGAGTCTTCCTTCCCGGTAATATAAGCTGCCGTGTTCTGATAATTACGGAAGAAACAGCTCTATGGCTGGGGAAAACACTGACGGACTGGCAGTTAAAAGGCGCCTATCCTCTTGTGGTGGAAATTCCGGGAACTCTGGGACACCTTCCGGGGCATAAAACCCTGGTTGATGCAATCAGGGAAGCAATAGGGGTGCATGTATAATATAAGATGCGGGCTTTCAGCCCGCGAGCGCAAGGAAGTTATTATAGTTCACCGCCAGGAGGCGGTGTGTGCATGGAAGAGCTGCATACCACCGAAGCGTTAGACAGGGAGATCCTGGAAGACGCACGAAAAAAAGCGCTTAAGATTCTCAAAGCTGCCGATGATTTGGCAAGTTCATCAAAGGCGGCCTGGGAAAAAAAACTTAACCGATCGGAAAAGAAAGTCCGCTCTGATTATGAACAGAAAGAAAGCCAGTTGCAGCTGGAAATTATGGCCCGGCTTCCAATGGACAAGCGGAGAATCCGCTCAGAAACCATAGATCGTTTTTTAAATAAGGCAATGGAAGAATTTCTTGCATCGCTGGATCGTGCTTCTTTACTGTACATTATGAAAAAAGATTTGGAGAAAAAGAAAGAAGAAATATCTTCCGGTTTTTTTGGCTCGCCGGACCGGCCGGAGACAGCTTCTCTCCGTTATCGTGCGCTTTCCAAAGAAGAATGCGGCGCCCTTGTTGAATCTTCTTTTGGCGGGATTTCTTTTAGCTATACTGAAGATCCTCTTTATATAATAACCGGTTCTTTTCCGGCGCTGGTAATGGATTTTCCCCGTTTGCGGATTACCGTTTCTGTAGACAAAGCGGCGGAAGCATTGCTTTTGGAAAAGCGGGCTGAACTGGCCGCAGCCCTGTTGGGAAACATTGAAGATTTAACGCTGCCGGTATCCGCCGTTAATACAACCGCAGCGTCCGGCGCTGTAACCGGGTGTTATGACAACGGAGGCGGGAATGGCTGAAGCGGGAAAAGTAACGCATATTTCCGGCCCGATCATTAAGGCTGACGGCCTGGGAAGTGCAGGTCTCTTTGACCTTGTTGAAGTCGGTGAACAGCGGATTACCGGTGAAATTGTCCGGCTTGAAAAGGATGAAGCGTTAATTCAGGTATATGAAGATGATACAGGACTCAGAATAGGAGCCCCTGTAGTATCAACTGAACGTCCGCTTTCTGTGCTGCTGGGACCCGGTCTTATCGGGACAATTTACGACGGAATACAGCGGCCGCTGAAAGTGTTATACAAAAAAACCGGCGCTTTTATGACAAGCGGCGTAAGGGCAGAAGCGCTGGATTTGGAAAAACACTGGCCCTTTGTTCCAGATACGGAGCTTGGCTCGCAGCTTGCAAACGGAAATGCTGCCGAAGCAAAACCGGGAATGTGTCTGGGAACAGTTAAGGAAACAGAAAGCATCACCTGTACGATTATGATTCCACCAGACATAAAAGGCCGTATTGTCTGGCTTGCTCCGCCGGGGGAATATTGCTGTACCGATACAATTGCCCGTACCGATACAGGCGCGGAAATTTCTCTGGCCCAGTGGTGGCCGGTGCGTATTCCCCGCCCCTGCGTCCAGCGTCTTGCCCCCGACCAGCCGTTGATTACAGGAGAGCGGGTAATTGATTTATTCTTTCCGCTTTCCAAGGGAGGGGCTGCGGCGATTCCCGGCGGTTTTGGTACCGGTAAAACCATGACGCAGCATGCAATAGCAAAGTGGTGCGATGCCGATGTAATTGTGTATATTGGCTGCGGAGAGCGCGGCAACGAGATGACCGATGTACTCACCGAGTTCCCCCATTTGGAAGATCCGCGAACCGGCCGCTCATTAATGGAAAGGACAATTCTTATTGCCAATACTTCCAATATGCCTGTTGCTGCAAGGGAAGTGTCGATTTATACGGGAGTAACTCTGGCGGAGTTTTACCGTGATATGGGCTACCATGTTGCGATTATGGCGGATTCAACCAGCCGCTGGGCGGAAGCGCTGAGGGAACTGTCCGGCCGCATGGAAGAGATGCCGGCGGAAGAAGGGTTTCCCGCATATCTTCCTACAAGGCTTGCCGAATTTTACGAAAGGGCCGGCAGGATTATCACCCTGGGGGGCAAAGAAGGATCGGTATCGATTATCGGAGCGGTGTCTCCGCCGGGCGGTGATTTTTCGGAGCCTGTTACTCAGCATACCAAACGTTTTATCCGTTGTTTCTGGGCCCTTGACCGGGAACTGGCAAATGCCCGTCATTATCCTGCAATTTCCTGGATAGACAGTTATTCCGAATATGCGGAAGAGGTAAAACCCTGGTGGCAAAAACTCGATCCCGCCTGGGCCACGGTAAGGCAGGAGGCGCTTGAACTCCTTAAAAAAGAACAGCGCCTTCAGGAGATAGTCCGGCTTATTGGCCCGGATGCACTCCCGGACGGTGAACGCCTGGTGCTGCTGGCTTCGGACTTAATCAAAGACGGTTTTCTCCAGCAAAATTCTTTCGACCCGATAGACAAGTACTGCGTTCCCTCCAAACAGATACGGCTGCTGGAACTCATTATGGAATTCTATCATCGTGCCGATACCTGTATTCATTTGGGAGCGCCCCTTTACAAAATAAGCGGTCTTACAAGAATGGACAGCAAAGAAGCCGAGGGCATTCCATTTATGGGAGAGGAAAAAAGACGGCCCCTTCGTGAACGTCTAGCGCGGCTTAAAAGCGAAATACCAAACGATGATGAACGGGGTTTTGCCAATTTTGAACAGGACATGATCGGCGCTCTGGATATCCTGGAACGAAACTACCGCAACAGACAAATGCTTTAGAATGTTTTTCGTTTAAAAGATCCATCGGCCAGGTTTCAGATATCCACTGATCTTGAAAGAGATCTCGCGAAGACGCTGAGGCGCAAGGCTTCAATCTGAGAGGCCATTAACTGTTCGGACTATTCCCTCTTTCATTAGCGCTGCTCCGAAATTGAGAATGAAACCAAGTTTTGTGTTAGTTAATTTCAAGTATGTCAGTAACTGCTTTTTATGAGAGGCAGTTATTTTCTCCACCGATTTCAACTCCACAATTACCTTTCCTTCAATAAATATATCAATTCTGAATCCCTCATCAAAATGTTCGCCTTCAAATTCTATTGGTATTGATACCTGCCGTTGAATGGATAGTCCTTTCTTTGCTAATAATTTAGCCAAGACCGCCTCATATACGTTTTCCAACAATCCAGAACCAAGATTTTTATGTATATAGACTGCTGTATCAACTACAATAGAACCAATATCATTTTCATTCATCTTTGCGCCTCCGTGTCTTTGCGAGAGTTTTCTTTAATTTTCTTTAAATATAAAGGTATTTGTAAAAAAAGGATATTTCTATACGGCGGGAGTTTCGGCAGGAGCTGGGACTTCCGGGGTATTGTCCTGCTTGTTTGCCGTTATTGTGCGGGTTACGCCGCCCGAGACATACACCCGTCCGCATTCAGGGCATATCGCGGTATTGATCGTAACGGTTTGGCTGACTATTTGCCTGTCTTCCCGTTCTGCTTTAGCCTGTTCGTGGGATACATGTTCGCCTTCGTGGGCTGCCACGGCACCTGCCGCCTGACCGGGACTAAGGTGAGTCGGCGCCTGGAAACTTACCGAAGGATCGCTTGAACTGTCCTGATATTTGCGGCTTTTACAGGTCTGACATTCATGAGTTTCAAATACTTCGCTGACACCCTTGGCGTTATTGCCTTGCATGATTACCTGCGGCGTACCGGGTAAAGCGCCTTTTTGCCCGGGATTTTCCGGCTGGGCTAAACCTTTGTTTGCAATATTCCGGTTGTACGCATCCCAGGCTTCCGGGGAAATGTCTACGACCACGGCAGGGAAATACAAACTGCTCTGCTGAGGCCCTTGTTTGCCGGCCGGTGTCCCGGTTATTTCCGGTAACCTGCTTATACCGGGCATTCCTGTAACAGCCGGGTTCACAGTTTGTTTGGGAATCCCAATCGGCTGCGAGGCATGAGGATAGTACGCTGTAAAAGCAGGATCTATTAACATCCTTCAATTAATATACACCATTCCCCGGAAAAAGCAAGTAAAAACCATGAATAGTAAGCAATGACGCTGTCGAAATTGCTCAATGTAAGGGGCATTACGGGGATTAATTGTGCTAACTCATTGACTACCTATAACTTTGCGGCTTGGCTAAGAATCTCCGGATTATCTGCTACATAATTAAGAACATCGGCCATAATACCGGTATAGCCCTTGCCCAGAGCCTTGTACTTTGAAAGGGTATCTGGTTTGACTCTGATCGCTACTACCGAAGAAGGATTCCTGCGGCTTTTCCGTAATTCCTGCGCCATAGCCGCGAATTCGGCTAATGCCTCCGGCGTGGAAGGCGGGCAATCAGGATCATAGACTTTGGGTGCTTTACCGGCTTCTCTGTATTGCTTTTTTGCCTGCTTCAAAACCTCTTTAGGTATCTTTTGTCCAACCTTTATTGTCGCTCCTATAGTATCCATTGTAACTCCTCCTCTCATGCTTTTCCGCTTTCCGTGCCGAAATAATTTGGGTTTCTTTTACAGCCCTTCCTTCCTGTTCCGTATACACCACAAAAAAAGTTTTTCCAACTCTGCCGATAGTTTGCCAGCGCTCTTCTCCTGATGTATTTTTTTCACTCCTGTCGAAGCGCCATATCCTATTCGGATCAGAAAATACATATTGTGCCACCTCAAAGCTAATTTTATGTTTACGTTTGTTTTCGTCGTTTTTAGCTTCATCCCAGGTGATCCGCCGCTCTTCCATACAATAATGTAATACATAATTGTATGTGTTGGCAATAGAATTGTTTACCAAATACTGTATATTACGGCAGGATAATACGAACTGTTCTGAAAAAAAGAGCCCTCTATTATGTTCGGCGGCCTTGTTTTTTCTGTACCGGAAAAGCTGGTTTACCCGGAATTATTAAAGAGGCCATTTCTGCAAAGTCGGTACCAGCCTGAAACTGAATTGAATAGGTTATTTATTGAGCCATACCTTTACTTTAATTGATCCTTTTGACAACTTTGCGGATAGCATTATTAAGCCGTTTAACAAGTTCATCTTTCATTGTATCGGACATTATGTATGGTTTTTGTTTCTCTGATTTTAAAGTAATTTCTTCACCCGGATCATCAATAAATAGTACATACGGTTTAATTCGTAATGCCGCAGCGATTTTTTCAATCATTTCCATAGAAGGGAATCTGTTGCCAATCTCTATCTGACCTATATAAGAGGTTGATGTACCGCACTTTTCAGCAAGGGTCATTTGAGAAATTTTTCTTGATTTACGGCACATTCGCAAATTTCGAATAAATACCGCTTTTAGTCGCATATTAGCTATCAGATCATATTTTTAGATCGCCCTTGACAATGCTCTAAATGCTAATATAATAACTTATTAGCTGTTTGCTAATATTAGGGAGTTTTTATGAAAAAGCCGTTTATTTTAACCATAATTTTGGGAATTGCCTCCTTCTGCTTTGCACAAACTTCCACCCTGGATATTGCCATTTCGGGCGCAAAAACCTATATAGAGACGCAGCTTCCCGAAAAATGCAGGGTTTTAATAGCCGATTTGGGCGCTCCTGCCGGAGAACTTGGTGTTTATGCCGCCCAGGAACTTTCCGTCCGTCTGGTTAATGCCAAACACCTGACCGTTGTTGACCGAAGCGCCGATGTTATGCAAAGCCTTAGCGCAGAAACCGGATACCAGTTGTCCGGAGAAGTCAGCGACGATTCGATCCAGTCCATAGGCCGTAAAACCGGAGCGGAAGCCATTATTACGGGCGCTATTACCGGATCAGCCGACCGGTACCGGCTTCATCTTAAAATTACTTCCGTTAAGACAGCGGAATTGCTGGGTCAGTACAGCGCCTTTTTCCAGACCGATGCGGCATTTAATGCGCTTCTGGCAAGCAACAGTCCGCCCGCCGGAAAACCCCGGTGGGTATATGAACCATTAACCGCAAAAGCAAAGTACGAACCCGGCGGAAAGGGTGTTTCCTCATGGTACTACGATGCCGGAATTTCCAACAAAACTGCTTCGGAACAGCTTGCCAGAACCAGGGCGCGGCAGAATATCCAACAAGCCGTTGCGGAGAATATCGCTTCTGATATAAATAGCAGAATTGATATTACCTCCAATTCGCTGTTCAGGACATCAACCATAGAAGACGCTGAAACGCTCATTCAATCGGTTATAACAAACTCTGTCAGAACCAGAGTTCCCAGCTACGAACTCCTTGAATGGTACTTTGAAACCGGCGCTATAGATGGAAAGGAATGGCACATGGCTTATGTGCTTGTACGTTTTGTCCGGAAGGATATTATCGCTATGGTAGAAAAAATTGAACCTGATAAGATGGCGGATGCGATAATTAAAGCGTCTGGCGGCAAAGCAACAGAAGACGACAAAACGCTGTTAATTCAGCAGCTAACGGAAGGACGGGACAATGCGCTTGCAATTATCGACGAAGCGTTGGGGGACAGGTAACATGAAAAAACCGATTATTTTGTTTGGTTTGTTGACGGTAATGCTGCTTGCACTTTTTGCGCAAACCGCCGCAAAGCCGCGGCTTGCGGTAGTGGAGTTCAGCACAAATGTAAACACCGAAAAAGCCAAAGCAGATGCAATCGCCATAAGGAATTTGGCGGAAAGTCACCTGGTAGGAACCGGAAAGTACGAAATTATAACACGGGAAGAAATTGACAAACTCCTGGCAAATCAGAGTATACAGGTAAGCAGAATATCAAGTGCAGAAAACATTCAAAAACTGCAATTA
>WRIX01000007.1 GCA_009782495.1 Treponema sp.
GGTAATAAACAGTTTGTCAGGAGAATACAGCTGGGTTGCTTCAACGCCTTCCAATCCCAGCCTGGCCATAGTAACCCAGACCTGATCCATGAAAAACTGAAAAGCAATTTGCCGGGCATTGAGTACCGCCCTGGTATCGCCATCAGACCATTCGGAGTTTTCGGACGAAATACCATAGCGAGGATCGACAATCAGGCTTTCGGTAAGCTTTGCAAACATCGCAAGCAGTTCCGCCGTTTTAAGGGCGTTGGCAGAAATACTATTTGTCCCGTAATCGCCGGTATCGGTCAGCTTTGTTTCGGCTCCGATAACAGCGCTCCAGTCGGAATACGCGTCAAGCATGGTTCGCTGCCGTACCCGGTAATATAAAAAACGGCCGGCCGGTGCATGTGCGGATCCTGCCGGGGAAATATTCGGGTGTACTACCATAGTCGCAACGGTAGCGAACACGCCGTTTTCTTCACCTCTCCATGTGGCTTCTTCCAGTCCTTGGCCGTCAAACCGCGGTGCATACCAGGTAACGGCATCTTCAGATACTTGCACCTGATATTCTTTGAGGTTGGAAAGGTTTGTTTGTTTTGTCCAGGTAAGTGAGATAAAACGGAAACCGCCGGCGGCAGCGAGTGTAAGTACTGCAGGTATCACGGTCGTTCCTGCCCTGGCAAACCCATTAACCAGTTCGGTATAGGTAGGACGTTCAGTTACATCGATCTGGATTTCAACTATTTTTTCCTGTACCTGGTGAAGGTAGGCGGGCGGAGGTGTTTCGGGGATACCCGAATCAAGCGCTCCGCCGACAGACACATTGGGGTTCCAGGGAGGAATCACATAATTGGGCATATCGACACCAAAAATTTCAGGCGCATAATCAACGCATTTAAGCCGGGCCTGATCCATGCTGACCGGTTCAATGTCGACAATAAGCAGATCAAGCGTTACTAAGCCAGTTTCACCGAACGCATAGAGGTTTTCAACAGCGGCGCCAAAAGAGATCGGTATTGGTTCATCCAACAATAAATAATTGGTGTATTCCGGACGGTAAATTACCGCATATTCACCCTGATTATTTTGTGCAGTCCGAATCCGAATACGGTATGATTTTCCTTCTTCCATCTGTACCATTTCATCCAGTACCAATGCCGTGATTACGCTACCGGTTTGGATTACTTCTTTTATGCGGCCCCAAGCAATGCCGGACATGGCGGTATCGCCCGAATATTTTATCCATTGGCCTTTATCTGCCGTGAGGTACTCAAAGTCAAGAATGATGGTGTGTACACGAGGCCGGTTTAAGAGGCACGCATATTGATACCTCCCAAGTAAAAAAGCCTGCCGGGCATCGGTTACACCCCATAAGACAACACCCTGGAAATCAGACGGATCAGAGTCTTCCTGTTCCCCCGTGGGGGTATTGAAAACCTTACGAACGTCTTCTTTAAAGCCGGACGTTTCGTCAACAAACTGCATTTCCAGGGCTTGCGGAATATAGGGAAACCCAAGCGTTTGAGAATAGTCAATGCTGTTTTTTGGGGTAATCAGTTGAAAGTGAACCGGCCGTATTATGTCCTGGATTACGGAAAAGCGGCCGTCCTTCCGTACCGGCTCTGCTCTGCCTATAAAACAAATCTGTTTAAGCAATTCCATAAGCGTTGTTTTATTTGACAAAACAGCGGAGCAAAAATACCGGTAAGTATCACACCAGAGAAACCAGGCTTCCAGGGTTTTCCAGTCGATATACGCATCGTCCACAGTGCGTCTGTTTATAGGACCCTGTAAAGCGTACAGCAAAGCAGCGGCGGGATTCCGGGTAAGTGCCGGTTCCCATGCGGATGGCCCTGAACCGTTACCGGAATATACCGGAACAACAGCCTGGGCAATAAAGTTAAAATTATCGATAACTCCATTGATGCGATCGGTAGCTTTTACTTTAAGGGCAATCAGTTGGATGTTTTTTGCCGCATCAGGTGACACCGGTGGACCGTCCTGGAACGCATTAAGGGTTGCAAAAAAACAGTCGTCATAGCGGTGTGTAGCACTGCCTAATGCGCCTCCATGTTCAACTTTAACCGTCCACGCTCCGCTTGTTACCGGTGCGGAAAACGCACGGAAAAGAGACTTCTTTGAACTTCCCCACAGATCACTATTTGATCCGTTTATGTACCCAAAATGAAGGTACTGCGAATCAGGCGCATCTGCCGGTTTTATCCATAAGAGTATCCGTATGCCGACACTGACGACATCTCCGGAATCATTGATGCCGAATAGCCCGGAGTTAAAAGTAAAATTAAGATCGATTTTTGTTGTATCCGCCGGTGTTGTTACAATGACAGCTCCGCTGGTTCCGTCATCTAAAGTTTGTTTTAACGGACGGGAAACCTGTATCTGTTTTACCCGCCTGGGATACAATGTTGACGGTGAACCGTCCGACAGTAATTCCATCTGAATTACCGGATCGCCGCCGGAAAGAATAGCCTGGATATCTTTGGTAACGCTGAGTTCTACAAGTTTTGTGTCCCCAAGTTTGAACGAGTCAAGTTCTATGCTCATGTTGGCATAACCGGCGCAGAAAAGCTGGGTTAAGTATTGCTCGTTGTTAAGAATGCTGATGTAATACCCTGCAGCCATGTCGGGAGTAAGCAGGCTCCGGCCGAATAATACCGGTACATATCCATAAGGACGAGGCTGGTTTTTTGCACCCTGCAGACCCGGCCTTGTCTGCGGTGTATTGCTTTTGAACTGTGGTAAATCCGGCGGTTCGTACAGAAGCAGGAACGTTCCGGACAGTATCAGGCTTACGCCGGTACCAATCAGTAAAGCGCCAACCGGCGTTAACATACCGGCGGAAGCAATTGATATAACGGCTCCAAAGACAGCGAGTACTCCCCCAAGAATGCTTCCCACGGCTTTTCCGTCTCCGCCGCCGCCCAGCGGCACAACCTTGATCGTTACAGTGGAACCGTCCGGCGGGATATACTCAAAATCAGTTATAATGGCGCCGTCAACCTGACAGCGACACTGGGAAAGGACATAACCTGTAGCAAGGCCAAAATAGATATCGCGGATAGATTGTCCGGCAGGGATCTCCTGTTCTACCCGATCATCTCTAAGAGGGTTGGACAGTGAGATAAGCTTGACTGACACGGTAAATCCCCTCCATAGCCCCGCGCACTGAACGGTGCTGACGGCTGATACAATGAGCTCCGATTCTATTCAATGTATGCAGTATAAACTCGTCATCGGTGAATATTCCGACATGAGCGGTCCTGCCCGCATATCGAACAACAATTACCGCTCCCGGTTCCGGCTGTTGTATCCGGTTTCCGCACAGCAACGGCAGTTGATTCTGCATGAGTGGTTCTATTTCTGTGGTATCGCAGGCGTTATTATAAGCAAGACTTAGTAAAGGAAGCTTGTATCCAAACTGTTTCAGCAATACCAGACGTACCAGGCCGTAACAATCGCAGCCGGTATGATCCCGCCCGCCTGAGACAAAAGGAATGCCAATGTAGTGAGCAACCCAGGACGGCGGCATCAGAACAGTCCCGGAAAGTTTTTTGGAGTGTACTGCAGCCCTGGTATATTGAGATCGGTCAGGTAAAAATCATGAAGCACCGCTTTAATTTTTGTGCGGGTTACCTGAAAATCCCGGAGTATGTATTTGAACGGCCCGCGCTCAACAACATCGGGACTTGATGCCATGATGATGCTAAATTCTGCGGTTACTTCTTTGCCTGCAGAAAGCGTGACCGTTTCCTGAATGCGACGGTCTACGTTGTCAATTTCAAAACCGGCTGATTTAATGCCCGAATCACTGGTTGAAGGCAGCACAAAAGCAAAGGCGAATGGTTCGAAGGTTTCGCCCTGGGAAGTGATACCTTCGGTATTATTGACAATACGGAAAGAAACTTCCCCGTCAACTTTGATAACAGCGATTACCAAAAAGACTTCCGCAGTTTCTTGTGCAGTCAAGGCTTCTATAGCGGGGTTGGTCATAGTTCTTCCAATTGCAGCGTGATGGTATAGCGCCCGGCGGTACTGGATTCATCCGGCGGTGCTTTTAAACGGAACTCCCTGACTTCCAGGCTTTGAGGATTGGTAAAGTTAAAACGGAGCGCACCGAATCTGGTTGTGATGCGGTAAAAATAGTCGAGAAGACGCCGCTGCTGTTCGTCTACGATAATGGTACCGGTATAATTTTTTGCCGGCCGTGTATACCGGAGCCTGGCCTTTGGCGGACCCATATCCATGTCGGTACGCAAAACAGGATCTTTGTACTGGCCTTTAAGCCCTTCGGTACGTAGGGTAAAGGGCAGCTCCACAGGCCAGGAGATGGAAGCCATTAACGCCCCCTCCGGGTAAGCCCTTCAAAGCGGCTTTCAAGTACCGAATCGTGGCGCCCCGCGGCTATCTGGCCACCGACGAGTTCGCCGATCATGATGTCGATTTGCCGACTGCCGTCTTCGCCGGTATGTTCTTCCTGGGTTACCGGTTCACCGGAATTATTGTAAATGTTGACTACAACTTGAGTTCCACCGATACCGGACGCTTCAATACCAAGATCGCCGTTTCCCAGACGCTTAAGAGGCATTACCGCTTCAGGCCCTGCTTCGCCCATAAGCCCCAACCCTCCGCCGTGTCGGAAATAGGAAGGTGCCGTTATGATCTGATTGGTGAAAGCGCCGCCCTTACCGTACGGGATGATCCCTTGCGAACTGAACATATTACCGTGGGCGTTAAGATCGGTATCATCGCTGCCATCGCTACTTGTCAGCCCTTTGGTGATGCCATTAATGAGGGCGGAACTGCCGGCCATAGCAATAAACGCAAGGCCTAACGGCCACTGGCCCGATATAATAAGCCGCAATCCTGCTTCCAAGAAGAGTCCCGGCAGCATATCCATCATGGAACGAACCATGTCCGCCATAGCGGCTTTAAACGCTTTAGCGGCATCGTCGTTTTGCGCCAGGGCATAGCCGACATCCTCTAGACCTTTTAATATGCCGTTGAAAGAAACGTCTGCAAGGGCTGCGGAGATTTTTGCAATACTATCCACTGCTATTTTGGACATTTCAGGGAACGATTTCGTCAGGCCGTTCCGTATAACATCTTCAAGGTTTCTTTCTGCTTCGGTAAGCATAGCGTATTCTTCGGTCAGCCGGGCAATTTCTTCTTGCTGTTCTTTGGTATAGCCGTTAAACTCCGCCATTTCCCGTGCAAGCTGCCATTCGGATTTCCCGAAGTCTTTAATTTTTTTCTCCAGCTCCTGTATTTCAATGTCCCCGATAGCATGGTTCAGTCTTTTAAATTCTTCAGAAAGTGGATTGATAAATTTATCGTTGAACTCAAACGGATCATCGATGTCCGAAGGACTGATGGAAAGCAGCTCTTTGAGCGCCCGCTCAATATCGTCCTTCTGGCCACGGAGCGCCCCTGCCATGTCAAATTTGTTTCCCAAAACATCAGCGAGGTTTTGATTCATCGTATAGGTATTGGCAAGACTGTCAACAAAAAGGTTCCCCAACTCCTCCCCATGTTCCTTCATGGTAATTAACTTAGGGTCAACCTTGGTGATCTCGCTGTACCATTCCTGCCAGGTTTTTTGTGCATCTTTGGTCGTGCCTGAACCAAGTTCCGGGGGGTCAAAGGAAACGGTATCAGCGCTTGCTGTTACTGCAACGCGAGGACCTGCGGCCTCAACAAGAGTCCGGTTGGTTAACTCAGTTATTTTATCGAAATATTCACTTTGCATAGCATAACTTTCTGCCAAATCCTGTTTGATCTGTTGAAGGTGTTCCCCGGTATAATATCCATTGGCTATGGATGCTTCCATTTCCTTGACTGAGTTATTTAATTTTCCTAATTCACCCTGATATCGTTCAATTTCATAAGCGTATTTTTGTTCCGCAGCGGCAAGCCGCCGGAAATATGATGCTTCCTCCGCTGCCGCTGACGCCTCTTTAACCGTTATGGTATTTGCCATGATTACTTTGCTTAACTCGGGGTACAGCTTAATAAGTTCTCTCGTTGTTTTTTCATCAAGGAGTTTGGCGTCATTTCCGCCCGAATATGCAGCAAGCAGACTTTTTGACGCATCTTCGGTTTCCCTGATTTTTTTCTGCAGATCTTCATACGCATGCGCCTGTTTATTGATAACCGCTACAACCGCTCCAAGACCAGCAATGCCTGCAACAATAGCCAACATGGCGGGGTTGGTTGCTGCCAACACTTTATTGATTCCGTGTATCGCTGCAATCGTAGGGCCCGATACCGCAACCACACCGCCGAACCCAAGGACAAGGCGCTTGGTGCCGTCGTCCATGTTCATAATGCCCTGGAAGAGATCGTTCGCGGCGTTAAGCGTATCGTTGACCATAGGCAGCAGCAGATCACCAAAGGACGCCGCCGCCTGTTTGGCATTGTCCATAGCGGTGGAGAACTTCCCTATGGTAGTAACGGAAAGCCGTTCCATCATTCCTTCAAACTGCCCGCCGTCTTCGGTCATCGCCTGAAACGCCTTCTCCATTTCAGGAAAGCCGATTTTCCCGGCGCTGACCATGTCTTTTATACTTGCCTCTGTAGTGCCGAGTGCCTTGGCCAGAGCCTGCACAACAGGGATACCCTGCCGCTGCATCTGCAGTATTTCCATAGCGGAGGCTTTGCCCTGAACTTTAACCTTTCCGTACACCTGAGCGACCTGATCCAGGCTGGATCCAACACCTTGGGCTACGTCCCCCAACCGCCGCAAAGTCGTCGTTATTTCTGAAGCGTCAACGCCGAAAGCAAGCAGGGCTTTACCGGCGCCGGAAATTTCCCCCACCGAAAGCGGTGTCGTTGCTCCGAAATGTTTCCATTCTTCAAAGACCGCCGTAGCTTTTTCGGCGGAGCCAAGCAATACCTCAAGAGACGCCTGAAGCTTCTCGTTGTCAGCGGCTGCCTTGATACCCGCAAGCCCAGCTGCGGTTACCGCCCCGGACATGATAAGGGCTTTTTTCTCCATAGCTTCAAGAGCTTTGCCAAGGCCGGAAGCTGACTTTTCGGATTTCTCCAGAGAATCGTCAAATTGTTTTAGGTCACGGATCGCCCGTTCAACTTCCGCTTCTACGAGAACCCGCAATTCATCGGTTAGCTGTACCGCCATTCGTGTTTCCTTCCAGCTTTAGCCGGTCTAACTTGTCTCTGGTATCGTCAAACAAATCAAACAATTCAAGAAGCGCTTCCGGTTCGTGAAGCCAGCCCTTGCCCGACGGAAGTCCCCGGCGGCAATACTGCCGCCAGATGCCAAAGGCCTTCCAAAAATCTTCCGTCAGGTAGTTTGCGAATTCTCCCCGTTTGAGGATACCAAAGCTGAACTGTTCCCGTTTGTCATTGTAGACATCGTGCCACCGTTCTCCGGCCCATCCTTCGTAGACGAGTTCGAAGGCGGCGGCGTACTTTTTTTTTCTTCGGCAGAGAGCTGATCCGACAATACTTCCGCTGTCAGCTCCTGAATAAAATTGGCAACTCCGAAAGCGGTACATTCGGCAAGTTCCGCACCGGTGGTTATAGCGTGTATTTTCCCGTTTTCTTCGACAGATAAATTCTTTATTACCCCCACATGGTTACGGAGAATCCGTCCGGTACGATAGCGGGTCTTAAACGTTATAGACGCACTTCCGCCAGGATTTTCAAAATCAGTCAGACCAACTTCCCGTTCAGGGTCAAAACTATATAGCTGGCCCCGTTCCTCTGCCCGAGGCCGGATTATCTCCACCGTTACCTGTTCCCGTTCTGGCAAAGAACGGTTCTCGTTAAACTTCGGGACATAGGCATAGGTACCCTTTGCAGAGAGGATCATTAGGCTATCTCCCGAATGATCATACATGGCTTCCGCTTGCCGTCAATGCGGTAGTTAAAAGAGAAAGACTGCACCCCATCCATCGGTTTAGGCGCCTGGATGGATTCCGATATAAGCGGCATGTACTCCCACATTTCGGTTTCCCCCGACTCTCTGGTTTCCCTGCGGCTCATCATGTATTCGTGTTCCAGTGACGTTGCCGGCGCAACCCCGACGTGATCCCCTTCCTGATAGACGATCTCCCGGTACTCGTTAAAGAGTTCCCGCTGTTCCTCGCTGTCCACGTCCACAACGCCGTTGATCGTCCCCGTCCGTTCCTGGAACGCGCCGGGGATGTACGAGCGGCTGCCGGAATCGACATCGGCCTGGGTCGTAACATCATGACTTTGTTTTTGGCCGGAATCCTGCACGTCGGTAACAAAGCTAATTCGCCGTAACTCCATGGGCAGTACCGCATCGCCGGAAGTAAGTGTCAAGCCTTCCGTGGCGTAAAAGATATTGCCCGGGCCTAATGTTTTGTAACCCAACTCAATCATTTCAGCGCTGGGTTCCGGCAGCCCTGAGCCGGTTTCCGCACGGCTCACAATTTTATAAAACCCCGCGGTAAGCGGATCCCCGCTTCCACTGACAAGTTTTCCCGAAACGATACGGTATAAAAAACCGTCTTTTCCACCTGGTCTCATGATCCCTCCTCTGTCGGAATTAAATGTGATTGATACGTTATAGTTATACGCCAGATTTCCTTGAAACGGGCTGGCATAGGGGAGTCCTCATTTTCAGATTCAAAACTTCCGGGCTGCAGTTTTTCAAAACGTGCTGTCATAGTTTTGGTTATCGTTTCCCCGGGGTTATGAGGATCGGGAAACGATGCAGGAAAAAAAAGGCCGTCTTCGCCGAACACCATCAATTTTCGTAAGATGTTCCGCAGGCCCGATACAAAAACCCGGGCAACGCCGGAGGCGGTTACGTCAGCCTTAACGGTAAGCGTTTCGTAGGTATACGAGTTACCGTCTTTTTTTTCGCCGCCAAGGGTAAACCCCTCAAGCCACAGTTCCAGTTGCGGGCCGGTTGTAATTGCCGATTGTGGCTGTTCGATAACCGGTATTCGTTGCGCTCTGATCGCTGCAATAAATGCGTCGTAGACTATCACGAGGCGCCTCCCTTTCCGGGATGCAGTGCGTGACTGATCTCCGTACCCAAATAATGAAGAATATACCGTTCATTCTTTTGATCGATGTGCAAAAACGGACGCGCCGGAATAACGATAGAATCTTTCAGAATAAAGAGTGCGAGCTCTTCACGTTTTCCGGATTTGTTCCGGCGGGAAGCGCAGAAGAGTTTTCCTTTTTTGAAGAATTTCCATCCGTCGCTTTTCATCTGCTGAAGCATCTGGCTGATGGTTAAACCCTTCATCCTGCGCCGGGTCTCCGGCCCGGCAGGGATCCACAATGTTTTTCCCTTTGCTTTAATTGTCCCGCCGTACTGTAAGATCCGCGCCTGTTTTAAATTGGTACTGCAATCAGCCCAAAGGTCTCCCGAATGCGGGGCTATGCTTCTCATAAGCGCCCCGGAATCACGCAAGGTTAAGTTCCCCTTTTTTACACAGGTAGTTAAAGAGCTGTTCGGCGGCGGGATTGAATTCTTTATTCGTTTATCTGCTTGAGACTGAAGGTACATAGCGACATGCCTGAATGCTTTTGGGATTGCCCGAATACTCCCTGCCTTGGGTGCGGGCTTGGCAAGAATCTTAACGCCCATAGTCTGGCAGTTCCGGAACGACAACGGCCCCGTCCGGAGGGCCGAACCGGTCTTCGTCGTGTTTTGATTTGATGGACCCGAAGTAGGATTCAATCAAATCCCTGGCGTCCTCTTCTTTGGCTCGTGCCTTGTCTGGGAACCCGACAAAGAACCACAATTCATACAGGGCACGGGTAACGATGATCTGTTTTACCACTTCGTTTTCGGGGTCAAAGGCATTTCCGGTAGAAAGAATTTTCCCTTTGGCCCAGATAACCGCCTTTTCAAGAGCACGCTCCGTATTGGCGTCATCGCCCAGCGAAAGTGTTAAATAATCCTGGGGAGTGATGTCTTTTTGCACGTCCTGTACGGTTACCATACACACCTCTTATACAAAAAACTGACCCGGCCCGGATATCCGAACCGGGCAGCTTTGCTACGCCGCAAACTCGACGGTTACGATAGCCCTGGTGTTGATGAGCGGGAACGGTTTTGATTTTGTGAAAATATTTGTTCCACGCTGGTCATCACGATCTTTTGTAAAAGAGTAAATTGGCACAGCCTCCCGTAACACAACGTCATCTAATTTCAGGTACGGCATACTTTGGCCGCCGTTTACCGCCCTGAACATAAGCTTTCGGGAAGGAACAAGCTTCTTGTTGGTTTTGGTTCCGTCGGTGGCAATGTCCACGTAGGAATCACTGTCAAGCAAGATTCTGAATCCGCCCAGGGTAACCTCTCCGTTGCCGACCGTAGCGTTAAATGACTTCTGACTTGCTATCAACGACACGATCGCTGTGAAGACATCTTGAGCAGCAATGATATCCACAGGGCCTCCAACGAGTTGATCGTGGAGGGCAACCGTGCCTTTGCTGATTGCTTCGATCAGATCGCCGACATTAAGGGCTGCCAGGGTTTTTGCAAAGGGAACGTTTTTAATCAACCCATCGCCATACGTTACCTGGTACCGGACGAGGGAAGCGCCGGATTTCATGGCATAGTTGATCTTGCCGGAATGCGCCTGGACACAAAGCGCCTTGGTTGTTTCCCGGACGATTATCAGATGCTGCTGTAATTTTTCATTAACCAGCTGCTGGCGTCCGGCTACGCTTGACCGTTCATATTCGTCAAGTTCCACCGCCGAAAAGGTGTCGTCGATTTCGATGGGCATCGGTTCTATCAGTTCAACCGATGCCTCCATCCTGGGTCTGATACCGGAATCACCGCGGCGAACGACCGGGACATTCCCGATTTCACGCTTTATGTCTTCCACGGCAATAAAAGTTGAATTTTTTAACGGTCTCCGCTTGAAGTACTCCATAGCAAGGCTTTCTTCCGGCGGATTCTGGGCTACGACACTCTCGATGTCTTCAGGCCGTATCATAATCTTTGGCATTTCTACTCCTTCAATAAAAACTGACAATTTTTAAGCAACGTCACCAACGTTATCGCTTAACCCATCCTGGTATAATCAAAATCCTGCACCGCGAAAATCGCCGGTGAAAGTTTCCCTACCAGCGTATCGCTCGCTGTTGCTTCGACTGCGCCGGAAGCGTCAATGAGACGGGCGCGTACTACGGTTCCGTGCCAGACGCAGCGGGCGGGCTTCGGATCGCCCGCAACATCAATGTCCTCCAAAAGGACATACGCGGGAGTATCGGCATCCGCGGCTGGCGTTGCGCCGGAAGCGCCGCTCTTCAGTACCGTTCCGGCTTTAAGCGGCTTGCCGGCGTCAACGACAATGGACTCAACGACTGCCGGGTGCATCGGGTGTAATACCCCACGATCGCCGACAAAAGTTTGTTCTTTCACAATTGCTCCTTATATTAAAAAGTGCGTATAAAAGACCGCGGTTATATACCGGCGGCCACCTTGCTCCAGTCAGGAGCCTTGCCGGATTCCGGATCGGCAAAGTCGATTCCGCTGACCCCGGGTTTTACCGGCGCCGGCCACTGGGTAAGAATGTCGCCCAAAAGTTCAACGGCTTTTGCGCTCGTGTCCTTCCCCCCGTCGGAAAAGTTAAAGGATTCATCGTCCCTGGCAATACGCGATGCCAGGCCTTTTACTTTGTCTTTTAACCCTTCCGGAATTTTCCCGCTGACCTTTGCCATCAGGGTTTCGACCCGGCTCTTGCGGACTTCGCCCTCCATCTTTGCCAGGCGGTCGGAAAAATCGGTATTCTCCGGACCGGCGGCAGGCTCCGGCTTCGTTTCAGCCGGGGGGGTTGCCGCAGCTTCAGCGGAGGCTTTTTCTGCAGCTTCTTTTTCTTCGCGGAGTTTTTTATTCTCCGCTTCAAGCGCCTCAGCCTTTTTCTTCAGTTCTTCCGTTTCTTTCGCAGGATCCACGCTGTTATCCTCCTTCAGTTCTTGTATCGTACCCCCGAAGGTGTACGTCTCGATTTGATCGCCGTCTGCATATTCATAGCTGACGGTTTCTGTTTCTTTGAGTCCGGGAATCTTTGGAGGTGTCTCGCCAAGCAAAGCCAACGAATGCAGATACCGTGTGCCGTCCTTGCCGCGCCGGGGAATACTGACAGACCATCCGTCATATAACCCTTTCGCATACGCATCATCGGCAACGTCTCCAAACTCAACCTTACCCAAAAGGAGGTGTCCGTTTTCCGCCAGGTCGACCGACAGTACCCGTCCGTAACGAGGGCCTTCGGTTTGTCCGTGCGGAATATGCCCAAGGGTCAGCGGCGGCCGTCCTGCAAAATTCGCCTTAACCTCAGCCAAATCCTGTAAGGTAATAGTCGCGCCATCCTGGCCGAACACACCCGTTCGGGCAAGTTGTAAATTCCTGACTCGCATATGGGGTTAATAGTAGCAGATGAAAAACGTGTATCGGCTTTACCAGGGGTTCTCCTGGAAACGGCGGAAAGAAAAATGTTTGTGGGAAAATAACAGGAGGTTGTGATGATGCTTGAGTTGAAGGAACTATACAAAAACATTTTATCCGCTTTTGATGCAGAGGATATATCGGAGTTTTCCCAAAAAGTGTTCGACTGTCTAATAAGCGGTAAAACAGACGCATTTGAAAAATACCTGCCTCTTTGCCCTAAAACAGCATAAAAAGCGAAATTTTCAAAAACCCCCAGAATCGATCTTTTTTCAAAAAAGGTATTATGACTGCCCATAGGCAAAAATGAAATACACGGCCCGTGTACACGGCCTAAATTTTCAACTGCGGGGAAATTTGAGAAATTTAGGGCAAAAAATGCCAAAGTCTCAGACCTCTTTTAAAATCAATTTTGAGGGTTTACAAAATCTATCAAAAATCCGCTTGACAATTCCCTCAAAAAGGGCGATAGTTAAGGTAACAAAGCCCTGTCGGCCCTGTACCAATTATTGGATCAGGGATTACGGCAGGGTTATTTTTTTATGGGATGAAAAGCCCCATTCCAATAGACAAAGACCGATTTTATTATGCTTCCCATGCGGCCCTTTACCTCTTTTTCGATAACAGCCCAGGGAAGCTGATCGGGTACTTCTATAATAACTGTAGAAACTCCCTGGTCGTGTGCTTTTCTGATCAACTGATTTACAGTACTACCTTTTGGTTTTTCAACCTGTTTCAACTCGCCCACCTGGTTGTCTATGATCGCATCGGGATTTTTTACTCTTTCAATCTTGCTTTCCGGCAGCAGATAAATCTCATGCCCGTCATCAGCCGCTTTTTTGGCCAACGCAATTTCTTTTTCTGAATGTGTGGAATTCAGCGCCCTCTTTACAAACCCTCCGCTGGACGTTTGCGGGTATATCTCCTTATACCCTTTGACCAGCTCCATAGCGTAGTTTTTCATCCCCAGTTTTTGAGCCGCTACAACAATCTCTCCGTCAATCCGGTATTCCTTCGCACGGTGTATCATTTCCGGAGTAAGACGCCAGTAACTTTCTTTGTCCAGCGGATACGCACCAAAACCTTTTTGCGGTTTGACCGGCTGCCCTTGCTTGTAAAGCTTTTCAGCGCCGCCGTATTCGTCCAGTTCAGCTTTGTCGTAAATGCCCCGGACCATCGTACGGCAGCTGAAATGAAACGGCGGCCACAGGGTTTTCCAGATCGGATCGTCATAACGCCGGACAAACGGCTGACTGGTCAAAGCGGCGCAGATATCACTTTGCCGAGAATCACGGATACCGACCAGTTCCAGAGCAAGCGGCGGGTCGGCCTCAAAACCCATAGCGCGTCCTGCATTATGTGAGGCCGCTTCATTTGTTCTATAGACCGTTTCCCAGTACGACATATTGCCCTTTCCAAAGCCCAGGCCGTCAAGGATTTCCGTATCGGTCATTGTATAAAAATCTGAGATGGTACCGCCTTTTTCAAGATTTGTCCTGATGATCCCCTTAACCCGGTTTACGGCGTCGCCGTCGTTTAAACGACCCACGGTAAACGCCCGGTGCCTGAGTTTATCGTCCAGTTCGTAATATGCTTTTTTGGTCAACGGGATTTTAGTCTGCAAAAACGCAAGCGCTTCTTCAAAGGGCAGCGTTTCTATCGGCGCATCGGGAAGCAGTAGCGGATCGGCAAAGTTTTCCTTCCGCCGTTTTTTAGATGCCGTATCCATTCCCATCAAACAGGAACGTATCAGGAATTCGTGAATAGCCCCCAGGGTTTTGTAATCAACCGGAAGGACCGCCGCCACATCATTAAGCAGGGCGGGGTTTGCTTCCGCCGCTTTAACCCATGCGCGTATCCGTTCTAACAGGCTTTGACCGATCCGGCGCCGATAGGGCGCCTCCAGACGATCTAAACGAGCCAGGTTCGCCCTTTCTTCTACCTGGCCCGGCGTTGAAAAAAATCGTCAGAAAAATCCTCGTCAAAAGCTGCAGCGGAAGGCATTCCGGCTGGCTTTACAAAACTGTCCGCATCGTCTTCCGGTTCGGGAATTTTATGCAACCCGTAGATCGCTTTCTTTGAGACCGGAATGCCACGGTCGATTGCTTCGGCCAATACTTTCCAGCTTACCTTTTCCCCGGCGTCGATCTCGAACTGCAGCGGTTCCTGTCCGGGAAAATTGATTTCCGCAAACCAGTCGTACAAAGGCTGTATCGACGCCTGCAAAGCCTGCGCATCGCCGTAAGTGATCGCATCAAAACTCCGTTCGTGCAGTTCGCCCTGGGCTTTCGTTCCGTATTCAGCCTGGTTGGTCGAAAGACTCTGCCCGGTAACGGCATAGGCAATTTCCGTGTTACAGGTTTCTACGATAATGTCAAAATCACGGAGTGCCCCCGCTGCGTCCAGGTACTTTACTTCTTTTACGTTCCCCAGAGCTGCGCTCGATCCGCTCCGCAGTGTTGACAATAGCTTTGAAAGAAGCGTTGCCCGCTTCCGTACGTCCTCGTCGGTCTTGGCGTCAAAGATCGCCAGTATCGATGGCACGCCGATGCGCTCCGCCGCCATGATCCAAAACTTGAACCCCAGCTTTTTGAACTTCCACGGCCAATATGCGGCGCGCAGTACCGGACGCCCCCAGGGGTTGCCGGTTCCCCGGTCGTTCCGGTGGATAAGAAATTTATACGGTTCGTCAAGCCGCTGCCGTGTCGGTTCATACACCGGAACCTTCCAGTCCGATCCCGGAAGCGGAAACGTAATCTTTGAACGGAGGATGGGACAAAAATCAACCGGCACAAAGAGGCCGTCTTTTTGTTCCCATACAACTTCGGTAACAGCCAGTCCCTGAGGGACGGCGTTTAAGAGCTGCATACAAAGTTTCTGCAGTTTATTAAAATTGATGGCGTGCCGGCAGGCTTTGTTCAGCTGATCCGAAGTCCCGTCATGAGGGAACATATCAAGCCACAGCACCCGGTTCTGCCGGTGCTCAATTAAAGAACTAATCCGGCCGTCGTCCATCATGTCGGAAAAAACCCGTGCCGTTTCGCCGACTGAAGAGAGCCAGTCGGACGCATCGTCTATAGCAGAAATAAACGAACGGAACGTTCCGATATCAATAATGCGTTGCTCTAATTCCTTTTTCTTGAATGGATTAATCATATCAATAGCCTCTCCATATATCATCGTTGCCGCTTTCCGTTACTTCCGCATGGGGCGCCGTGTCGTCTTCGCACGTTTCCACAGCACAGAGTGAAAGCGCCGATGCAACCGCACCGTCGCCGTGCCGTTTTTTTGACAGCGCCGATGATCCGCTTTCGCGTGTTGAATCCTCGATCAGCGGGAACCCCGCCTTCATCCGCACCACGCCGAAATCGCCGATAAGATAATCGTCCAGAGGAAGCGTCCACTCCCGGTCTTCCAGACGGCTTTTCAGTTTAGGGAACCATTCCCCGTACCAGGCGCGGGTTATCATCACCGATATAACTTTTCCCGGCCATTCGGTCTCCGCCTTCTCGGCGATCATCTGACCGTTGCCCCGCGCATCGGCTGCGCCGCCAAGGAAGCGGTTGTCCAACGCATCTACCAGCAACAGCCAGAACTGCCACTGCTGATCAAACGGCCAGTTCCGCAGTTCGATTACCGCCGCAGTCCCGGTGTATTTTTTTGCCAACACTTCCGTCAGCCAAAACACGGTCAGATCCCCGGAACGGGCAAAGTCCTCTCCGACAGCAACGGGGTTCTCAATAGTTTGTATAAGGGGAGCGATCTCTGATTCAAACCATTTTTCTACCGTCTGTTCCCGCTTCTTCCGTTTTTCCCGCAGGAACGCATCGTTAAATCCTTTACGCACAACCGGAATGTTACTATCGGCGCAGGGGTCAAGGATGACCCGGGGAAAGTACCGGAGACCCGAACGAACAGGGACGCAGTCGAGTTCTTCTTCGACATTGTCGCGGTATATCCGGCGGATCTGCCGGACAAATTCCTGTTCCCCTTCCGCCGTCCATTCCTGCTTTTTTACCTGGCAGATTTTTCTATAAATGCCCTGCTTGACTGCCTGGGCAAAGGTCGTCCGATGATGGCTCCAGTCCGGTTCTTCCCCTGCCTTTACCCGCTGTAAAAACAGGTTGAACGGGCTGTCGTCTCCGTTGTGGGAAGACAATATCGTAAACTTACCGCCCCAAATCAGCAGGGCCAGCGCCGCTTTCTTGATCCCTTCAAACTCCTTGGTAAAGGCGGCCTCGTCAAAAATAACGTTCCCCTGTTTGGAACGGATTGCATATTCAGTTGACGGAAGCGCAAACACGCCGTGACCGGACGTAAACACCAGGGCATAGACTTTAAAAGTTTTATTGTTTTCGTCAACGGCGTCTTCTTCCAGATATTGAGCGGCCTGGTGAAACCGCCGTGCCCAGAACTTTGCGTCTTCGATGAACTGTTTGGTCATATCGTGGTTGTACGAAATGTAGTAGGTATTGTCGCCTTTTTGCGGCATCGCTTCCAGAGCAGCTTCCGCCGCCAGCATCCAGGATGCACCGATACGGCGGGACTTTTCCCATATCCGCAAGGGGTTGCGATCCCGCAGTACCGCCTGTTGGTAGGGTAGAAGGATATCAAGCGCTTCCATCGGACTGCCCTGACAGAATGTTCCGGAGTATCGCTGCCGTTTCTTCCGGCGACCGTGCTTTTGCCTCTATTTCTTTTAGTGCGCGGAACAACCCCGCCTTATACCCTTTTTCATAATCAAGTTTGAGCCGGGACACTGCCGCCAACGCCCGGGACACCCGGGCGACCGCAAGCACGACTTCGTTACTGGGCATGTCCCGGAAATCTTCTATCGCTTTTATTTCATCCAGCAGCTTGGTCATGGTCAGCTGTATCGCCGCTTCGCCGATGTCTGTCCCAGGGCTGCCTTCGGTTGCCTTGACAATGGCCTGCGCACTTTGTAACGCCTCGTCAAAACGTTTCATGTCAAGTTTTTTCTTGCGAATTGCCCTGCCGACACCGGCCCGGGAAACCAAATACCCCTCGTCTTTTAAGACGTCCGTTATTTCGGCGGTCGTCATTTTGTCGTACTGGAACATCTTGTAGGCCCGATCGACAAGCCCTTTGAGTTCCAGGATACTTCTCCGGGGCATTATTCCCGCCGCCTGTTTTTCACTTCATCCACGGATATCTTGATGTATTCGACATCCTTCCTAAGCCCTGTCATGACTTCAAGCAGTTCCCGTTCAATCCCGTCGACCTTGTCGTGCATCTTGGACAGTTCAGCGACGGTGTTCTTTAGCACATTTTCCAGGGTATTGATCCGTACATCGTGTTCCCCTTTCCACTGCCCTGCCTTGATTGCCGTTCCGATAACGCCGAGTAACGACGCAATAATGCCGACATCTTTTATGATCTCTACACTGTTGCTCATTTTGCCAAACCCCTCCCTATTTCCACCGAAGCAAAGACCGCGGCGACACTAATCGCTACGTTCCTCCAGAGTTTTACCTGTCGTTCAGAACGCTCCAAGCGTTTGTTCGATTCTTCGGCCTGCTTCTTCAATTCTGCCAGCTCGATCCTGAGCTTCGCCAAGTCTTCCTGTAAGGGCATCAAGGCCGCTTCCGACAGCCCCAAGTTCCGAGAGGCTTCCGCTAACGAGGCTTCGGCTCTGCTCAACTTCGCTTCGACTAACGCCAAGCGATTCCTCAAGGCTGTTGAGTCCTGTTCCGATACCGCCAGCAAGCTCCTGAGCGCGGCCGATTCCTGCCGTATCAATGCCGCCTCCTGCCGGAGACTTTCCAGCACGGAAAACGGAACTGACACCTCTTGCGGTAAAACAGCCGGCAAGAAAACCAACAAGAAAAACAACAGTAAACAATGCCGCTTTCCGTACCACATTACCCCTCCTTACTCGCCGAAAACGGTTTTTAGTTTTTTAAGAATCGCCTCAAAGAAAAACACCGAAACGGCAAAGACGGCCAGCGCCCAGAACCCGTACTGTTCTGACGGAAAAAAATTGCCCGAACGAAGCAGCCCAACCACAACGAACGACAAAGCAAACGGGATATACACCCGGTACCCCTTAAGCCGGTCTTTTTTGTCCAGCTTTTTAATAAGTTCGGTTAGGACGACGACAACGACTACCGCCAGTAACGCAAAGAACAGCGGCAGATTGTTCATAACCATAAACAGACCCGACATATCCATATAAAACACTCCTTTGGGAGATACTCCCCGTTACTTATTCCCGGCCGATTTTGTCCAGGATATCCGCCTCTGCACGGCGGCGTACCATATACTGGCGGTGGTTCATGCTCCATCCGTCCAGTTCCCGCAAAAACCCGGCGGCTTTTTTATAATCACCCGTCTGCAGCGCTTTCCAGGCAAGCCCAAGGCTGGGAGACTCCGCCCTGAACGGTGTGCCGAACTGATAGTGGATCGAGACGGCTACCGCCTGTACCTGTTTCGGCGCATTCCCAAACGTGCCCCCAAACAACGCCGCTGCGGTATTGATGTATTTTGTTTTAACCGCTGCGTCCAGGATGTTGACTTCTGCGGGTGTGAGCTTTAAAGGAAGTTCAAAAAGCTTTTTCAGCGCCGCTTCTCTTTTTAAGCCAAGATACGGAACCAGTTTTGCTAACAGAGCCTGCGGGACACCCATTGCCAGAAGCCCGCTTTGCGTCTGCTGGCCAAGGTCTACGCCGGTGCCGATGGTTACGCCGGAAGCCCCGTAGACTACCTTGTTTTCCCAATTACCGATGCCCCGGTAGTTCCCGCCCTTGCACGGCACATAGCCTGTTTCAATGCCTTTGCCTTCAAAGCGTTCAAGGACCGCGCAGATATAGTCTTTGTGAATCATGGAATACCTCCAGAAGAAGTATCCCATAAAGAAAGAAGGAACCGGCTACAGCAGGGGTTCCTGGTAACGCTCTACTGCCGTTCCGTCATGGGATAATACCGGTATGGAGGATACTGTTATGGACATATACCAAATCTTGGCGGCGGTTGTTAATGGCCTTTTTCTTGTTAGCATTCTTATTATACAGCAGGTTATGCTCAGCCGGAAAAGAAAAACCGAAGACGTGGCGGGCGCCATAATCCCACGCCGGGCAAAACTATACCGTAAACTGCTTTGTTCTATTTGTTGGACAGGCGTCCAATACGATTATGAAATAGGGACGGTCGATCTAAAGAAAAAAATCGTTTTCCTTCACGAGACCTGTAACCGGGCAATGTACGAACTCAGCCCTTTCGGTGGGGCAAACACGCTGTTGACAATTTCCAAGCTTTCTACCATCTGCGCAAAACACCGGCATGGTATTGTAAACGCTACGGCGGAAGAACTTGAACAAAAATGGCAGGCGTTTAAGTATGAGTTCCAGTTTGATTTCATGACACTCGTTCCTGTGATGCGGACTGACTGCATGGGCGCGGCAATAGAAAAGCTCATTGTGGATTCTAAGAGCTTTTACCAAGTACAGTCGCTAATGTACCCGTGGCAACCAGAAAAAAAATAAGAAAGCCGCGGCGCATCCAAGGCCTTCAATTTGTTATCTCTGCCTATACAGCAGACTTTAAGAGCTTATTGCGCTCGTGACGTAAGCGAAGTAATTCAACAGCAAATATTTCAGCCTCTTGCTCTTCTTGTCCTTTTAGATCAATGGAACCGTTCAGGCTGTCTGTGTTGATAAGTGCCTCTGTATGTAAAACAACATGCCCCAATTCATGAGCCATTACCTTCCGCAATTTTTCTACACCGCTTGGCTTAAATACACCTTTTTCATCCCTGGCATCAGTAGCGAGTTTTCGTGGCAGGGAAATTATTAATTTGTTATCGGCTTTTACAACTCTTCCAGCTTCAGGGTGCATATCAATATAGTCAACAAAAATACGATATTTCTTTACTGAAAGTGCCTTTATCTCCTCCATGACTTTTGCCACAGCGAGCGTATCCTTTTTCCGGTAGGCATCCTGAAGCTTTGTGTTCAGTTCTTTCATCTTTTCGCCGCCAGCTTTTTTAAAATCCTCTGCCAACAGCCTATCACAGGCAAAAACTGCATGAGTCAAATGATAATCAAGCGAAATATTATTTACATCGGAAGCTTTGGCTTTTATGTCTTTTTCTAGCAAGAATACTCACCGCCATTTTTGGTTGATTATTGCGGAAAGTACCGCCCGGTAATCGGCTTCTACGGCTTCGCCGTCATCGCTGTCACCAGTGCGGGCAACAATAGACACATCAAACATGCCGTAGAGGTAAAAAAGCTTTTCGCGGGTTTCCCGACAGGAGGTAAATTCATCAATTACCTTGTCAGCTTCTTCCCATGTATCAGACAATTCAATCATTGTCTTTATGGCATCTTTATCCATATCCATTCTATTGCCTCCAAACAATAGCCAAGGGCCAAAATAGCCCTATTTTACCGTCAACAAATCACCAACAGGGTCAAACTTTGTCCTGTTTGTATATAAAAATAATACTGTATTATACCAAAACTTATGTATTTGCTCAAGTTTTTTATATATTTTTTATCGGAAATTTATACAATTTCATTATTTACCCTTTAAAAAGCGGGGAAATCACACAAAAAAGGATTAATTCATAAGTTTTTCCCTAAATTGATAATTCAGGCCAATTTATGTAAAAAGCGGCTCATTTTGACCCATCTCTATACCCACGGCATGTCCGGGGTAAACTCACTTGTCTCCTAACGGTTCTTGTAAAAATCTATCCATAGAGAAGTATTGCCATCGTCCGTATCTTGCGAAAGTTTAATAACTATCGACCCTGTGGCACTTGAAATCCGCCATTCTGCCTTGCGTTCTCTGTCTGAAAGAGAGTACAAGTTCCCAAGATTTTTCCTCATAGAGGAAACACATTCAAAAAAATCAACTTTGGCTCGAAAAGAATACGTAATAAAGAAATAGTCAGGTTCTTCTGAATACGCATAAAGGACATAGTATTCTGGGTGCCAAAAATCCTTACTGCTGGTTTTGCCTACAGTTTCCCTGTTTTTAGTATAGCCAGCCTTTATAAAAAGGGACTCAACTGTCTCCGGCGAATCTCCGGCTTTGATTCCGTATAGCGGAAATCCTTCCTGTGCAAAAAGCCCATAGGCGAGAAATACCAGAAGCGCAAACAATAGCGCTCTTCTCATATTCCCCCTCTTCTCCCCGGCAATTGGATCACTGCAGCCCGGACCTTCCCCACAATGCGCAGGTTTTCATTTCGTGCCAGGTATCCCGGGTACATCTTGTTATCGCTGACCACCTGATAGCCGTCAGGGGTGTGCAACACCCGTTTTACAAACGCCTCGTCGCTGGTCTTGATGACGTAAACCCCGTCGCCGTCCCAGCCGCCGCTGTCGCAGACCACCATGTCCCCATCGTGCAGGGTGGGGTCCATGCTGTCGCCTCGCACAGGGAGCATGGCCAAGTCCGGGTAGTGACTCAGGTAGGCCGGAACCTCCAAATACCGGTATGGCCGGTCATCGTCCTGTAGTTCCGCCCCATGCCCGGCGGAAGCTTTTTGATCTTCCAAATAGGGAATAATGATTCCCTTCTTTAAACGCTCATCCCCGGGATAAATGAGGGGTATCCCCCCGGTCTTGCTTGTTCTTACCACGTCCGCTTTCAAGGTATCTTTCCCCGCTTCACTGGTGCTGCCCGGCGCCCCTCCCGCTTCGGGCGCACTTTCTATGATAGACCCATTTTCACCATCTGCCAAGTCAACTTCTTGACTTTTTGCTGGTTGAGCGCCTTCCACTAAAGAGTCAGCTTCTTGACCTCTTGATGGTGAAGAAATCGGAGGATGATGTGTAATAATTGTTATTGATTTGTCGATTACAGTCATATCCCCTTGGCCGGTATAAAGCCACAGAATATTTAAACCAAGTCCGTATAAACCTAAAAGAACATCCTCTGGCAGAGAAACATCCCCATTTTCGTATCTTGACCAGTTTCTAGGATGAATAGTAAGCCTTTCTGCCATTTGCTTCTGATTCAATCCCAAATGTTGTCTAAAAATTATCAATCTCTCTGAAATTGACATTATTTTTCCTTTCCCGTAAATAATTTCTCATTTTTTGTCTTTTTTGTATTGACAAATCTCAAAATATGACCGAATATAATATCGACAAGTCATATTGGTGACTTTAGAAAAGAAAAAGAGAACGGCGCCATTCCACCAAGAAGTTCGCCGTTCTCGCAAACACCCCAACAAGGAGGCTTATTTTGAGCTTACCATCTCTAAGGGCTGCGGGCAAGCCTAAACCGCCCATCCGTATTAGGCCAAATCGTCGTGAAGGTCTTAACATCCAGTATAAGTTAAAAGATTCTGGTTTTTCTCTACGCAGAGTCGCCAGAGGCTTAGGGATTGATTCTTCCTTGATCTCAATGGTTTTGTATGGCTGCCGGCGTTCTATCCGAGTAGAAGCTGAAGTTGCTCGACTCTTAGGTAGAAGTAACTGGAACGAGGTAGTTCTGGAAGCCCGGGCAGCCACAACCGGAAAATCTGTAAAAACCCTTCAAAAAGAATACTCCGGCCGTTGGAAGGAACTTGGCGAAGCCACCATGGAACAACTAGGTAACGTCATGGAGTCCGATCGGGCCGTCAAGGCAAGGAGGGCAGGATGAGAAGAAAAGATTTTTGTACCCAGGGTTATGGGACAAGAGCTCAAGGAATTTGTCCGTTTGATATTCCCGGAGCACCTTGCAGGGAATGTCAGGAATCAATTACCGCTTTCGGTGTGGTACAACAGGTTTCCGGTACAAATTGCATTGAAGGTGATCGCACACACCATAGGAAAAAAGATATCACAAAAAATCGAACTGCCGAAAGGGGGTGCAGGATGAGAAGAAAAGACTTCACATCCTTTCTTCGGGAACTGTACATCGCCCGCGAGAAACTCAACATGCAAAAAGGCCAACGGAAAGACCCGGACGCAGCGGATTACACCAGATACACCTGGAACGATTTATGCAAGGAAATCGGTATTACCCGCCAAACCGCCAATGATTGGCTTAGGAATTTTATACCGGCTGAACTTTCCGAAGACGGCAAGGATCATCTCATCGGAGCAGTTCCGAAAGAATGGAAAAATCCCAAAACAAGGAGGGCTGGATAATGTTTTTAAAGAAGATTAAAAAGGCCATCGAAAGACGGCGCCGCATGCGTGCTGCTGAAAAGTTCCCTATTTGTATGCCAGCAGAATCATTCCTAAACGTCCAAGGATATAATTCATTTCAATCAAACGGGAAGTGTGCTTCTTGCCAAAAATCTTGCTATGGTCCCGTACCAGATAAGTCTTGTCCCCTTGGCTCCTTAATATCGAAATGGCGCCTTGCATACGAAAAACCAACGCCAAAAGCAATTCGGAACGTACTGAAACAAGTATTTTTTCGAAATCTGAAGGAACATGAAATTCCAGAAACAACTCTGTCACCAGAGCATCTAATTCGTCTTCTCGAACGTGAAGCGGCAGCTTTTTTCGAAGCGGCGCAATTGCTTTCCTACGTTCTTCCGCAAAAAGAACCCTCGTCTTTAAAAAAGACGCTAAATACCTTGCCAATACATGAGCTTCCATCCTCATGCTTCAAGTGTATTTTAAGCCAACCGCTTTGTAAACCGGATGGCAAAAAAGGAGTAACTGGATGAATATTTCAAACAACCATCAGGACTGGCGAGTTTTTCACTTCATGGTTTCTTTTGGAAAAAACAGTCGCAATGTTTCGGTCGCATCCACGGATAAAGAGGAAGCGAAAGCCCTTATCCTGGCATCGTTTGATAACGTAACCGGAGTACGGGAAAAAAGGAAGGGAGCATGAAAAACAAATTAACGGATCTTCATAATCATCTGTTTGAACAACTTGAATTTTTAGGTGACAGGGATATTAAAGGCGAAGCCCTTACAGAAGAAATAAGACGTGCCGACACCATGTGCAAGGTTGCCGGGCAAATTATTGCCAATGGGAATTTAGCCTTAAATGCTATCAAAACATCCGACAACGCAATCGGCAAAATAAAACTACCGCCGATGCTGACGGAGTAGCCAATGCGTATGCATCGTCATTATACGTCAGAAGAAATTCAATTTGTCAAAAGGAATATTCGAGGACGGTCTTATATCGAAATGACCAAATTGTTTAATAAGCGTTTTCGTCTCCGGATAACCTTAAAACAAATGGAAACCCTGATTTATAAACACGGAATACTCAACGGCATTGGCAGCTATAAACCTGGGCATATACCTTGGAGTAAAGGAAAAAAAATTGGACACCACACCAGCAAATACAGTAATTTCAAGCCGATAGGAAGCGAGTGTATTGTCAAAAATGGTTCCAAAGAATACATCAAGGTTAAAATCAGCCATTGTACATGGAAAAGCAAGCATGCAGTAATCTGGGAAAAGGAAAACGGAAAGGTACCCAAAGGTCACGTAGTTATTTTTGCTGATGGGAATAATCGCAACTTTGACCTGTACAATCTACTGTTAGTTTCCCGGGCAGAACTTGGCATCATGAATCACCTGAAACTCATATCCAACCACAAGGATTTAACAAAAGCCGGCAAGATCGTTGCCGATCTCCGCTTGTTGATGAAAGAACGTAAAACAAAAAACCGGGGCACACGTGCAAAACAAAGGAAGGCAATATGAACATAAACCTAACAACTCCATCCCTGCCCGGCAGCTGGGATTATTACTGCGGTGGCTGCGATCTGTTTTTTTCCGTTTCGGCAGACAAACCACTGGACATCAAGTATTGCCCCGTCTGCGGGTGGGACACCTTAATCAGAAGTCCGGAAGAATTTGAAAAAGAATATCCCCATTACAAGGAGAGTGCATGAAACGTATTTATTTATGCGGCCCTATTTCAGGCCGGGAAGACGTTTACGAAGAGCTTTTTTACAAAGTCCAAAAAGAAATTGCCTGGAAAGCGAAAAAAGAAGGTGTTGAAATCGAAATTGTCAGCCCTTCAACGTTTCCCTGTAAAGACCTGTCCTGGGAAGCCGCTTTAAAGTACTGCATCAAAAAGCTCGTTGATTGCGATGGTATTGCGGTACTGCAGGGTTGGGAACATTCCAGAGGATGCCTCCTGGAACTGGAGATTGCAGGACGTCTAAAAATTCCCGTGGTGCACATCGAACCTCCCGTGGACGAATGCGGCCTTGCGGAATTTTCAAACCATCCTATTTATTCAGACGTACTCCGCTATTACAAGAAATGTTATTTCAAGGCGGAAGAAAACTTGGATGTTTACGACAGAGCAGGGGACATTGCCCTGTTGGAAACCGTACACCGTTACCTCGACCCGCATGGGTTTGAGTATATAGACAAAGAAAATTGTTAGGAGGGAAACATGGCGCGTTATAAACCTACGCCGGAGAGACTGGAAACCCTTGAGGATGTCAATTCCGTAATACGGGAAGTTGGTCTTCTTGAACGGGAAATCGAAACCCTTGATGCGGAAACGCAGAAACAGATTGGGGAGATAAAAGCGGCTTGTGCAAAGCAGGGGAAACCCCTGCGGGAACGGATCATTGAACTGACCGCCAAGATTCAGGCATTTTCCGAATACAACAAAGCCGATCTGTTCAAAGATCGTAAATCCATCAAGTTGGTATTTGGCGATTTCGGGTACCGGAAATCAACCTCAATTTCCACAAAAAAGACTACGGTAGGGCTACTTGAAAAACTGAAACTGCTCAAATACATCCGCATTGAAAAACAGCCGGACAAAGAAGCCATGAAAGAAATGAACGACGAATCCCTGGCCCAGGTGGATGCGGTCCGCAAGGTCAAGGATGAATTCTTCTGCCAGCCCAACCGGGAAGAGGTCAATAAAGACCTGCTAAAACAGGCAAGCTGATCCATGGGCAGAAACGTTATAGCCCCAAACGCCGAAGCGCCCACAGCATTGGTTAAGCTGGTGGCCAAATGGGATTACCAGCGAGCGGTAGATCGTATTGCTCCAAAAGTCGCCCGGTGGCATGGGCTTACCGCAGACCTTGTCCGGGAACTGTACATCGCCCGTAAGCACCTCAATGGCCAGAAGGGGCAGAGGACAGACCCGGACGCAGAAGATTATATCCGGTATACCTGGAACGATTTTTGTGAGGCTATTGGTATCTCACGGCAAACAGCCAACGGCTTTATCCGCCGCTTTATTCCGGCGGAACTTTCCGAAAACGGCGAAGATAAGCTGTACAGCCAGGAAGAATGGAAAATGCTGACGTTGACGGAAGCGCCTCTGACCACCAGGGAAGAAGAACGTCTCATTGCCCGGTTTATGCATACCGGAGTACGTCCGGAAGGCTTTACCAAAGGACTGGAAAAAATTGCCTGTGAGCGCTTATCCGCCAAAAAAAATAAGGAAATTGCGGAACTGTGGAAAGGCAGCCTTCACCTTGAGACAAAGCGGGATTACCTTGCCGACATACAGTTGCTGACAAAAACAAAAAGCCGGTTTCAGCTCAAAGATCAGGAACAGCTCCATTCCCAAATCCTCATGTTCCGCGCTATCCATGGATACTTAGAGTCGTTTAAAAAGATGCCCGATTTGCTGGCGGCGGCATCGAACCTTACCGGAAAGATCCATGACGTTACCAACATTCTTGCAGAGAATCTCGCGGATGAAGAGACGGCAGGAGAAACATAAGATGAAGGCGACTGAACGGAAGCACCTGGTAAAGGTAAAAGTCTACGAGGAATGGATACGACGCCCTTCGGGGCTGCAGCGGTTCCGTGCAGAAGAACAGATTGCCGAAAAATTCAGTCTTAGCGTTTCAACCGTCCGCCGGTATGTTCAGGACATCGACGAACACGGTTACCAGCCTCCGGAGCGTCCCCGGCAGGGCCGCAAGGTTTATGCCTGGGACACGGAGGCGCTCGTTCTCCTTAAAGCGTTCTACCTTTCTATCCGGCGGGATGCGGGGCACTGCACCATGCGGAACGCGTACAACAAAACCGTCCAGGCCGCACGGGAGAAAGGCCTTAAAGTAGGAAGCGAACAGTCAGCCTACACCCACCTTCGGGACGTCCACAGCCTTCTGATTACCTATGCGTCCGGAGGTTCCCGCGCCCTGGACAATATTTTTTACATCGCCCGGGATCTCTCCCTCCTTGCGCCCATGCAGGTCATCGTTGGTGATCAGCACGTCTTCGATTACTGGGTAGACTACAACGGCACGTACATCCGCCCGCAGTGTTACCTCTGGCTGGATATGCGGACACGGCTGGTGTATGGCATTGACTTTGAGCCGGGCGCCTACAATCACCGCACCGTTGCACGTTCCCTTAAAATGGGAATAATCCGTTTCGGTAAATTCGGTTCCACCTATAACGACAACGGCGCCGCCGAACGTTCCGCGCGGATCGACCACCTGGTGAACGCCCTCCAAACCTACGGCATGTCGTGCCAGGACAGCGCCGATCTCTACCGTACACAAAACGGAGAGTATGCCGTAGAGGATGTTCAGGGAGACGTTGTAGCGGCCGTTCCGAACCTCAAAGAATGGCGCCGGGAACACCGGCGCATGTTCGCCCGGGTAAAAAACGCCAAGGCAAAACCTGTCGAACGTTTTTTCCAGACCATGGAAGTGCTGCTTTCCGATATGGTGCTTCCCGGTTATGTCAGGGACATCGCTGCCACTGCGGCGGAGGATGAAGAAGCGGGACGCCGCCTTGCATGGCAGAAAGAACGGGGTTTTATTCTTTCTTACGATGAGTTTATCGGCAAGGTAAAGGACGCTATAGTCCGTTACGAAAACCGGAACCATGCCGGGCTAAAACGTTCACCATTAGATGAACTTCGGTACGCCCAGGAAAAAGAAGGATGGGAACCAAGCTGGCTCGACCCTAACGACGTTCGCCACATCTTCCTTGAATCGGACAAGCGAATTGTTAAGGGAAACCGGGTGCGGATTTCAGATCGCAACTATGTCGGCCCGGAACTTACTGCGGCGATGCTTCGGGAAAACCGCAGCAACCTTGCAGGCCTTTCGGGACTCAAAGTGGAAGTGTTCCACGACCCTGACGATCCTGATGCCGGGGCATGGGCAGTGGATCCCAGGAATGGGGAAACAATTTACCTTACACCGGAAGAACGGATCAATCCTTTCAATAGTGAAGAGGTCGCACTGCAGCTTGCGTCCAAACGGAGTAACATGCGTGCCGTTTCTTCATCGTTCCGGGAAGCGTCTGCCGCTGCCGGCAAGGTTCTTACTTCTCCGGAATACAAGCCTCGCATCGAAGCACAGCAAGCAGTTCAAAAAGCAGTGGAAACAAAAACCGCAAAGGCAGCCTTAATCTCGTCCATGTCCGACGAAGAATTCAACGCTGCTGTAGCAGTCTCCAACCGTCTGGCCAGGGAACAAAAAGAACAGGTAAAACGGCAAGCGGTTTTTTCTACAACCCACAAACGGTATCAGGCAATTTTAGACATTATCCTCCGCGGAGAAAACCTCTCCCACAGTGACCGGCTTTTCAAGGCAGATTATGAAAGCCGCATGGGGCCTGAGGAAGAAACACGGTGGAAGGTCTACATCAATCTTAATCAAGGAGTAACACATGGACTTGGCTAAATATTTGGAAGTGAACAGCCTTTCCTTCGGCGCCGCTGCACGGCACGTAGGACTGGATCGCACAACGGTTTCCCGCATTGCCCGGATGGAATATCCGAATTGGGAACAGAAGCAGTTGGATATCATGAAGGAACTTGTCGAAAAAGGATATCCGGAAGAGGGGCAGGATTGTATCCGCATAGCCTCCGACGTCATGGTGATGACGCCGTCAGTGTCCGATTTTAATTCTCTTGCAGGCGAATTGGCAGACCCCGACGGTACACTCTCATCATCAATCGGCATGGCCATAGGCTCGGCTGAACGCGGAAAAACCTACACGTCAAAATGGTTTTGCCGTAGTAACGACAACGCCGCTTACATCCTTTTTGTGGACGGCTTTACCCTGGTGCAGGTACTCCGGGACATCTGCGATGCGGTCGCTCACACCCGCCCCTATTCCATGAGTAAGTGTATCACAATTTTGGAAGAACACTGCAAGTACCAGCGGAGGCTTATCATTATCGACGAGGCCGACAAGTGCCCTATTAAAGTCCTGGAAATGCTCCGGGGCGTCAACGAACGCTGTAACCTCCCCATCCTGCTTGTCGGTGAGGAAGGACTTAAAGCAAAAATAGATCAGGTACCCCGGCTCCGATCCCGGATACGGAAACCCGTCGTACTTTTCGCCGAAGCCAGCGAAATAGATGTGGCCACATATTACATGCAGGCTGCCGGCCTTTCCATCGGCAAAGATATCGCCTCCGTCCTTGCCCGGCATTCCCGCGGCGGTTTCCGCACCATCGTCAACGAAGCCGGAGAACTGGCCCGCATGGCCAACGCTTCCGGCATCAAGACCATCACCGAAGCGCTGGTAAAGCAGCTTACGTAAAGGAGAGAAAAAGAATAATGATTGGCAACAAGGAACTGGCCAGAATCCACGCCATGAAAAAAGAAGCGGAGCTGACAGATGAAGATTACCGGCTTCTGCTGTCCGGGGCTGCCGGAATAGATTCCGCAAAAGATATTGCATCGCCGGATCAGTATTACAAGATTATCACCGCCCTTTCAAACCTTCTTATGGCTAAAAGTAAAATTCCTTTCGGTCGTTCCATTAATAAAAGACAAACGTTCTGCGATGCCGTGAAAGTTAAGGCAAGCACGGTACTGGGAAAAGACTACCAGGTCAGGCTTTCCGGATATCTGCGGAAAATGGGGAAGGCTGATCTGGCTAAATGTAACGATTGGGAACTCCGCCAGGTCATGGGGTTTCTTTCAAGGATTGAGAAACAAGAAAAAGTTACACGGAGGCAGAAAGTATGATGATGACTGTAGTATTTATTGTTTTATTACTAGGATTTTTTGTCATTGGGCTCACGAACGAAGATGATGACGATGATGGTTTTGGATTGTTTTAAGGGAAGGTGAATAATAGCTATGGCAAAGGGAGAGTTGTTTGATACAAGCGAAATCCAACAATGCCGCCGGCCGCTTGGTCAAAGGGAAAAAGATTCCATTACACGGGAGATCGTTCGTAAAGCCCGATACGGAATAAAGCACTTTTATTCCCTCCGTGAAACGTGCGGAATACTACACTGTAGCTACGACGAATTAATGACCATTATTTCCCTATTCAAGATTGATGTTATTTTAGTTAGGTCAGCTTATAAAGTCCCATGGTGGGACCTCGCCGGCTATATCCTTGATAAAGAGGATGATTTGGAGGATGCGCTGAATGAATATCTTCGGAAAATCGCTCGAAGAAATACATGCAGAAAACAGCTCGCTAGTTGAGGGTTTTGATCTCCTCCCAGGAGTACCGAACAAACTATCTGTAAAGGACACAGCCTGCGTATTAGGTGTTTCCGTACAAACCATCCAACGCATGATCAATGCAAACGAATTGCCCCTTACCTCATCTGGAGACATTCTAAAATCAGAATTAATAAGCTATATTTCTTGCCATACTTTAGCGGATATTCCTATTCTTGACAGCACTGAAAGTCCAGAATATCCCACTATATCCCGTAAAAACCCGGATCAAAAATAGTCAAAACTGATTATAATTTCTGCTCAATTTTTCTGGCGATTGACACTCTACTCCTTTCTAAGGATTATATCCAGAAGAATTTGGATATTCAAGTACTCGGTACAATTGGCGAGCTACGTGAGTATAGCGTTCGGTCGTTCATATGGAAGAATGGAATAAAACAGTAGAGAAGAGGTCCAGTCCAAATGGCACTGCTTACTCTTTGCTAATTATTAATTGCTCTTTGATCTAAAAACTTCCCTTTGCTTTATTATTACAGGTATTTTCTATACCAGGCTCAACTTACAATACCATTTCCGGCGTTCTTCTCCGTGCGGGCCGTTCAATCAATTCGTAAGTGGTTCCCAGTGTTTCTTCGGTATCCAGGTAGGCATAGAACCCATCGCCGTCCAGACCGTGGCCGCCGCCTTCCATAATTACTTTAAAACCTGCGGCCTCTGCTTCGGCTATGGCGGCTTTAATGTTATCAACATAAATCCCCAGATGATGCTGACCGTAGCCGTGTTTTTCGATAAATTCTGTAAAGATTGTTTTTCCTTCCAGGGGTTGAATAAGTTCTATACGGGTACTGCCAATATAGTTAAGCCCAATGCGGCTTGAGTAGGAGGTGTTTTCTCCCCGGTAGATCATGCGGCTTAAAATTGCCGGACCGTAGGTATAAACCTGCCAGCCGGAAATGCCAAAGCGTTCATTGTAAGAGCGTATGCACACTTCCAGGTCTTCTACCAAAAAGCCAACCTGAAAGGGTTTATCGGTTGCTAAAAAAGACAGCATACGTATAAATTACGCTTTCTCGTAATTCTTGTAAAGAAAGCGTCGTATTTTTTTCTGGGCGTTCTTTTCAAATTCCTCGTGACGCAGGGCAAAGTCGGCAATTTTTTTATAGACCGGAAGGCCCCGGTTTATCTGTTCTATTTCTTTTTTTACCAAAGTGTAGATCAGCTTTTCTCCCTCATCACTTAATTCCCCTTCGCCCTTTATCGCACCGGGATGATCGGCGGACAGGGTTTCACGGTTAGGTACAACCACAGCAAAGATATGTTCACCCCCGGTTTGATCTTTTCGGCCCAGAACAAGAATTTCTCCTACCACACGGGAGCTGTTAAAGTATTGCTCAATTTCTTCGGGATAAATGTTTTTACCGCCGGAGCTGACGATCAGGTTTTTCTTTCTGCCGCTTATGTAAACAAAGCCCCTGTCGTCCTGCCAGCCCAGGTCTCCGGTTAAAAGCCAGCCGTCTTCGGTAAAAACTTCTTTGGTGGCTTCGGGGTTGTTATAATACCCCAGCATGAGTGACGGAGATTTAACAATTATTTCTCCGATTCCATCTTCATTGGGATCAAGAATTTTTACTTCCGTATATTTAACCGGTAATCCCACAGAAACATTGTTCTTAAAACCCGGAGTTCCAACGCTTATCAGCGGGCCGTTTTCGCTCATCCCATAACCGTGAAAGATGTTAAAACCAAGCGATTCAAAAAAATCCGCCGTAACAGGGTTCAGGGGACCGCCGCCCGCAACCATAATGTTAATGCTGCTTAAACCGGCTTTTTTCCGGATAAATTTCAGCATTACCCGTCCAAAACGTACACGGCTTTTCTTTGCCTGGGCAAGGGAAATACTTCGCAGTATATTAATTATCAGCCTTACCGGAGCAGGGAGTTTTTTAAGCCCTGCCTCAAGCGCATCCTTAACCTTATCGTAAAGCAAGGGAACGGCGATAAGCAGCCTTCCTTCGGCATCACGGATATCATCAATAACCACTTTGCCGACAAGCTTTTCGACGATGATAGTTCCTGCTCCGCACACCATCGGCGCCATAAAAGAACAGGTAGTGGGATATGTATGGTGAAGCGGAAGGACATTAACAAAACGATCGTTCTGTGTAGGCTGAATGGCAAGGAGGGCGGCGCTTGTATTGGCGATAATTCCCTTGTGGGAAAGCATTACCCCTTTTGCAAAACCGGTAGTACCGGAAGTAAAGACGATGGATGCCGGATCGTCTTCTGCAATGCTTTCTGCCGCAGGAAGATTTATTGTGTCATCCCGGCCAAAACGTTTAAAAATACCTTCATCTTCATCAATGCAAATTTTCAGATCCGAAATGAGATCAAGTGATTGGACGAATTCTTCTTTCCGTTTTGAGTAAAAGAAAACCTTTGCCCCGGTAATATCGACAATATTTTTGCATTCTTTGTCACTCACCAGGTAGTCGATGGGAACGATGGTACAACCGGCAATGACTGTACCCATCCAAACGGTCATCCAGTCCGGACGGTTTTCCGCCCATATAGCAACCCTGTCTCCTTTTTGGATCCCTGCCCCAATCAATCCCCGGGCTATGCGGCGGCACTCTGCGGCATAAAAACAAAAAGACCAGCGGGTAAAATCGGCCTGCTTGGCAGAACGGTAAAAAATAGCGGTTTTTTCACCATACTTTCTTTCAATGTCGTCAAGCAGGGCAATAAAATTCGGATACGCAAAATCGGGCCTATTGGCTGTATATTCATTCCAGTTTAACATAATTTAATCATGACATAGAAAACCTTTAATGTCGAGGTAAAAAATCGAATTTTTGCAACTTTTTTTGTTTTTCAGGGTCTAAATTTCTTCACTTTAGACTAAATGTCAACTTAACCGGATTGTGGTCGGAATTCTTAAAGTCCATGTCCTGGGTTTGAATCGAAATCAGCTCGACATTCGGAGAAAGTATAAAGCCGTCTATAATATAAAACTCATGACCTTCGCGGCTGCCTTCGTAAGGTTTGTCGAGTGAACGGCAGCTTGGGGCGGAAGGATCGGCGGCAAGAATCCAGTCTTCTCCAAAAAGGGAATCATCCAGTACGCCGGGGGTAAAATATTGATTTTTTTGTATGGGAAATACATCTTTCAGGGCAGGGAATACCTGGTTAAAATCGCCTCCGGCTACGACATAATTTCCCCTGGCATATTCCGCTTTCAGGAAATCGGCCAAAACTCTGGTTTGTGCTATACGGCCCGCGCCGCCTGCATCGTAGGCTTCCATGTGAAGGTTTACCAATACCAGTTCTGCACCTGGCGGGGGAGTAAAATCGCTGTTGTTGCTGTTCCCGTTTTCCTGGACGGGAATGCGCTGTACCAGGAGACAGCGTTTTAACTGGGCGATACGTTCCGGCCAGGGAAAGGATGAGGGAAGGCTTATCCGTTCTGCAGTGCCCCCGTAACTGTTAAGGATAAGAAGGCCGCTTTCTACTTTTCCGATAAAGTGAGGAAAGGGAACTGGAACAAAGGGACAATTAAAGTTCAGGGCAAAAGCGGAAGATCCTTTCCAGGTTTCGGAAAAATATTCAACCTGATTTACCCCATAAGAACGCCTGGAATTAACATCAACTTCCTGTAAAAAGATAATATCCGGGACAACAGCCGAAAAGTAAGCCTGAATAGCCCACATATTTTCCTCTACACTTCTTGCATAGGCAGGACGGACTCCGTTGCCCCCATCCATAAAAAAATCCTGTTTTGCATCAAGTGAAGCATAACCAATATTCCAGGAATACAGTTCTATAGGCTGAAAACGGACCGGCCGCTGTGAAAGGACAGGAGTAACCTCTACCGCTTCCCAATCGGCAGGTTTGTATTCCCTGGAAGAAAGCCACATAATTCCCATTCCTGCCAGAATACAGAGAAAAACTATAATACCTAAAACAACAAGAGCTATTATCAATGGTTTCGGCATCTGCTACAAGCTTAGCATAAAATCACCGTCTTTTGGTATACCAAAAAAAATGCTACTTTAATTCCGCATCCATTTTGGATTGAAGGTTTTTTTGAATGTAGGTTCTGATTTTTGTTTTGACTGCCGGATCGATCTTTTGGGAAAAAACCAGGACATAAACCTTGTCTGTTTCATCCATACGGGAACCAAAGACAATTCCTTCGGCTTTTAAGAGTGTACTCTGGAGCTTTATCTGAATGTCGTGAAGCAGAGAATTTTTTTCAAGCTCCGGATCCTGGGCAAAAACGCAGGAAAGACCGACAACACTGATATCACGAATTTCACCGGTTACAAAAGCGCCGTTATTGGGGACATTAATTGTTGTCATGGTTTCGCCGCGGGTATCGGCACGGATATATTTACGGCGGCCTCTTGCATCGCCGGCGATGAGTATATCTGACAAGGTTTTAATTACTCTTGGCTTTTCCAGCTTAACGGGAATAAAGCCGCATTCAACATTCAGGGTATTAAGGTAGAGTTTACGGGATTCTTCATTGCTGGTGTTGGATAGTACCCCGATTTTAACTTCTTTGGTTGCCTCATCTCCCATAACAGAACGAATCCAGGCTTCCCATTTTGCCGAAGAGAGCGTTTCGTCGATGCTTGCAAATACGAAAGAATCGGGGTATTTTTTTAAGACCCTTTTAAGTTTATCTTCGTCTTTGACTATGTAGACTTCATGTTCCTGCTGGGCAAGTTCGGAGATAATTTCATTTTGAGTAAAAGCCGAAGGATGAATAAAAAATATTTTTCTTCCTGTAAATGCAGTATTGCCATCAGCCATGAATTTATGATAATTGAAATAATAGTGATTCGCAAGTGTTTTTCCATTGCTGTGCTTTATTCTATTCTCTTAATGTTCCTTGCCGCATGTTCACCTAAAAACCGTTCCATTGACGCGCAGGGTGAATTTGTTATGGGTACGTACTGCCGGATAGACCTCTTTGAAGACGGGAGCCCGGCCCTGTACAATAAGCTTTTTACACGGCTTGAGGAGCTGGAAAAGATCTTCAGTGCAAACAGGGATGATTCGGAGTTAGCCGGAGTTAATCGGAATGCGGGCATCGAAGCAGTGGAAATTTCGGCGGAATTATTTACTGTTCTGGAACGGGCGCTTTACTTTGCCGAAGCTACAGACGGCGCTTTTGATCCGACTATAGGGCCTCTGGTAAAACTGTGGGGTATAGGTACGGAGTATGCCCGTATTCCGCCGGACATGGAAATTGCCGCTGCCCTGGCGCTGGTTAATTGGAAAGAACTGGAGTTAACCGCAGGAATTAAGGAAGATTTACCTATTGCCGGAACAGCTTTCCTGAAAAAAAAGGGGATGGCTCTGGATTTGGGCGCTATTGCCAAGGGTTATGCTGCCGATGACCTTGTTTCCATTCTGAAGGAAGCGGGCATTAAGCGGGCTGTCATTAACCTGGGCGGGAATGTCTATGTATGGGGAAAGAAGGACAACGGAAAGCCCTGGAATGTCGGAGTACAGGATCCTGCCGCCGAACGCGGAAATTATTTGGGGATCCTGGAACTGGAAAGGAGCATATCGGTTGTAAGCTCAGGTATGTATGAGCGGTTCTTTACCGGGGACGATGGCAAGCATTACCACCATATCCTGGAACTAACGGAAAACGGGCGGGGAAAGCGGGGTTATCCGGCAGAAAACGGCATCCTTTCCGCCACTGTCATTGCCGTCTCGTCCATGGATGCAGATGCCCTTTCCACCTCATGTTTTGTTTTGGGTTATAGCAGGGGAATGGCTTTAGCCCTGGCCAATGGTGCAGAGATCGTATATATAGAAGAAAAAGAAATTCGAGGGAGTCCGGGAGCCATGTCGATCTTTACCCTGACCAGCCATTGACCTTTTTCCGATTCCGTGAATAATAAAAGTACAGGTATGAATCCAGTGGACCCGGCGTCCGGTATTTTCCACAGAGCGAGCCTTGGTAAGCGAAGGTTCCCCTTTGGAAGGGCGGCGGTTTCCTGAATATAGAGGAGTTGTTCTCATGAAGCGGACTTATCAGCCCAGTAAAGTAAAACGGAACCGCAAATTTGGCTTTAGGGCGCGAATGAAGACCAAGGGAGGGCGGCTTGTATTAAAGCGCCGCAGGGCCAAGGGACGGTACAAACTTTCCGTTGCTGACGAAAAGAAACCCTATTAGCAGTTCTTCACCGGAAGAGAACCGTGCAGACTGTTGTTCGTGCCGCGAACATTCGTTTGCCCGGCAGAGTATGCCGGTTCTATTGCCGGAAAAACAAGACAGCGGCAGATTCAGAAGCGAAGAGCATCTGAAGAAAAGGGTTGAAATTACCGGGGTTTTTAAAAAAGGACGGACAGTCGGTTGTTCCGGAATCAAGCTGTTTTTTTTGGCTAATGAATTATCCAATAACCGTATCGTCATTACTTTTACACGGAAATACGGAAATGCGGTGCAGCGAAACCGGAGGCGGCGGCTTGTACGGGAGGCTTATCGTTTAATGAAGGGCGGACTTAAAACCGGCTATGATTTGGTTTTTCTAATCTACCCCAGAACGGAAAGACCTCCTTCAAAACAGAGGGCTGAGTTTTCGGAAACTGCTGTGCAGCTAAAAATCCTTTTTAAAAAGGCGGGAATGATTCGCCAAGAGGAATAATGATCAAAAAATTGGTTTTATTTTTAATTTGGTTTTATCAAAAAGCTGTCTCTCCTTATCTCCGGCCCAGGTGCCGCTATTATCCGAGTTGTTCGCATTATGCCGGTGAATCGGTGCAAAAGTACGGAGTATGGAAGGGTTTATATATGGCTCTAAAGCGGATTATTCGCTGTCATCCACTTCATGAGGGCGGCTATGATCCGGTATTATAATCAAAGTTTTTTCAGGACTACCAGAGTTTTGAAAAAGCTCAACCAACAGGATTTTATGTAATATGGAAAAGAATACATTACTGGCAGTTGTCTTATCTTCTGTAATAATTTTTGTTTGGCTGCTTTTTGTTCAGCCTAAGCTGTTTCCGCCGGAAGCGGAACAGGGTACAGGCCAGAGTACGGAAACAGAAGCTCCGGTTCAGGTTACTCCGGTTCAAACTGTACAACCTTCCGCAGTACAGCCTGTTGAAGATGTCCAAACAGAAGTGCAGGATGCTGCGCTTTCCGATGCTTCAACTGAAGAAACTTCGGCGGAAACAACGCCTCCCGTTCCGGAAAAAGAAGAGCGGATCACTATAGAAACGGATATTATCAGAGCAGTGTTAAGCAGTGTTGGCGGAGATTTGGTTTCCTTTAAGCTTAAAGAACACAGCGATAACGGCGAGATGGTAGAGATGATTCTTCCGTCTGTTTTTGAAAACGGACAGGAAAGGGAAAACCACGCTTTTACCATTGCTTTCGGCGGAATTGACGCTCAGCCTGCGGCGGTAAATTTTCGAGTATCGCGTCCTTCGCCGCTTTCCGTGGAATTTTCCCGGGAATTTCTCATGGCGGGCAGTACGGAAACCTTTACTCTGACGAAGCGTTATGAATTCAGAAACGGAGAATATATGTTCCAGCTTGCCGTTTCGGTTTCAGGGACAACGCCGCTCAATTTCGGCAATGCCGCCTATACCCTGGGTTTTGGCCCCCAAATCGGACCGGGTTTCCAAAAGCTCGACAACCGCTATGAATACCGCCATTATTATTCACTTGTTAATGGAAAGCGGAATAATGTTAAATTAAACACTCCTGTAGATTCCCGCTTTACCTGGGCGGCAATTGCCGGCAAGTACTTTACTGCCATTGTTATACCCGATACTTCGTACACGCTTACCTTTTCCGACAGAAGCGAGCCGGGGATCCCTTCCGCTTCACGTATGTACTTAACACGGCCTCCCTTATCCACTGCCGCAAACAGCGATGTGTTTCATTTTTATCTGGGTCCCAAAAACCAGGACAACCTGGGACGTTATGATACAGGGGACAACAGCTTCAGGCTTCGGGAACTGGACTTTACAAAAGCTGCAAGTACAAGCGGAATCCTGGGTCCTCTGGAAACGCTTCTTAAGTGGCTCCTTAAAGTATGTTATAAACTTGTTCATAATTACGGCGGAGCGATCATACTGCTTACCCTGATGGTTAAACTTTTGCTGTTCCCTCTGACCAAAAAAAGTTCCGAAATGAGCATTAAGATGCAGACGCTTGCCCCCAAGATCAAGGAACTTCAGGCAAAATACAAGGATAATCCCGCAAAGATGAATGCAGAGCTTGGTGCGCTTTACAAAAAGGAAGGCCATAATCCCATGTCCGGCTGTCTTCCTTTATTAATCCAAATGCCATTGCTTTTTGCCATGTACAACCTGTTTAATAATCATTTTGATTTACGCGGCGCCATGTTTATTCCGGGCTGGATCCCCGACCTTTCTCTGCCTGAATCGGTTATGCAGTTTGGGACGCCTTTACCGCTTTTGGGCTGGGACAGCCTCAGGCTTCTTCCTTTTATTTATGTTGGTTCCCAGTTGCTTTACGGTGCGGCCACAAGAACCCCCGAACAACAGGGTAATCCATCAATGAAGATTATGTTATACGTTATGCCGATAATGTTCTTCTTTATACTTTACAATGTTCCTTCCGGGCTTTTGGTTTTCTGGATCTTTTCCAATGTATTTACGCTGATCCAGCAGGTCATACTGAATAAATATATGGCTGCAAAAAAAACGGCTGCGGTTGAAGAAGAACGGGATACGGTAATTGCTCCCCGGCGAAAAAAGAAACGCTGATAACGGTTAAGAGAGGTATTTATTATGATATATGAATTTGAAGGCCGAACAGAAAAAGAAGCCATAGACAAGGCTGCGGCAGAACTCGGAATGGAAAAAGATCAATTTGACGTAGAAATACTGGAAACCCAAAGATCCGGTTTGTTCAAGAAAGGCTTTGTAAAGATTCAGGTGCATACCGATGCATCTGTTCCGGTTAAGCCGCGGAACTTTTCGAACGAAGAAAGGCCCAGGTCTTCAAAGTCCGCAGCTAGTGAAAGAAAAAACAGAGAACCCGGTTCATCCGATGATTTTGAAGGAACAATGGCCGGTTTTGTGGAAACGCTTATTGAGCGTATGGGTTATCCGGGAAAAGTTTCCGTACTCTACCGGGAAGAAAACAAGCTTGGACTGAAAATCGAATCGGAATATTCCTCTATTCTGATTGGTAAAAAAGGAAAGAACCTTGATGCCCTCCAGCTTCTGACCAACATTTATGCGGGCAGACAGGGCCGGGAAGAAATGAGGATCATCCTGGACAGCGAAAATTACCGTTTGCGAAGGGAAGAATCGCTTGTACGGCTGGCATATACTGTGGCAGACAAGGTACGTGAAAGCAGAAGTTCAATTTTACTGGAACCGATGAATCCTTTTGACCGGCGGCTTATTCATACAACCCTGAACGATATTTCCGATGTGGAAACCAAAAGTGAAGGTGAAGGTTTGTATAAACAAGTTCGGGTCTACTACCGGGGTTTCAGATAAAGCGTCATTTATAAACCGGCGGTTAAAAATAACACTGCAGTTTTTGGACCAAGTCCAAAAACTGCAATACTAACTGAAAAACCTGCTACTGTCTTTTGTTAAGGATCAACACAATCGGCAGATGATCTGAAAGGCCGTTACCGGTGCGCGGATTGTAGGTATTTGGATGACCGGCTGCATTGGCAAAAGGCGGTTCAGAGAGCACCCGGAAGTATCCGTAACTTAATTCATGCCCATTGAACAATGCAGAATTAAGCAAAAAATGATCGATGGTTTCCCATTCGTCCTTGTAATAATAGGAACCCGCACTATTACTTTGGGTTTCCAATAGGCCTTCTTCCAATTCATACCAAGGTGAATAAACCGATGTTCCGGACGCTGTAAAGAAATTCGGTTTGGGCGGCTTTTCTCTGCTTAAAACAAGAAAGTCCCTAAAATCCGATCGGACGCCTGCCGGAGCTTTCTGTATCAGCGCCGCCGCTTCTTCAGTGTCCGGAAGCAGAGCGCAGGGATAAGCAGCCCCAATACGGGAAAATTCATCATAATTCTCGTTTAAATCTCCCAAAATAATCACCGGTGTTCCCGCTCTTTCCGCTTCGATTTCGGCAAGCCGCCTTGCAATCAGCGCCGATCCTGCCCGCCGCAGGCTTTCGGTTTTTTTCTCTCCTCCGAGTTTTGATTTCCAATGGCAGACCAACAGCACCAGCGGCCCGGATCCTGTATCAACCCATACTTCCGCAACAGGCCGCGGTATACTGCTGTTCTCTAAATGGAATGAATGAACCCTGGTTTCGATAAAAGGCAGAGCACTCAGCACTCCCATGCCAATGGGAACAGACTGAAACGAATCATCATCCTGCCAGGTATCGGCAGGATAGACCGGGGTACCGGCAAAGAAGGACCATTTGTAATTCAAGCATGAACTGTCTGCCAAATCCAGTATAACGCCTTCGTTCTCCACTTCAATTAAAGCAAGAATATCCGGGTTTAGTCGGCTGTCACCTTTCAGCGCTGCTGTTATACTTTGGAGTCTGGCCTGGTATTTTTCGCTATTCCAGCCGGTACCGTTTTTAAACTCGTCATATTCAAAGCCATTATCGGTTCCGTCAAACAGGTTTTGAACATTCCAGCTGACGATAGTAAGATGGTTTGCACTTGTTTCCGATTGCGCAAAGGAACAACCTGACAGAAGCAGTATCAGGAAAAGTACATAAACCTGATAATAAAAAGATCGTTTCATAGTAACCTCCTGCTTCAAATAGGGCAAAAACCTGCGTATTGCTTTGATTTGCTGAGATATTTTTAAAAAATTATATTATGGCGATTTTTTATGCGAAGAATTTTCCGTTTTTTTAATTTTTATTACGGAAAATAGTGTTTCCTCACTGAAAAAAATCAAAAAACCTCTTGACAACTTTACTTAACATCGTTAATATAACAGTGTTAAGTAACTGGAGAGAAAAAACATGGGAAAACCTGAAACTGATTTAGCCCCTCGAATTAGGGAGAAAACTCTTGAATTATTGCTGGAAAAAGAGCCGGAAGAAATATCCACAAGGGATATTGCCAAAGCCTGCGGGGTAACGGCTACCAGTCTTTACTATTATTACAAAGACAAGGAAGCCCTGTTTACGGAGGTAAAACTCTGCTGTGTTGAAAAAATGGATAAATTCATCTCCAGACAGGTAACGAAAAAAACTTGGGAATACCACCGGCGGCAGGGGAAACAAAGCAGAAAACTGAACCCCCTTGACGAAGCCAGAATAGGGTTTGAAGCGTTCAGGGATTGGGCTTTTACCAACCCACGGATAGCCCTTTTGGTAATGGGACGGCTTAAAGCGGATATTCGGGAAGACCCCGAAAAAATGAACAAGTATTATCAGAGTTATTTTTTTGCAAAAGTCTTATTAGACAAAGCGGTAGAGGCGGGACTATCAGACAGCAAAGACACCCTATTGAACGTAAGCCTGTGTATAGCCGCTCTCTGGGGCGCGATTGAAGCGGTACTCCTTAACCGTACCCTCCCGCAGTACTGGACGAAGCGAGGCGGTTTGGATTTTACCAATAAAATGATTGATTTACTTTTGACATCGTTATCAAGCAAGAATCGGCATAAACACAAATAATAATTTGGATGGAGTTTATGAAAAAAATTATTTTCGGCATATTATTTTCAATTGCGTTTATCGTACCGGCCGCCGCAATAGAGTATGCCAATAATACTTTTCTTTTTAATATCATTTTTGGAAAGATAGGTTGGGCGTTCGGGTTATGGGGTTCCAATATGGACAAAGGTTCAACTTCCGGCGGTATAATGTGCGGAGCAAATATTGGCGGTAGTTATAATTTTACACCGACGTTACGCGCCTATGCAGAGATTGGGTACAACTACTATGGCCTGGCGAGAAACAGTAACTACCCTGAATACCCTTTAGGTTATGGAAGTGGAAAAACGTACGCGTCAGTAGGCGTGTCATTACAATTTGCTAAGGAGCAATTATGAAAAAGCTGGTTTTAACTATTTTTGCGGTTATATTTTTTGGCTGTGTTGGGTGCAACACAGAAGGGAAAAACACTCAATCAATTATTTCAGATTCAACGCAACTCATTATTGAAGGCGGCGAGCATTGGCTTGGTAATATGAAAGTTTTTATTTTCTCTATTAAGAAAACACCACAAATTGCCGCATGGATTGAAGATGCAGAGGGGCGGTATATAGCGACCATAACGGTTACCACCCGGAGCGCCAAAAAGAATTGGAGAAGCTCTCCAAAAGAAGGGCGGCCTGAAGCATTGCCGGTTTGGAACCACAAACAGCAGAATAATGAATCATCCGACGATATTGACACCGTAAGCACGGCTACGCCAAAAGATTCTGTTGAAGCAAAAATTGACAACGGTTTATTGATCAATGGAGATACATACAACATATATCTCGAAGTAAACCACAGCTTTGATTACAACGATTATTGGACTAAAGACAATTCAGGTGATAACGGTCAACCCTCATTGATATATCACACACAATTTACCGCAGGCGTTCCATGCCGCATACCTCTTGTTCCAATAGGCTACGGCTCGGTTGACGGCTCAAACGGGAATGTCTCAGGCGGACTGGAAAGTTTTACCAGCGCGTTAGGTATTGTGAAAAATGTGCATATCATCGTGAAGTAATATTGGAGATTCGCATACAGCCGGGATGTTAAGTTCTAGTTCAATTAAATTGATCCGGAATATTGACAAAAGAAAATTTAAAAAATATAATAAACTAAAGGAGAAGAAAAATGCAGGAAATTGGGTTTAAAGAATTATATGAATTTATTCCGATGTGGCGGGCTGATGAATATTATTGAATTAAAGTATGAAAACAATTTCAATGAAATATTTGAAGTTTTTGAGGATATTGTTTATTACCCAACCAAAGACAATATAGAAAATATTTTATTGGAATATAATCAAAATACTGAAAAGACATTATATGGCTTATTTTTGGATAAAAAATTAGTTGGAATAATAGGAATTCAGAATAATATTGAAAATATAGAAGTGTTACATTTTGGAATTCATCCGGAATATAGAGGTAAAAAATTAGGGACAGAATTAATGGATTTTATAAAAATGAAACACAAGACAATAATATTATCAACTGATGATGATGCAATAATATTTTATAAAAAATATGGGTTTAAATATACAGAACATTTTTCTGAAAAATATAAAAAAATAAGATATGATTGTGTATATTCTCAATAAATAGATAAGATATAATATATGAAGAAATTATTTTGGAGGATTAAATAATGGAAAATAATATAATATTAAATTCATTAAAGACTCAACTTTTAGTTTCATATTCAATGTTGGAAAAAATAATCGAGAATTGTCCCGATGAATTATGGAATAAAAAAGTTTCTGGTTATGTTTTTTGGCAGCAATTGGTTCATGCTTTTGCTGGAACACATGGTTGGTTAAGAGAAGATAAATTGGAAATAATGCCCCAGTTTTCAACTTTTAATGGTAAAAAAATATATTCAGAATTTGAAAATGATCCTGAAATAATGTTAACTAAAGCAAACGTTGTTCAATTATGCAATGAAACAAAAGAAACCATTGAAGAATGGTTTAATGGAAAAGACGATGATTGGTTAAAAATGCCCTTTGCAATATTTAAGATAAATAATTTTGAAAATATAACAGGTCAAATAAGACATATAATGTATCATGCCGGACATTGTGAAGCAATATTTAGAGAAAATGGTATAAAGCCAAATGAATATTTGGATTATTTTGGATAGATAATAATAAAATATCTTGTAAAATGATTGATTTTGTCCGATAATGTAAGAAATAAAAGGTAAAATTTATGTTAAAATATTTGTTTAAAAATAAAGAGGCGCCGCCCCTTGCGGTAAAAGATGAGGAACAGGCAAGTATTTCCCGAACAGGCTCTATTTCAGAAAAAACCAGAACTCTGAAAACAGCCGTAAACGAGCTGGTAAAACCGGCAGATGAAGCGGTAAAGATAACTGCGGATATGGACAAAACTTTTCTCGCCTGCATTTCACGGGCGATTAACCATGTCGTGTCGGTTTCGGATATTTTTAAGCAGACAAAACAGATTAACCGGAATATTAATGCTCTGGACTCTGTGATTGATAAACAAGCGGCGGCGGTCAGCCAGACATCTTCCGCTGTTGAACAGATGAACGCCAGTATTATTTCGGTTTCGAACATATTGGCTGAAAACAACAAGGTAATGAACGCGCTCCTTTCAGCCTCAAATGAAGGCACTGCAGGAATTCAAAAGGTAACTGAAATTATGAAAACACTGGTCAAGGATTCCGAGGGCCTGCAGGACGCAAACAGAATGATTCAGACAATAGCGGCTCAAACCAATCTGCTTGCCATGAACGCCGCCATAGAAGCGGCTCATGCCGGCGAGTACGGTAAGGGTTTTGCGGTAGTTTCTGACGAGATAAGAAAACTTGCGGAAAATTCTTCGACACAGGGAAAATATATCACTAAAATATTGAAAGATCTGCAAAATGAGATTGCCAGCGTTACCGCCCTTGCCGGACAATCCCAGAACGAATTTGAAAAAATTTCCGTTCTTGTTGATCAAGCTCGCAGCCAGGAGCAGACGATCCGTAACGCTATGAATGAACAGGAAACAGGCAGCGCTCAGATTCTTCAAGCAACTCATCAAATAAAGGAAGTTACAAACGAAGTTCGTGATGAAGCGGGAAAAATAACAGCCTCAAGTTCTCTGATTCTCTCCGGTGTAACCGATTTGGAAGCAGAAACCGCTGATATCAGCAAGTCTATCAATACACTGATGGACAATATTGAAGATGTGGAGTCGGTAACCAAAAAAATAACCAAAGGCATTTCAACCTTGGCGGAACACACCGGGCAAATTCATGAAGAAGCGCAAAGGAACGATAATGCAGTATAAAGTTTTTGAACCTGATATTGAGGTGAACGGATCAACCGTCTATTCTGTTATTGCCGGGTTGGGGTATTTTACAAATTTATCACGGCGTTACTTCAGCAGAGTCAACATCGGGACAGTGGTAAATAAAGAATTACGCATAGATATGGACGGCTGGTATCCTCAGCACGCATGGCTTGAAGCGTTTAAAAATATAGCGGAACAGATAGGCGACCGGGTGCTCTACAGGATTGGTTTGTCTGTGCCGGAAAATGCGCAATTTCCGCCCTGGGTTGTAGATATAGATACCGCAATTAAAGCAATTGACATTGCGTATCATTTGAACCATCGAAAAAAAGGTGAGCTGCTTTTTGACATTAATACCGGAACCATGACTGAAGGAATCGGTCATTACGGTTACGAGCAGGATCGTTTCGGGAAGAACCAGATCGTCAGCGTAAGCCACAACCCCTATCCGTGCGCATTTGATCACGGGATCATTACTGCAATGGCGCATAAATTTCAACCGGCTGCACTGATAAAACATGATGATACCAAAGAGTGCCGTTCCAATGGTGCGGAAACTTGTACATATAATATTACCTGGTAATATAAAAGAATTTCATTGAGGTACCCCGCGGCAAGCCGCGGGGTATTATACAAAACTTTCGAATAAAGACAGAAAATTACGTCATCATTCCCTGCAAAACTGACATAAAATCGTTAATGCCCATAGCGTATTCCGGCGAACCGACTACTTCCACACATCCCTTTTCGACACCCTCGACAAAAGCTACTTCCTTAAGCAATACCTTCATGGCGCCTGTTACACTGTAAAAATGAAACAGTACAAAAGGACTGCGCCTGGTATACACTCCGTGGCCGGACTTTGATTTTCCCGCTTTAACCCGCAGATAACAGGCTATTGCCGGTTCGGCTGTCTCTCCGTCTTTTGAATAGCCGTCTACGATAAATTGATAGATGCGGTCAGGCTGGCGTTTGCACCATTCAGCCATTTCGGGGTTCCCCAGTTTGTTATAGGTAGACAACGCCCTTGTTACCATATAAAGGCTCATCTTTACTTTAAGCTTTTGCTTAACCGGATCCGTTGGTTTTGCTTTCGGCGACATCAGCATCAGCGACATAAGCAGGCTGAATACTTTAATCAGCAATCCCAATTTTAAAAACCCTTTGATCGAAGGAAGCGCTGCGCCGCCCCTGAACATGGTGTTCATCTTTACAAGAGAACCAAAGCTCAAAGTAATATCAGGCGAAGCAGCCGGCCCCTGGTTTACGGTTATTTTGCCGCGGTCAAACACCAGGTGACTTGCAATCAGCTCGTTCCCTTCTTTTGCGCAAATCTGAACGGTAGCCTGCACATTCTGGAACTTGGCCTTCATTGCCGGATCGTCGTCGAGAACAACCTGCATAACCGGAAATGCGGCATTAAAAAACAGCTTTGCTGTCATTAACTCCCGTTCATTCATCGTTCCAGTCCTCATCGGCTTCAAATTCCATTCCCATTATTCCCCG
>WRIX01000008.1:0-27132 GCA_009782495.1 Treponema sp.
ATCTTCTGGACTGGGAGAAGCTCTACGATTTTGTAAGCGCCCGTCTGTTATCCAAAAAGATGAATTACATATTCATCGACGAAATACAAAACGTAAAAGATTTTCAGAGGGCGGCGGACGGCCTTTTTATAAAAAAGAACGTGGACCTGTATCTGACAGGTTCCAATTCCAAAATGCAATCGGGCCAGTGGGCGACTCTGCTTTCCGGCCGCTATGTTGAAATCCATATATTTCCATTGTCCCTAAAGGAGTATGCTTCTGCATATCCTGATTTACGCAGAGCAGACGAGTTATATTCCCATTATCTGGAATACAGTTCGTTTCCGTATGTTACAAATATGACAGGGAAAAAGCAGCAGGTTTACGATTATCTTTCCGGTATATATAACACCATAGTGCTGAAAGACATTATCGAGAATAAAAACATAAAAGGAACCGGACGTTTGGAGCGTGTCATTAAATTTATGGCGGATAACATAGGTTCACAGACATCCATAAAGAGGATAAGCGATATGCTGACTTCCGATGGAGTTAAAATTCTGCCGCTTACCGTTGAAAGCTACCTTGATGCATTCCGCGACAGCTATATCCTGTACCGCGCAGACAGATATGATGTAAAAGGAAAAAAACTGCTGAAAACGCTCAACAAATACTATCTGGTCGATATGGGGCTTCGCCGTTTCCTGCTTGGCGACAAACCGGCCGATACCGGGCATATATTGGAGAATGTTGTATTTTTAGAACTTCTGCGCCGTAAACGCAAAGTTTATATTGGCAAAGTCGGTGAAAAAGAAGTTGACTTCGTAACGGAAGGGCAGGACGGTACTGAATATTATCAGGTGTCGGAAACCGTCCGCGGAGCCGAAATGCTTGCACGGGAACTTGCCCCCCTGAAGGCAATACATGATCATCATTCAAAATTTTTACTTACCCGCGACTATAATCCGCCGGTTTCACACAATGGGATAAAACAGCTGAATGTACTGGAATGGCTGATAGTGTGATATAATAACACCATGCCAACACCCGGCTTAAGGGGCGGCGGGCGCGGTCCGGCGCAGCCGATCACAGAAGAGGAAAAGAAGAACGCTCCTAAACTCACCTGGTCTTTGGTAAAAAGGGCTTTAGGTTACCTGCTGCCGTACTGGCCAAGACTGGTGTTTGTGGTAGTCTGCATATTCGTCTCATCATGGCTTTCGCTGATGCCTTCGCTGCTTTTGGGCAGGATAGTCGACGAAGGGCTTATTGGCGGCAGGCTGGATATGCTTGTAAAGCTGATTGCCGTATCCTTTGGATGCTGGTAAAACTCTTTACGATGGAAAACTCAGAATACGGTAAATACGAGAAAGTAAACGGTGAAATGACCGGCCTGAACATAAAAGAGAGAATGGCAGGGCGCTGGTTCAGGGCAACACTTGGGATACTGACAAGTACGGGGCCTATGGTGATTTACCTTGTGGGCGGACTGCTCTTGCTGAAATACGGCAATACAAACCTTACGGTCGGAAGCATAACGGTCATGGTGGCGCTTCTGGAAAGATTGTACCGGCCCGTGAACATGCTCCTTAATATGCAGGTTGATATTGTCAGATCGATGGCGATATTCTCACGCATATTCGAATACTACGATATGCCCCTAGAAATAGAAAACAAGCCCGGCGCAGTATTGCCCGGCAGAATGGAAGGCCTTGTCGAATATAAAAACGTATACTTCCACTATAATGAGGATGCGCCGCTGCTCCGTGATATCAGCTTCACCGTTAAGCCGGGGCGCTCAGTGGCAATCGTTGGCCCGTCTGGATCAGGCAAATCCACCATAATAAATTTGCTGCCTCGTCTGTTTGACATAGTAAGCGGAGAGATACTGCTTGACGGTCACGATATCAGGAATCTTGACCTGCGCTGGCTGCGTTCCAATATAGGACTCGTTACGCAGGATACCTACCTTTTTAACGGTACGATAAGGGAAAATTTATTATACGCCGCACCCGGCGCCGCTGAAGAAAGCATCATCAAGGCGTGCAGCGAGGCCAATATTCACGATTTTATTGTATCGCTTCCCGGCGGCTATGAAACAGAAGTAGGGAACCGGGGCATAAAGCTGTCCGGCGGTGAACGCCAGCGTCTGTCGATAGCGCGGGTTATACTCAAAAATCCCGGCCTTGTTATATTGGACGAGGCAACAAGCGCTCTAGACTCAATATCGGAGAGCCTGATCCAGGACGCAATAGAGCCTCTGCTTAAAGGAAAAACCAGCCTTGTTATCGCACACAGGCTCAGCACAATTATGGCATGCGATGAAATCCTTGTGGTATCCGGCGGTTCTCTTGTGGAACGCGGCAGCCATGCAGAGCTTTTGGAACTTAACGGTGTGTATCGCGAATTCTATGAAACACAGTTCAGACGCGCTCTGGAGGATGCGGAACACCGGGTACCAAAGGAAAATGAGTAATCCATCGGAAGTTGATGTACAATGCGTCAGCAGCAAATCCTTTCTTTTAATATCCGGGCTGAATGCGGTTTTATTTGAATGTAACCGGAAGCAACAATTTGCTCTTTGCACAACAAATCATAAAACTCGCCGCCAAAACTGTAAAAATCGCATAATTTTACAACTTCATTGTTACCGGTAATATTAACAACCACATATATTTTTTCGTTTTCACATGAACGCTCAAAAATAAAAGGACGGTTATATTCCAGATAAATCTGCTTATAGTTACCGTATTTTAACGCTTTTTCCTTTTGTCTTATTTGTGCAAGCGCGCTGATGTGACCCGTCAGCCATGTACTGTAAGTCATCCGGTTTTCTATGTTTATATACGGACGCAGATTATTATCTGAACCGTTTTCCTTAATTCCCCGAAAACCCCATTCACTGCCGTAATACACGGACGGAATACCGGGCAGTGTGTAAAGCAGCGTGTATAATGTATTTAAATGTACTGGATTGGTGTTACTCGCAATACGGCTTTGATCGTGATTGTCCAAAAACGAATACAGCGGCAGTCCGTTATCAGGAACCGCATTTTGCAGACAGTATGCCAGTTCATACAAATTGTTATCGTTATGGCTGGAAAACAAGCTCTTGTATAAAACATAATTGGTAACGCTGTGCAATGCCGAAGCATTTACCCATTTGCTGTAATCGCCGTGTACAACCTCGCCCATAAGCCAAAAATCGTTCTTTCGGTTTTCTGTAACGCTGCGCAGTTCGGCCATAAAACCGAAATCCAGTACATCAGCCGCATCAAGCCGCATTCCGTCTATATCAAAAGAATCAATCCAAAACCGTGCGGCATCAAGCAGGTAATTTTGTACAGAAATATTCTGCAAATTAAATTTTGGAAGCTCATAATACCCGCTCCAGGTGTTATACATAAAAGGATCGCCCAACGGGCTTTGGCGGCCAAAATCAACACCGGAAAACCAGTCCGCGTACTCCGGGTTACCGTACTTAAGTTCCCTGAACGCAAAAAAATCCCGGCCGCAATGGTTAAAAACGCAGTCCAGTATAACGCGGATACCGTTTTCGTGAAACAACCGTACCAGGGATTGAAATTCGGCATTGGTTCCCAGACGGTTGTCAATCGTAAAATAATCCGTTACATCGTATCCGTGGGATCTCGATTTAAGTACAGGACTAAAAAGCACCGCATTAAAACCCATGCCCTTAATATGAGGAATCCATTTTTCAATCCCGGCAAGCTTATGTTCCGTTACGGCATAGTCATTCAGGAACGGTGCATCCGCCAGCGAAAGTGCATACATGTGGTAAATCATAGCTTCCTTATACCAAGAATGATTAATCGTATGTTTCATAATTTCCTCCTGTTACATTTAATATACCTACCGTTAGGTATATCTATTTTCAAAAAAATTTTTAGCTTTTTCCGCAAATCAGGCATAAATTCCGTGCATAAATTGATGCACCAGTTCCTTTACGCTTTTATTGCTCAATTCCTTTTCGGAAATCCCGCTAAAACAAAGGCTTATATACGAGTTTACTGTTCCAATAAAAGACCATGTAAGCGTTTTGTGTTTACCCCTTAGATTGCCGTGCGCTTTGGCCATGCTACGGAACATACCGCCGATAATGTCAAATTGCGTAAAATGGTACTTTTTAACTATATTAAAAACCACGGACGAACATGGCATAGACAGGTTTGCCAGGGTAATTCTGTAAAAAGACTCATTTTCCCGTGCAAAGATAAAATAAGCTGTTGTAAGATTTGTTAGTGTTTTGTAAATATCTTCATGATACGACCTGGGTTTTGGATCATATACGGCGTTTTCCGTTATTATTGTGTTTAACCGGGCATAATGTGACTGAATAACCGCCTCAAATAGTCCTTCTTTACTCCCAAAATAGTAGTAAAGAGTCGGTTTGGTAATGCCTGCGGCCTCAGTCAGTTCACTGACCGAAACCCCTTCATAACCTTTTGCCGAAAACAGCTCAAGTGCCCGTGTCTCAATTGTCTGTTTTACACTGTTTTTATCATCCACAATATAAATATATACCGATCGGTATATAATGTCAACTACCCATTGTTAATATTCAAGCCTTTTGTTCCGGGGGCTTTAAGTACCATTGCCGCAGCTGCGTTTCCGTTCCGGCAGCATTGCTGCGGCCCTTCGGCGCGGAGCCATGCTGCCAAAAAACCCGCAGCAAAAGCGTCTCCTGCGCCGGTAGATTCAGCTGATTGTACCGGTTCTGTCTGTACATGGTAAGCTTTACCGCCTGTAAAAACCGTGGCTCCCATTTCAGCCAGCTTTACTATAATACAAACAGAAGGAACCGTACTTAACTCAATAAAAAGAGATTCCCAGCCGGTGTCAAAAACCCGGGCAAATGCTTCCGCTTCCGCTTTATTAAAAAAAACAATCAAAGGAAATTTCGCTTGCCTGAGCTTTATATCCCAAAACGGAGAGTTTCCCTGTAGGATATTTTTTGCCTGTTCTGCTGCAATGTCCGGCATTCCCATATCAACAGCCAATGTCAGACGGTACTTTTCTGCCAATTCCAAAATACGGTTAACAAGCCGTTCCCGGTCCAGGAGAAATCCTTCCAAAAAAAGTACCCGCGGAATATCATCCTTACTATTGAATATGGATTCATCAAGATCTTCGGCATCCAGTTCCAATGCCGCCGAAGGTGAAGCAATAATATATCCGGATAATTCCGCATTTTCTGGTTTGTTGCTTTTAGTTGTAAGGCTTATAAATACTCCGGTGGGTGATTTCTTTTTTGCAAGGGACAGTAAAACCCCTGCATGGCCGAGTTCTTCTTTAAAAAGAGAACCGAAATGATCATTACCAGCAGCCCCGGTAAATGCAGTTTGTATTCCCAATAGAGCGGCTATTTTTGCAATATTGGCTGCACCGCCACCAGCGACAATTACCTTATTGGGCGGCAATGCTTCCAGAATCGTCGCTGCCGTTTTATGATCGACATGCTGAACAGGCAAAGTCAGGGCAAATTGTTTGCAGAAATCCGCAGAGACTTCCGCAAACACATCCACCATTGCGTTGCCGATGCAAAAGAGCTGTACAGGCAGATTATCCACTTTTTTTCTCGCAAAGGCACAGAGACACGGAGCCGTAATTAGATAACTTAAACATAAACTCTGTGCCTCTGTGTCTCCGTGCGGGGTTCTAAAAAATTATTCTGACCTTTTTCTCACTTGGGTAAAGCAATAATTTCTTTCAGTTCGGGATTTTTTTCCAGCTCACCTTTCAGGCTTTCCGCCCGGCCTTTATTCACATAATCCTTACTTTGGAATGAATAGGTAAAATTGGTGTGGACATCGTATTTACCTGCCATAAGTGCATAAGCGTCTTCTGTCATTACGAGTTCTTCATCGGTTGGGATTACGTAAACAGGAATTTTCGATTCGCTTTTGCTGATGAGCGTTTCGGTGTTCCTTGTATGGGACATTTCGCTTTTCTTCGGATCGTAAACAATCCCGATTCCCTCAAGGCCGTTTAGTATCTTCTCCCGCATCCAGACTGCAAACTCCCCTACCCCTGCGGTAAAGACCAGAGCATCCACCCGGCCCAGTACCGCCTGATACGCTCCGATATACTTCTTAACCCGGTGGGCTTCTATGTCCTGGGCAAGAAGGGCTCTCTTGTCTCCGTCGAGTTTTGCTTTTTGAATATCCCGGCGGTCGGTGTATTTGCCGGTAATTCCAAAAAGACCGCTTTTTTTGTTCAGCGCACTTTCATATTCGGCAGTATTCATGCCTGTTTTATTCATTACATAGGAAGCCATTGCCGGATCAACATCCCCGGAACGTGTTCCCATAACAAGCCCTTCAAGCGGAGTAAGCCCCATGGAGGTATCGAAAGAACAGCCGTCCTTAACTGCATTTATTGACGCACCGTTCCCCAAATGGCAGATAATCAGGTTGGTTTTAAAGGGATCTTTTCCCAGCAGCACCGCTGCACGTTTGGCTGTATAAAGAAAGCTGGTACCGTGAAACCCATAGCGTCGCACCGAATATTTTTCGTACCATTCATAAGGCACCGCATAAAGGAACGATTCGGGCGGCATGGTCTGATGCCAGGCGGTGTCCATGATTGCGCAATGAGGGACATTGGGCAGCACCTTTTTTGCAGCCTCAACACCCATAATAATTGCAGGAGAATGAAGCGGACTCATGTCCTTCAGTTCCTTAAAAACATCCATAACGGCATCATCTACAATAACGCTCTTGGTAAACTTATCCCCCCCGTGAACCGTGCGGTGTCCTACGGCGCCTATTACGGACATATCGGAAATGCACCCCGTTTCTTTGTCGGTCAGGGTTTTCATGATAAGATTTACCGCATCAAGGTGGGTGGGGCAATCGTGATTTACCGTTATCTCTTCTTTGCCCTTGAGTTTGTGATTAATAAAAGAGCCGCTCAGGGTAACTTTTTCTACGATCCCAACAGCCAGCACATCTTTGGCATCCCAATCGTAAACCTGATATTTTGCGGAAGAAGATCCGCAGTTAAGTGTTAAAATAACCATAAAACTTCCTTTTTCCAAATTTTAAAAATTATAACATAAATACAACGGTTGGACTACGGGTACTAGACTGTCTTGATAATCTTCTCCGCGGAGCGTGTGACTTCATCAAAATCGCCGTTTAAGAGATGTACCGCCATTGCATCAAGCAGTTCCTGGGCCGGAGGAGACCATGCTTTTTGTCTTAGTTCGGTAATAGTATCTTTAACGGATTTTCTGTTATATACTTTGCACGCATCAATAATTACATGCAGTTTTTCGCGTAAATATGCACGGACATCGTCCGAAGCTTCATTTATTGCTTCGCCGTTTTTATTTTCATTTTCCAGCAGCGTAAGTTTCTCTATGATTTTCCGAAGCCCGTTTAAAAATTCCGGAGTTTCGGTTTCGATTACCGCGGTGTTTTTTTCTTTTGCCGCCTGTTCCAGTTTAAAGGCAACAGCGGAAAGATCCGGTTCGCCGATATTAGCCAGCGCGCTTTTCATCCCATGTACGCTGATCATATACAGCCGTATATCATCGTCTTCGCAGGAAGAGAGCTTTTCATGTATCGTTTCCAGTGTTGCAATGGCTTTTTGGGCGTCACGTATAAAAAACTTTGCCAACCGGGCCATTAATTTATCAGGGGCAGAAGACCAGGAATGGACAGGCGCAGCAGCCGGCTGTGTTTCTTTTACTGTACGTCTATCGGCTCTTTGCTGCGGCACGGTCTCTGTAACTTCGGGCGGCTGCCTGTTTTTTATATACTTTTTCAGCACCGCATCCAATTGGCGCACATCAATCGGTTTGGAAATAAAATTGTCGAAACCGTTTGCAAGAAAAATATCTGACTGCCCTACTACGGCGTTTGCCGTCAGCGCGACAATTGGATTCGAATAACCAAGATTGCGTATGTTCTTTGCTGTTTCAATGCCGTCCATGCCCGGCATCATATGATCCATAAACACCAGGTCATATACATTGCCGTTCTTAATTCTGTCAATAGCGTCTAAACCGCTCATAACAGTTTCAATTTTCAGCCCATAGGGCGCCATAAGGCCTTTGGCAACATAGAGATTCGATTCAACATCGTCCACCACCAGAACACTTCCATAAGGCATAGGTTCAAATATCACCTGCGCTCTTTTCATCTGCTTCGTCCCGCTTGACTGGAATTTTTCCAGACTTTCCGCCAATTCCCTGCCCAACACTTCAGTACCGGAACGCTTCTGCGGCAAACGTATGGTAAACACCGATCCTTCATTCACTTTGCTTTCCACGGAAATTTTCCCGTTCATCATCTGAACCAAATTCCGTGTAATGCTCATTCCCAGCCCTGTTCCCTCTGTTGAACGGTTGGTTTCCGTGTTAAACCGGGAATATTCATCGAACAGTCTGCTTACCTGTTCCCCTGTCATACCCTGCCCGGTGTCACTTACTGCAAAAACAAGCGTTACCTTGTTTTCTTTTTCGCCGCTTTCTTCTTCGGCGGACATTTCGGAGAAAGCCGTCAGTTTAACCGTTCCTTCTTTTGTGTATTTAATCGCGTTAGAGAGCAAATTGTTTAAAATCTGCCTGATACGAAGCTCGTCGCCGTACAGAATTGACGGAATATCCTTATCCACGGACAGCTTAAACTCGATCGGCCTGCTGCCAATCCGCATCATATTAAGAGTTACGGTATCGTTGATCAAACTTGAAATTATATATTCAGCGTCCACTAATTCAAGTTTGCCGGCTTCGATTTTAGACAAATCAAGTATATCGTTGATAATACTAAGCAGCAGATCGCCTGAATTGTAAATTTTATCCAGCGCTTCTCTTGTCTTTGGAGTAAGTGTGTCATCCTGTAACTGAATTTCGGCAATGCCCAAAATTGCGTTCATCGGTGTACGCATTTCGTGGCTCATGGTTGCCAGAAAATCGCTTTTTGCTTTGGAAGCAGACAGGGCTTCTTCTTCCATTGCTTTGATTTTTGTAATATCCTGCACAACTTCGATAAAACCCGCAACTTCACCGTCCATGTTCTTTAGTATCTCAACATCCACCTGATAAAACGCTTCGTTGTGTGTAAAAAACGCCCGTTTTAAGCCCTGTTTTGCGCGGACTATGCCGCATTCGGGAGTATTACAAATACCTGCATTCCAGTTACTGCAGGGTTTACCCAGCATATCTTCCAGTTTCGTACCCAGAAAATCCTCAACAGCTTTATTAACAAATGTCCAGCGCATATTCGCATCCGTTACCGAAACGGGAAACGGCGTGGCATCAAGAATTGACTTATACCAATGAGCCTGAAACGCAACATTCTCATGCGCCTCACGAATCTGTACTGTCTGTACATTGCGAAGCAGGGCGCTGACCATCATCAGGCTTCCCGAACGCAGGATGTCGATCTCTCCTTCCGTAAATGTGCGTTCGGTACGGCAATCGTCAATGCTGAATAAACCCCAAAACTGATTCTGCACAAACAACGGAATTGCAACTATGGATTTTATGTCAAAGGCTTCCAGGAATTTTTGAGCTTCAGACGATTGACCGGAAAGGGGTCCGTTTAAGTGTTCTCCGTTTAAGAATTTTTCCTTCAATTCAGGTATGATGCTGTAGGGAAATTTAAATTCGGAGAAATTGGGAACAGCCTGCCTGTCAGCCTCGCTGAGCCATTCATGTTTAAGGACAAAATAAAGTTCATCATTCAGCATCTCGTTCTGCCAAATCCGTACACGATCAACATCCAGGGAATACCCTATAATCGACATACCATCCTGTACCGAAGCCAGAAAATCTTCTCCGTCCGCCGATTCCAGCAATACGGCGGCAGTGCTGTTCACCGCATGCAGCAGCTGCTCCTGACGTTTACGCTCAAATGTTACGTTAAGCAATTCCGAATTGAATGTGCTCAGGCGTTCCCACATTCCCTGTATCGTCTTTGCCAGCTCGCCGATTTCATCGTCGCGGTTTTTACCGACAAGATCGACACCGGCCGAATTTGACTTTGATATGTCCTGAGTCAGACGATGGAGGGGAACAAAAAAATTCCTCCGCATCACGATATCCATAGCCGCCATATACAGAATCAATGCTGTCAGTAAAACGATAAACAGCGGCAGGAGGCCGTCAATACCCGATAACGACCTGTTTTTATAAAAGACAACTACCGACCAATCGGTACTGGTTATCGGCTTTATTGCCGCATATTCGTAAGGTCCTCCCTGGGATAACCTGATTATTTCAGGATGCGAATGAGAGCCAAAAAGACCGGAAGTGCGGATTTTATACGAAGCAAGCGCCGCAGAGAATACGGGATCGGCGCTTTCTTCACGGATATTCCAGGAGTTTTTTTCGGAATATTCATTAATATAAACATTAAAGGAAGAACTAACCGACTGGATATCGCCACGGTTATTTATAATATATCCCTTAACTTCATCTTCTCCGAATCCTTCAAATATTTCGGAGAACATATTGGGAATTTCCAGCCCTGAAGCAAATACGCCGTGAAGTATACCATCCGCCATAACTTTGTGATTGAGCCACAAGTGCAAAACACCGGTTCTTTTTTCAATATCAACATTTAAGGTATAGTCATTTACAGAATCAATACATTCAAAATACCATGAGTCGACAGGGTTTACCGGATTTAGTTTATCAAATGGATCAAAATCCCCCGTGGATACTTTTTCCTTGATGGAATATTCGTTTAATGAACCCTGGATGCCGAAATACAAATGAACACCATGAAAAAGGTGGGCATAATCCGCCATTTCCGTAAAAGCCTGGATTTTCTTTTCTTCATTTCCTTCATCGGCAAACCAGCCGGTTATCGCTTTTGAGAGAGCCGTCCTTCGTACCAAAGCAAGATCCTGACTGATATAGTGAGAGAATTTATCTGCCGCTTCAACCGAAAAAGCTCTGACAAGATTCACAGCGGTATTGTTACTAATGCCCTTTATCGTCATGGCTACTATGCCTGTTATCAGGACAAGGAGCAGAATAAGAAGACCAATGCTTATTCCACGGGCACGCGCGGCAATTCTGCTTTTTTGTTTCAAGGCGGGACGGCCCATCACTTGTCTCCTGTAATCTTCTCCGCAGTACGTAAAACTTCGTCAAAATCACCGTTTAAGAGATGTTCGGCCATTGTACCCAGCAGATCGCCGGTTGCTTTTGTCCATGTTTTCTGCCTTAATTCAGCAATTGTATTTTTTGCGGTTTTTTTATCATAGGCCTCGCATGCCTTTTTTATTACAAGCATTTTTTCACGCAAATATGTCTGCGTTTCCTCAGAATTCTCATCCATTACTTCGCCGCCCGAATCTCCATTTTCCGGAGAGCTGAGTTTTTCAGCTATTTTCCGCAGCTCGTCTAAAAACCCCGGGGTTTCACCTGACATTACAGCGGTGTTTTTCTCCCGTCCGGCATCTTCCAGTTTGGCGGCAACAGCAGAAAGAGCAGTTTCACCGATATTTGTCAGCGCACTTTTCATCGCATGCACATTGATCGTATACAGCCGTATGTCTTCGTCTCCGTAAGGATCGCTCTTTTTATTCATTTCTTCCATTGTTGCAATAACTTTGCGGGCATCCCTGACAAAAATTTCGGCCAATTGCGGATCTACAGTCGATTGTACAGCCGGCTGCGCTGCCCCGCCGGCAGATTGCTCCCCGGACTTTTTCTGCAGCGCCGCTTCCAATACCTCGGGCGGCTGTTTGTCGCGAACAAACTTTTTTAATGTCGAATCCAGCTGGCGCACATCAATCGGTTTGGAAATAAAACCGTCGAAACCGTTCGCAAGAAATACCTCCGACTGCCCTACCACCGCATTCGCCGTCAGTGCAACAATAGGCTGGGTATAGCCAAGATCACGTATGTGCTTTGTCGCTTCAATACCGTCCATTTTCGGCATCATATGATCCATAAAAACAATGTCAAACACGCTGCCTTTCTTAATTTTGCTGATTGCCTCAAAACCGCTCATTACCGTATCTATACTTAACCCGTAAGGCGCCATAAGTCCTTTAGCCACATATAAATTCGATTCTACATCATCCACTACCAGAACACTTCCATAAGGCATTGGTTCGAATACTATCTGCGCTCTTTTTAACTGCTTGGTACCGCTTGCCTGAAATTTCTCAAGGCTCTCCGCCAGGGCCCTGCCTAACACGCTGTGGTTAATGCGGCCCTGCGGAATACGTACGGTAAACACCGTTCCCCTGTTTGCTTCGCTTTCTACAGTTATTTTACCGTTCATCAGACGGATCAAATTCTGCGTGATGCTCATACCCAGACCGGCGCCTTCTTTGGTACGGTTCGCTTCCATGTTAAAGCGGGAATATTCGTCGAACAGTTTACTTATCTGCTCCTTTGTCATTCCCTGTCCCGTATCGCTTATCCTGAAAACAACCGCCACACTGTCCGTTTGCCCGCCGGGGGCCGGATCGTTGTTCAATCCGGCCGAGGTATCTTCGATCCCGTCTTCTTCGACAGAAACCAGCAGCTTAACCACTCCTTCATCTGTATATTTGATTGCGTTGGAGAGCAGGTTGTTTAAAATCTGTTTAATGCGAAGCTCGTCGCCATAAAGGGTCGATGGTGTGTTTTCATCCACGGAGAGCTGGAACTCTATCGGCTTACTGCCAATCCGCATCATGTTAAGAGTAACAGTGTCGTTAATCAGGCTGGCGGCTTCGTATTTGGATGGTGTCAGCTCCAGTTTGCCCGCTTCTATTTTTGACAGGTCAAGAATGTCATTGATAATATTGAGCAGCAAATCCCCGGAATTATAAATTTTGTCCAGAGCTTCCCTTATCTTCGGCGGAAGCTTGTCGTCCTGCAGCTGAATTTCGGCAATACCCAGGATAGCGTTCATAGGTGTACGTATCTCGTGGCTCATGTTAGCCAGAAAAGAAGACTTTGCAATTGATGCCGTTTTGGCCGTCTCTAAGGCTTCTTCCAGCAGTTCTTCCTGATGTTTTTTTTGCGATACGTCTCTGATGGCCTGAAAATGCACAATAGAACCGTCTACCCAGCGGATAATGGAATCGGTTCCGCCGAGCCACACGTTTGAAACATCATCCCACACGTATTCAAAGTCCCGGGACGGAAATGAATCCTTATCCGGTATAATTTTGAACAGTTGACAGAAAGCGCAGGGTTCACTCAGGCCTCTGGTTGCATTATAACATTTTTTTCCGATGCATTTTTCCCTGTCTAGGCCGAATTTATCCGCCAGACGTTTGTTCAGATAAAGAAAATTATAGTCAAGATCTGAAACGCATATCATGGAGTCCAGATTGTCCATAATAGTCATTAATTTATTATGTTCCGAAATTCCCTTGACCATGTCGCTTATATGGTGTGCAAGGGTTCCCAACTCATCCTTACGTTCACATTGAATAGAGTAAGCCAGGTTTCCTTTCGCAATTTCAATTACTGCCTTCTCCAGTGCCGAAATGGGTTTAGTAATAGTTTGTACCATAAAGAATAACGCAAGGACGGTAATAATAATAAACCCGGCTGTTATGACAAGGATCATGTTAATTATATGATTTATATGATCTGTTGTTTCCAGGGTTTTTATTCTGGTTGTAAAAGTGACTAAATCACGGAGATCCTGCAGTTTATCGCCCAAATCGTTTCCGGTGGGAATAGCTTCTTCATAGGTATGAATCACTTCATGCCTGTCTCTATTCTCAGCGGTAGTCATTATGCCGGCGGTAATTTCCAGATATTTGGCGAACAGATCATTTATTCCGTTCACAATAGTCATGCGCTGCAGCTTCTCCGATTCTGTAAGCTCCGGATCTGACTGTGTTGTTTCGGAAAAACTGGTCATGCTTCTTTTAAAAGACTCTGCACTGCTTTTGTAATCTCCCAGTATTCTGGAAACCATATAAACAGCGTTGTCGGTTTCCAGCGCATATCCCCTGGCAAGAGTCGCATAACGCATTTTGTTAAAATTGACAACGGCATCTGCAATAAAGGTTTGACGCGCCTGGTAGGAATTAATCAACTCGTTTGTGGTATTAACCATAGTGATTGCCTCTACAACGGTAAATACGGCAAATGAGATCATAATGACCACAAGTATCCCGAATACAATCAAAAGCTTGCTTCGTATTTTCAGGTTATTAAACCATTTCATATTCTTACCTCATCATTGATGAATTAGGTTGTCAGATGCTTATTTATTCTCTCCAGCAAAACCGGTCCGGAAAACGGCTTGGTTATAAAATCCGAAACTCCGAGTTCCTTGCCGCCGGCTTCATTGGAGGCATCGGCCGTAGCCGTCATAAAAATAACAGGGATTTTTGAATATGCATCGCTGGTTTTCAGGCGTTTTAACGCTTCAAATCCGTCCATTTCCGGCATTTCAATGTCCAGCAAAATCAAGTCCGGAACAACCTTTTCCAGAATTGAAAACATTTTTTCTGCGGACGACAATGTTATCACCCGAAATTCATCTTCCAGCGCATCTTCTGCCATTGAAAGGTTTGTACCGTTATCATCAACCACGAAGATAGTTTTCTGCATATCCTTACCTCGAACTGCCTCATTCCCCGCAGGTGCGGTATCCAAGTATAGCACGATTTGCAGAACTCATCAACCAATATTCTGCCATATTATGTACCATTGCCTGCTGTTGTACGATGTGGTATACTGAAAATAATGGAAAGACGGAAATCCCAAAGAATATCCACCATCAATAAAGCCATAATAGGTACTCTTATTTCTGTCTTTATCATCTTAAACCTGCTGATGGCGCTTTCTGCGAATACGGTATTTAAAAGCAGGCTGGAGATAGCAAAGGAAAGGGATGCGGATCAGGCTGAGCAAATTGCACGATGGGTCAGGCACAGCTTCAACAATGTGGTAAACCTGCTCAGTTTTACCGCACATTCACTGGCGGATTTGACATATAATTCAGGCGAAGCGGATACGGCGACAGGTTCAATTCTTCTTGCGATGATGAATTTTGATTCGAACATATACGACGCATGGGTTATTCTGGAAAAAGGCATATACCATCAGGACTCGTACTATACCAGGGAATACGTAAGACACGGAGAAAGTATTGCCGAGGTTTCCTGGACAGATGACTCCCTGGAAGATGAAACACAGGAACCGTGGTATTTGACGCCATTAACGACAGGGGAAGTTTTTTTCGATTATTTGGGACTCTATGATTACGGCGAAGAATACGGAGAAACGTATACCGCAACGATCAGCCTTCCGATTTTGTCGAACGGAAAAATTATCGGTGTTTGCGGGATAGACATAACATATCAGGACATCTTCGATCCGATTGAATACTTACATGGTGAAAATGAACATTTTATTCTGTTATTGGGCCGGGACATGACAATTCTGCATGCGTCTGAACAGGATGTTATCGAAAAAAACCTTGAGGATTTTTTTCCGGAAGAAAATATTGATCGTATGCGCAGCACGCGGAAAAACAAAGCGATGTTTGCAGATGAACTTATGTCGCCGTTTTCCGGAAAAAAATCACTTGTTTCATTTCAGCATATAAATGTGGATATCAGGGGAACTATCTATCCATTGTATGTATATATGGAAACGGCGCTGGATATACTGTACGCACCGGCCCACAGAATTATGGCAATGCTGGCAGCAGGCGGTTTAGTTTGTATGATTTTAATTAGCTTTGCCATTATATACAATCTTAACATTGTTATTAAGCCTATCCGCAAACTGACAGGTTATGCGCAGCAGATAGCCGCCGGTAATTTTGATGTGAATTTTATTGAACTTACCTTAAAAGATACCATGAATGATAAAAATGAGATTGCCGTTTTGCAGAACGCATTTATGAAAATGGTAAATACGCTGAATGATAATATTATAAAAGAAGAAAAACGCGTAGAAAAACGCACTCACGAATTAACGCTTATGACCAGGGAGGCGGAAGAAGCCAAGGAGCGTGCGGAAAAGGCAAACGAGGCAAAATCCCAGTTTTTGGCCAATATGTCGCACGAAATCCGGACACCAATGAACGCAATTATCGGCATGTCGGAACTGCTGCTGCCGACGGATTTAAGCGAACGTCAGCTTCAATGCGTAGAAGATATTCATACATCCGCCATGGCGCTCCTGGAAATTATTAATAGTATTTTAGACCTTTCAAAAATACAGGCCAACAAGCTGAGTCTTGTCCCCGTGCATTACAATTTCGGAGCGTTGATTAATAACATTGATTCAATGGCCCAGTTTTTAACCAATACAAAAAACATAGCCTTTAAACTGGATATACAGGGAGAAATGCCCAAGTGCCTGTTCGGAGATGATGTCCGGCTCAGACAGATACTTCTGAATATTCTGGGCAACTCAATCAAGTTTACTGAAAAGGGTTATGTGCGGCTGACTATTGTAATTGGTGATTCAACCGTCAAGTTGTCTATCAGTGATACAGGTATGGGTATACAGGCAAAAGATCTTCCGACTCTTTTTGAAGCTTTTACGCAGGCCGATGCGCAAAAAAACCGCGAAAAAAAAGGAACCGGTCTTGGCCTTACCATTACCAAGTCTTTGGTAGAAATGATGAACGGACAAATAACGGTAGAAAGCGTGTACAGCCAGGGTACAACATTCCATATAGAAATCCCCAAGGTTTTGGGCGATGAAGCAATGATTGTCCGTACCGACATTACCGAAGGTATTATATATGCACCGGAAGCAAGGATATTGGTTGTTGACGACAATAACATCAATCTGAATGTTGCGCGCGGGCTTTTGGAACTTTGTAAAATACCGGCTGAAACTGCCTCGTCAGGCAAAAAGGCTATAGAATTGGTAGAACAGAATCACTATGACATTGTCTTTATGGATCATATGATGCCCGGCATGGACGGCGTAGAAGCCACCAAAATCATTCGTAAAACAGGTATAAATGTGCCGATTATAGCGCTTACGGCCAGCGCCGTTGAGGGGTCCAGGGAACTATTTCTGGCCGCCGGCATGAACGATGTTTTAACAAAGCCTATTAATAAATCATTGCTCTTTAAGGTTCTGGAAAATTATATTCCGGCGGAAAAAATCGGGAAAATGTCTGAAGAAGCGGCCGTTGAGGAAAAACCCGAAACCGCCCAGGACAGGGAATTCTGGAATAATATTGAACAGATCGAAGGGCTCTCCATCCAAATAGGACTGGAAAGAATTTCAGGCCAAAGGGAAGTATTCAAAAAATCTCTGAAATTAACGATTGACGAAATTGAAAAATGTGATAAAAATCTGAATGAATTTCTTGCCTGCGGTGATATGAACAATTTCCGCATAGAAGTACATGGTATAAAAGGCTCGCTGGCCAACATAGGCGTAATGGAACTTTCCGCCCGGGCGTATGAGCTTGAAAAGGCATCCGGTAAAGAGGATGCCGCTTATTGCGCTTCTGCCCTGCCGGACTTTTTGGAGACACTTCGCGGGTTAAAATCACGCCTTGAAGAAGCATTTGCGAAAGAAAACCAGAATCGCGGCCCGATAACAATACCGCCGGAGCTGCCGCCAATTCTTGAAAATTTGACAGCGGCGATAGAAAAAAATGATTTTTCGGCTATGGATGAAGCTGTAGAAAGCCTTGATGCGCTGAACCCGGACGGTGCACTCAAAGAAGAAATAGACAAGATAAAAGAAGCCGTAATGATGATGAACAACGAAGGCGCTCTGGAGGTTATACAAAAGTTGCAAAAATAATTTTTATATGATATTCTTAGCGTAATCAACTGCCAATGGCAGTTAATTAATAGAGCAGGAGGATGCAACATGGACAAAAAAAAGGTTCTTGCCATTGATGATAGTATGCAGCAGATAAACACATTTCAGGGGATTTTGGCATCTCAGTTTATTTTCAGGGCTGCCAAATCCGCTTCTGAGGCTTTAAGCTTTTTGAATTCAAACCAGGTGGATGTTGTCCTTCTTGATATTGAAATGCCGAACATATCCGGGTTTGAATTTCTTAAGGATATCAGGAGAATTCCCAGCTATATTGATGTTCCGATAATTATTGTCAGCAGTAAAAGCGGTGAGGAATTTGATAACCAGGTTAAAGATTCCGGTGTCGCAGATGTTCTGTCAAAACCGGTTGTACCGGAAAAGCTGATTGCGACAATAGAAAAGCATTTGTCAAAGTAAAGCAACCGGCGAACTGCTAAAATATCAGTTTTTTTCTGACAATATGCTTTGCCACTTTTTCGCGTAAATTATCTCCCTGAAACGGTTTTACCATAAAATCACACGCTCCGAGCGCATGAGCGGCTGATACGTGTTCCAATGTTCCCATAGACGTTAAAAAAATGATCGGGGTTTCCTTGTGTTCATCGAAACTTCTTACAATGGGAATAAGCTCAAATCCGTTTATTTCCGGCATTTCATAATCAAGCAAAAATAAATCCGGCGTTATCTGATCCAAAAAACCTTTAAGCATCGCCGGCTTTTGCATTCCATATACCTTGTAATCGCTCAGCACAGAAGATACGGTTGTTAGTATAACAGGGGAATCGTCAACAGCAAGAATCCGCAGCTTGCGGGTGGATTCCTGCTTGTCCAATTCTATCAAAACATCTTTTAAAAATTGTGTTCTGCCGTCATTATCGGGAGAGTCAACTCCATCTGCAGCGCCGCTTATGGTTTCCGTCTTTCCTGTTTTTTTTGCCGCTGTTATCCGCGTTTTGAGCCTGTTAAAATCTTCCAAAGTATTTTTTGCACAATCAGCGGCAAAATCAATGCGGCCGTCCGTATGCATTTTAACAATTTCGTCAATGGCAGATGTTATTTTATTACAGCCCATATTCATCAGCAGTTTTTTGGGTTTTTCCAGATTTTCAAAATCATTTTCATCGGCTTTTTGAATCGCTATTTTATTTAACACTTCAGCTGTCTTTGGTGCATCATTTTCAAATTTTATCAACAGGTTAAAATAATCTTCAACCCGCATTGACAGGTTGTTCCTTACAGTCTTAACAATGTCCAGGCCGCCAAACCTTAGAAGTATCGGCAGGTCAAAGTATATGCTGTTTTCATTTCCCATAATTATTACCTTAAATTTACTATATAACTGCTTTTAGAACAATCTTATCTTGCAATCTTTTTCGAATTATAATAAAATCATAATAGAATCGAAAGACTTATGTAAGGCTTTCGAAAGTAAAGCGAAACGAAACAATGATTGAAGACCTTAATGAACGTGAAAAACTGATCCTCAATAAGTTAAGCTGTGAAGGCTCGGTTACTGTTACCGCCGTGGCCAGGGAACTGGGATTTTCCGAGGTCACGATACGGGGGGATTTAAAGGCTCTGGAAGACCGGGGCTGGCTTAACCGTAAGCGGGGAGGCGCCGCTCCGGCCATGCACCGGGACATACTGGAACGGCAGCAGTGCCGGCAGGAAGAAAAAAACGCTATAGCAAGACGTGCGGCAGAGCTGGTATACGACGGGGATGTGATTATGATCGAGGCGGGAACCACTATCGCCCTGGTTGCAAAATATCTTCAAGGCAGACGTGATATTCACATAGTAACCAATTCTTCCCTGGTTTTTTCCTATGCCCGCCTAAACCCTATGCTTCAAATAACAATGACAGGAGGCGAATTCCGCCGGACAACCGAGTCTCTGGTAGGCCCAATAGCTTTGGATACAATAAACCGCCTTAATGTACGGATTGCATTTGTAGGAACCGATGGATTCAGTCCCGAACGGGGGATAACCACACATCTGGCCGAAGGGGCGGAAATCGTCAAAGCAATGAAGGCTCATGCGGAAACTACCGTATTGCTGGCGGATTCCGGCAAATTCGGCAAGACCGGCTTTATAAGCATACTCCCCCTTGCCGAAATGGATATGATCATCACTGATTCGGGATTACCGGATATCGCTATGGAAAATTTAACAATGGCAGGAATACCTGTAGAGCGTGTATAAGGAGCATTTATGGCCCATGTTTTAATCATGCCCCGGCAGGGCAATACCGTTGAGTCCTGTATTATTCAGGAATGGAAGGTTAAAGAAGGAGATGCGGTAAAATCCGGCACTGCCGTTTGCATAGTCGAAACCGACAAGGCAACCTTTGATGTACCCGCCGGTGCGGATGGAGTTGTTCTGAAAATACTCAGCGATGCCGGCGAAGATGTCCCGGTACTCCAGCCCATCGCCATTATCGGAGCGGCAGGCGAAGACTGGCAGGCTGCACTGGGAACAGGTTCGAAGAATGACTCACGCCAAGACGCAGAGGCGCAGAATATCTCTCCAAATAACTCACACGGAGACACTGAGGCACTGGGGGAAAGAAACAATGCCAATATCATTAATAATTTAACTACTGATCTCCGTGCCTCCGTGCCTCCGTGTGATAAAACTGAAAATAATGCTATTTCTCCCCGTGCGAAGAATCTTGCGGCCAAAGAAGGAATTCCGGCTGCAGTTCCGGGTACCGGTCCTGGCGGCAGGATAATAGAACGTGATATAAAAGCTGCTTTGGCAAACCGCACGCCGATGACAGCTGCGGCAAAAGCGGCTGCAATTGGAGCAGCGTTACCTGATACCGGAACCGGCCTGGGCGGGCGCATAACCGCGGCTGATTTAAGCGCCTGCGAAGCCGGCGGTATATCAGGCAAAACTGCAGACAGTGCAGCTGCCATTCCGGGCGAAGGAGCGGTTACCGAAACTCCGATTAAAGGTATACGAAAAATCATCGCCGACAGAATGCTTGGATCACTTTCCGAAAGCGCCCAGTTTACGCTGAATGCCGGCGCTTGCGCCGTACAGCTCCAGGAATTGCGAAAATGGTTTAAAACCAAAGGAGAAAGCAAAAACAAAGATGAAAATGAACTGGCAGCAATTACAATCAACGATATAATTCTCTATACAGTATCCAGAACGCTTCCTTTGTATCAATACATGAATGCACATAAAACCGGCGATCTGTACAGAACTTTCGAAAGAGTTCATTTGGGAATGGCTGTAGATACACCCAGAGGACTCATGGTGCCGGTAATCAGGAATGCCAGCCTGCTGTCGCTTAAGCAAATATCCGCAGAAGCAAAGCGGCTTGCGGCAGCCTGTCAAAACGGTACAGCCAAGCCCGATGAATTAGGCGGATCTACATTTACCGTAAGTAATCTGGGGAGCTTCGGCATTACCGGTTTTACTCCGGTACTTAACCTGCCGGAAGTGGCGATACTCGGGGTTTGCGGCATTGAACTAAAACCGGTAGAAAACCCTGACGATGATGAATGCGCATTTGCCTTTGCGCCTTATATCGGTTTTAGCTTAACGATTAATCATCAGGTTGTGGACGGAGCTCCAGCCGCCCGTTTTCTAAAAGCGCTGTGTCAGGCAGTGGAAAATATTTATTTACAATTAGCAGCCGGCTAGTCTGAAATTTAATTTATAACACGGAGAGAGCGTATGTATGATGTGATTATTATCGGCGGAGGGCCGGGCGGTTACCTGGCAGCCGAAAGGCTGGGACATACCGGAAAAAAAGTGCTGCTTATCGAAGAAAAGCACCTTGGCGGAACCTGCCTTAATGTCGGCTGTATGCCCACCAAGACTCTGCTCAATTCGGCAAAACTGTATGTCCACGCCAAAGAAGGAGAAAAATACGGCGTTAAAGCGGAAAAAGTATCATATAACTGGGAAGCAATTCAGAACTGGAAGAATGAAGTAGTAACAAAACTAAAAGGCGGTATTGCCGCTCAGATGAAAAATTTCGGAGTAACCGTAATCGAAGGCCGCGGCGAAATAACATCTGTCGGAAAGAACGCTTCCGGTGAAAAATCCATCAATGTTGCAATTACATCAACTTCCGGTACGACCGCAGAAGAAGGCCGCTCCGTCTTAATCTGCGCCGGTTCAGTTCCCGCTGTTCCTCCAATACCGGGAAGCACAGATAATTCAAAAGTATTGGATTCCACAGATCTGCTTTCCGCAGCGACAGTTCCGAAAAAACTTGCCGTTATCGGCGGCGGTGTTATCGGCGTTGAATTTGCCGGTCTTTTTTCTTCGCTGGGAACCGAAGTAACGGTGATCGAAATGATGGATGAAATTGTTCCCTTTATGGACAAGGAACAGGCTCCCCTGCTCCGCCGTGCAATGAAAACCTCCGGCGGGGGAGGAACTGTCGATTTTAGACTTGGCTGCAAAGTCGAAAGCATACAGGGATCTGCGGTACACTACAGTACAAAAGACTCGGCAAAAGAATGCTGCACGGCAGATCTTGTATTAATGGCTGCAGGCCGCCGTCCGGTGCTGGATGGATGGGGAGCAAAAGCAGCCGGGGTCGATGTAACGCCCAAAGGCGTAACGACCAACAACAAAATGCGAACCAACATTCCCGGTATCTGGGCTGCAGGGGATGTAACAGGAAAAAGTCTCCTTGCTCATTCGGCATACCGTATGGCGGAAGTTGCTGCGGCCGATATTGTTGCATACCTTGACGGTACAGCAAACAGCACAGAAAACCTGTGGCGGAGCAATGCAGTTCCCTGGGCAGTTTACGGAATTCCCGAAGCTGCAGGTGTGGGAATTACAGAACAGGAAGCAGCGGTGCAGGGAATTGCTGTTAAAAAAGCAAGCCTTCCCATGCGTGTTTCAGGCCGCTTTTCCGCAGAAAACACCTTTGCAGGCCAGGGCGCGGTAAAAGTAATTGCATCGGCAGAGAATCATATTATTCTTGGTGTTCATGCAGTGGGAGCCTATGCCTCGGAATTTATTTGGGGCGGTGCGGCGCTTATTGAACAGGAATTACGCATAGAAGACCTAAAACAGCTTATCTTCCCGCATCCTACAGTGTGTGAATTAATCCGGGATACTGCATTTTTAATTTAACAAAAAGGAGCATGAAATGCCAAAATCACAGCTAATCGACCCGGAAGAAATCCGGAAAAGCGAAATCGTTTCCATACCCGGTATTCCGGTGAATCAATACAAGAGCGATATAAAAAAAGAAACGGAACTATACGGAAAAGAGCGGCTAATCCGGATCTGGTACGACATGGTAACGATTCGTGAATTTGAATCAATGCTCAATACCTTTAAAACTCAGGGGGTCTGGCAGGGAATTGAATACAACCACAAAGGGCCTGCACATCTTTCCATGGGCCAGGAATCAGCGGCGGTAGGCCAGTGCGTTAATCTTACTACCGACGACTTTATCTTCGGAAGCCACCGGAGCCACGGAGAGATACTTGCAAAATGTTATTCTTCCGTTTGGCAGCTGACCCGGGACAAAGCCGGAGAAGAAAAACTAACAGAGATAATGAAAAGTTTTCTGGACGGAGAAACTCTGAAAATTGCAGAAACCATTTCCTATAACGGAATTATCGACCTTGCAGAAAATTTTATACTATACGGTACTCTGGCGGAAATTTTTGCACGGAGAGCGGGTTTTAACAGAGGGCTGGGCGGCTCCATGCACGCCTTCTTTACTCCGTTTGGTTCGATGCCCAACAATGCCATAGTCGGCGGATCTGCGGACATTGCCACCGGATCGGCTCTTTACAAAAGGATCAATAAAAAACCCGGTATAGTCGCGGCAAATATAGGCGATGGTTCCATGGGCTGCGGACCGGTATGGGAAGCCATGACTCTTGCAGCGATGGATCAGTACAGGAAACTGTGGCCCAAAGATGCAGGAGGAGCGCCTCCAATACTCTTTAATGTCTTTGACAATTTCTACGGCATGGGCGGACAGACCCGCGGCGAAACGGAAGGTTACGACATTGTTGCACGGATTGGAGCCGGGGTAAATCCCGAAAACATGCACGCAGAACGGGTTGACGGTCTTAATCCGCTGGCAGTTGCCGAAGCTATTGCCCGGAAAAAACAAATTTTACTGGAAGGCAGAGGGCCGGTACTGCTGGATGTAGTCACCTATCGCTATTCGGGCCATTCACCTTCTGACGCTTCCAGTTACAGAACGCCGGAAGAACTGAAACTCTGGCAGGATGCGGATGCAATAGACAGTTATGCCGCATACCTGATTGACAACAAACTGACAACAAGAACCGAACTTGACGAACTGCGTGCAAAAGCAAATGCAAAACTCCTTGAAGTTGTAAATCTTTCGACAAACGATAACGTATCGCAGCGGCTTAATGGTGATTTTATTGAAGCGGTAATGTTCTCCAATACCAGGGCTGACAAACTTGATTCACAAAAACCATCACTGTTGCAAAGCGCTGCGGAAAATTCCCATGTTAAGGCGCTTGCCAATAAAGCCCGCTGCGGAATTGACGAAAACGGCAAACTTGTTTCAAAAAACAAAGTATTTCAATTCAGGGACGCCCTTTTTGAAGCAATGGTTCATCGTTACACGGAAGATCCGTCTATGGCCGCCTGGGGCGAAGAAAACCGCGATTGGGGCGGGGCCTTTGCCGTATACCGCGGACTTACCGAGCTGGTTCCCTATCCGCGGCTTTTTAACAGCGCCATTTCCGAAGGAGCAATAGTAGGAGCGGGAGTCGGCTATGCCTTATCCGGCGGGCGGGCGGTTGTTGAACTTATGTACTGTGATTTTATGGGACGCGCAGGAGATGAAATATTTAACCAGGCTTCCAAATGGCAGTCAATGTCTGCAGGGCTCCTTAAGATGCCGCTTGTTATCCGTGTTTCGGTCGGAAATAAATACGGAGCGCAGCACAGCCAGGACTGGTCTGCAATACCTGCCAATATCCCCGGCCTTAAGGTTTACTTCCCCGCCACCCCCTACGATGCCAAAGCAATGTTAAACATGGCGCTGCGCGGAACAGATCCGGTAATATTCCTTGAGAGCCAGCTTCTCTACGACATGGGAGAACGTTTTGAAAAAGGCGGCGTTCCGGAAGGGTACTACGAAATTCCCGAAGGCGAGCCGGCAATACGCCGCAGCGGTAAAGACATTACCATTGCTTCTCTGGGAGCAACACTGTACAAAGCTGCCGAAACCGCAGAAAAACTAAAAGCGGATTACGGCCTTGAAGCGGAAGTAATCGATCTCCGTTTTGTTAATCCCCTTAATTACGAAAAGATCGTTGATTCGGTAAAAAAGACAGGCCGCATTGTTCTTGTCAGCGATGCAGCCGAACGGGGTTCTTTTCTACATACCGTGGCAAGCAATATCGGCACCTTTGCCTTTGATTATCTTGATGCTCCGGCAACCGTCGTAGGAAGCCGCAACTGGATAACTCCTGCTGCGGAAATGGAAGAACTGTACTTCCCGCAGACAAGCTGGATTCTAGACGCAATCCACGAAAGGGTTCTGCCGCTGCCCGGTTATAAACCGGAAACAGTGCAGACAACTCTTGATTTAATGCGGAGAAACAGGCTGGGGGTATAGTTATAATCCTATATTATTTATGCATATTTTTAATTTCATACACTCGTTTTACCAATGACTGTATCACCGATAGTAAGTTCATAATTATTAATTTCAGCACTGCCGCTTGAATTGTATGCCACATTTGAAAGCGCAACCTCAAATAAATTTCCAAGATTTACACCAAAATTTTCAAATGCATTTAAATGATCGGTAATTGAAATAATCCCTCCTTTACGCTTTTTTTTACGGATACTAATATACAACTTGAAAGTCTGAGTTCCCTTAATAGAATACGACTCATTCTTTGCAGTTTCATATATGTTGTATTTGCTTCCGTCAATGAATGCTGATCCTGTATAGATGTATTCAGGCGGAAGTGATCCAGTCCAGTAATCCACAATGTAGAATGGAACAAGCGGATTAACCAGCCATCCGCTTACGCATAAAAATGAATATTTACCTTTTGAATGATATTTTGCATTATACTTAATTCTGATATTACCAATCTGAGAATGTGTTCTGGTTTCATCAAACTTTTTGCCTGTACGAAAGATAACAAAATCAGTGTTTTTCCACTTGCATTTATAATTACCGCCGCCTGTCAGATGCATTTCGGCATCTCCGCCTCTCTTGCAAAGTTCAAAATCAAAATTTTCAAAAACACCTATTGTGTTCACAGTGTAAATATGCTCAATACCCAATATTTTATTAACATCAATTTTGTCAAATTCACCCTGCTCTATCATTTCTATAACGACAGATGCTATTTTCGGCTCAAATTGCCTGCCGGAACACTTTCTGAATTCTTCCAGGATGGCATTATTCGCAAGTGCTTTGCGATACGAACGATCAGAAGACATTGCGTCATAAGTATCCGCTGCTGCGACAATCAGCGCTTCAAGCGATAAATTATTTCCGGAAATTTTTTGATAACCGTTACCATCCCATTGTTCATGATGCTCTAATGCGCCTAAAGACATATTTTCAATCGTTGTTATATCCTTTAGTATATCTCTGCCTATGGACGTATGTGTTTTCATTACATTATATTCATCGTCGGTTAATTTACCCTGTTTGTTTATAATATCTCTTGGTATACCTATCTTGCCTACATCATGAAGCAATCCGATATAATACAGGTTTATCAAAAAATCTTTATTCTTTCCAATCTTTTCAGCAATTCCGATCGAGTACTTCGCAACCCTTAATGAATGACCGCTGGTGTATGGATCTTTTGCGTCTATCGCATTTACAATAGCGGTTATTATTTGTGATATATTTGAGTGATATTCGAGCTGCTTTTTACTATAATTCTGTCTTTTGCTTCTTAGTAATATTACTGCATTTACCGAAATTAATATTAAATTAGCAATAAATAACAATAATACCATATACTTCAGCGGCAAAATTACCTTCTGGCGGCTCTCAGGTTTTCGCGCATTTCAGCCAAATCTTTTTCCGACAGGCTGCTTTTATATTCCTTGCGCCAGTCATCAGTAAAAGCAATAGTTTTTTCGTTCTTTTTAAACTGCTCTAATCCATCATTCCTCGTCATTAAATCCAAAATGACATAAGCGTTTGTAAATGGTATAGGATTAGGCGCCCAATTAAGTTTAATGTAATAGACATTATTCGCTCTGACTTCAAGTCTTACACTACTCCAGTTGAATCTATTCGCCATAAAATAATGTGTGCCCGGTCTTGCCCTATATGCAACATTCCTATATAATCCCCCGCTTATTTTCCCAACCGGATTTTCTCCGTCCCAAATAGCTATATCGCCCCCTCCGCTCATAACCGAAGGTTGAAGAAAATAGACAACCGC
>WRIX01000008.1:27474-37992 GCA_009782495.1 Treponema sp.
CTTATCACAGATTCTTTACAAAGAAATCGGCGATACTGCTTTCGACAAGGTGTGTTACATCAGGTTGATTGCTGAAAAAACCGTAGCCGTGATTGGCATCCAGAACCAGGACGCGGGAAACATTGCCCCCGGCACTCTTTAGCGCTTTCTCTACGTCATCACACTCGGCTGTAGTAAAAATCCTGTCTTTATTGCCCAGAACGATCAGGGAAGGTCCTGCAAAAACTACCTTGTTTAACGGTTGGGAATTGCGGAGATCCGCAAACCACTCTTTGCTAAGCTGCAACGCTTGCCCGTAGGAGGTAACGGTAACAAACCCATTTGCCTTTGCTGTTGCTTCCAATGCCCTGGCTTTTGCTTCACCGCCGGTAAACAGATTAATTACATCATTGCCCGGCGTGACTGTTGGAGCCAGTAATCCCAATGCTTTGTAGGGTTGATTTATTTCATTTACAATTTCCATAGCAATACGGCCGCCCAAACTATAACCAAAAATACCAAGCCGCGCCTTATCAATAGGATATTTCTCCAGCATATAAGACAGACAGGCATTGGAATCTGAAATCATATTGGTCATGGTATTTTGCGTAAACGGAACCTGTGATTCACCGCATCCGGGGAAGTCCATGCGAATTGTGGCAATACCTCTTTTTGTAATAGCTTCGGCCAGCCGCTTAAAACCGCCGTTTTCTTCACGGCTGCCTCCATGCCCATGATTGATCACCACAAGCGGAAAAGGCCCCCGCCCTCCGGGAATCAGGGCTGTAAACGGTACCGGCCGGCTGCCGTTTTGTACAATGTCTGTTACTTCGGTAAACGTGGCTGTTTGCGCCAGGCTTGTACAACCCGGTAACACAAGAAAGGCCAATGCATAAATTAAAATTCTGGTTTCCTTAATAAAGTTTTCCTCCTGCCGGTTATAAATATTTATTCAGTTTTTCCAATACCTTGACTATATCAAGCGGTTTCCCAATATGATCATCCATACCCGCAGCATGGCATTTTTCAATGTCTTCCTGAAACACATTCGCTGTCATTGCTACTATCGGAATGTTCTTCGGACGTTCCGGTAATGGCTCATTTTCTGCAGTATGCTGCTTTTCAAAAGCACGGATACGCTTTGTTGCTTCAAGCCCGTCCATTACAGGCATTTGCATATCCATAAATACCAAATCATATTTTTCCGGATTGGCAATCATCATTTCCAGCGCTTCTTTTCCGTTTTCGGCTGTGTCGACAATCAGCCCTGTACCATCCAGCAGCGAAATAAGTATTTCACGGTTAATATCAATGTCTTCGACGATCAACAGCTTTTTATCTTTGAGCTTACCGTATAAATCCTCAATAAAAACATTGTCCCTGTCTTTAAAGCCGGAACCATCCGGCAAGGTCTGCTCTGACCAGGGATCCTCTCCGGATTGCGGGAAATAATCCTTTATATCACATAACATTTTTATGGTAAAAATAAACTTTGCCCCTTTGCCAAGTTCCGACTCAACCCAAATCCTGCCGCCCATAAGCTCAATAAGACGTTTTGTAATACCAAGGCCAAGGCCTGTACCGCCAAACTTGCGCGTCGTGCCGCTTTCCGCCTGTTCAAACGCATGGAATATCTTTTCATGCTGTTCGGGAGATATGCCGATTCCGCTGTCGTTTACTTCAAAACGCAATTCACAAATTTTGCCTTCTTTGCCTGCAAAAACCACATTAAGCCTGATGCTGCCGTCTTCATGTGTAAACTTGACCGCATTTGACAACAGGTTTATTATTATTTGCGTTACTCTTTGTTCGTCCCCGATTAACAAGGATGGCGTGTTTTCATCCACATTTAAAGAAAACCGGATGCGTTTCTTTTCGATGCTGAATTGAAGAAACGAAATAACCTTTTGCAATATCTTTCGTAAATCAAAAGTTACATACGACAATTCCAGCTTGTTCGCTTCTATTTTTGACATATCAAGTACATTATTGATGATGCCCAGAAGGTGCGTTGATGCATCTTCAATCTTATTCAGCGCATAGTTTTTACGCTCCAGGTCTGCAGTGTTTTTGCCGATGGCCGCCATTCCAATAATCGCATTCATCGGCGTTCTCATTTCGTGACTCATTACCGATAAAAAGGATGTTTTTGCGCTGCTGGCGGCTTCCGCTTCCGCCTGCTGTTTCGACAAATATTCCATTTTGGTAATATCCTGAATAACCTCAATGTAACCAGTGGTGCAGCCGTCTAAATCTTTAAGCGGTTTGGTATCAACCTGGTATGAATCGTTATTATGAATAAAATGTGTCCGCATCCGTCCGCGTTCCATGCACTCTCTGGCGCAATTCTCGGTATTGCATATACTAAAACCTAGATTACTGCAGGGCTTTCCGACAATGTCATCACGCCTTTTTCCAAAAGACGTTTCGGCAATTGCGTTTATAAACGTACAATTTCTGTTCAAATCCTGGGCTGTAACCAAAAATGGTATTGCGTCAAGAAGCGACTCATACCAGTGAGCCATTGTTTTGTACCTTTCATTTTCGTTATGTATTTCATTCAACAGCGCTTTATGTTCGCTTAAATCCCTGATGTAACCGGCAATAACATATTCATCTTTATATTTAACCCGCACATTAATAATTTCACACGGTATAAGTTCACCGCTTAATGTCCGATGCATCCATTCAAAACGATTGTAACCTTCACTGAACGCTTTGCTGATTATCTCAGCCGCCAGTTCGGGTGATTTTTTTCCGCAAGGCTGGTATTCAGGCGAAAACTCAAAAAACCTTTCCAAAAATATTTGCTTATTCGGCAGTCCGAACATCCGGACAATTTCCTGGTTGCAGTCAAAAATTTTAAAATCTTTGTCGAACATACAGGATCCAATCGGCGTAGTGTCAAAAATAATCTGTGTCCGCTCATCTGCTTCGCGGGTCCGCTTTAAAACTTCAGCCTTTGTTATTTCGCCTTCCATTTCGGTGCGGATTAAGGCATTAACAAACAACTGACTGGCGGAACGGAGAATCATTTCCTCGTTTTCAGAAAACACCCGTTCATTGTGGCAATCATCAAAGCCAACAAAGCCCCAGAACCGATTCTGCAGAAGTACCGGCACCGCTAAAATGGATACTATGCCCTGCGGAACCAATGCAGCTTTCTCGTTTTCGGACATTTCGCGTACAATGCCGTTGATGCATTTTCCCTGTGAAAGCAGATCCTCCCACCCCGGCACAATGTCACTGTACGATGTCTCTATGGCAAGTTCGTAGTTTTGCTGCGACTCGGCGCCTTCCGACCATTCGTATATTTGCGAACAGTACAGCTTTTCTTCTTTTGTGTAATTTTTCCAAATATACACACGGTCGGCGCCTGCGGTCCCGGCCATTATACCCATTGAATGCAGTAAATCTTTTTCAAAGCTGCTGCTGTCCGATTTAAGCATTATGGCGGAAATGCTGTTTAATGCATAAAGAAGTTTGGTCTTGCTTGCTGCCTCACGCTCCATTTCGGCGCGTATCAGGGTACTGACACATAAACGTGCGGCTGAACGCAGCAAATTCGTACAATCGCCGTCAAAATCCCGTTCGGCGGTATTGTCGTGAAAAGTTACAACACCCCAAAATTCCCGTTCAATAAAAACAGGTACTATCAGAATTGATTTTACGCCACGCGGAGATAAAAATGCGGATTCATCATCCGTAAATTCGCTGCGCTTCAGACTGATACAGGCGTCTTTCGACACAACAGAAATCCAGCGCTTTAATGGCGGGATCAGGGGCAATATCTTCAGGGAATTATCAAGAGGAGCCGTTCCGCCTTCTTCTCTGTTCCAGCGGTATATTTCTCCGGCAGTCTCGCTCTCTACTCCAAAAACCCGAAAAACGATGATTCGATCCAAGCCGGCCGCATCCGCAACCGGCCGCAAACCGTTCGACATTACATCGTTTATTGCTTTTTCGGTATAGGAGACAAATATTTCAAGCGATTTATATATAGCATCGGTATAGACCATTCGGTGTTCAGGCAACCTGCTCATCGTATATTACTTTACTCAACCTTAAAGCGCAAAACTTCTTTCACCAAAGATTCAATACCCTGGCGGTTTTTGCCGCACAGATCATTTACCCTGTTCACTGCAACATTGATCTGATCCGCGCCCGAAGCCATTTCGTTTATACCCCCGGTTATCTCCTGAGTCGCCGTTTCAAGGTTATGACTCTCTCTTATAACTTCATTGGAACCTTCAAGCATTTCCATTGACCCGTCTTTTACCTCCTGGGTAATTCCGTTCACTTCACCGATGGCTTCCAGGATCTGTTTGCTCCCCTGACCCTGTTCTTCCATGGCGTTTCGTATAATTTCTTCCTGTTCCGCAACAATTTTGACTCTGGAATCTATGGCTTCGAACTTTAGAAGTACGTTATCTGTGGATTTTGTGATCTTGTCGATAGACTCCTTGATCTTCTTAAGTACTGAGCTGATGGTCTTGGATTGCACGCTTGAATTTTCCGCCAGCTTGCGGATTTCATCGGCTACCACCGCAAATCCTTTGCCCGCTTCGCCCGCATGAGCCGCTTCTATTGCAGCGTTCATCGAAAGAAGGTTCGTTTGGCTTGCAATGTTTTCCATAACCGAGTTAATTTCCAAAAGCCCTTCGGATTCCCTGGCGATTTCCTGGATATCCGAGGCCACTTCCTGCAGCCCTGTACGGCCCACTTCGGATGCTCCGGTAAGTTCCGTTACGTTCTCGGTGTTTTTAAAAAGTGTCTGGGTAACCGATTGAATATTGGCCAGCATTTCCTCAATAGCTGAAGACGAACGGTCCACACTGGCGCTCTGGATATCCACATGTTCATTCAACTTGTCAATGTTGATGGTAATTTGTTCCATCGTTGCATTTGATTCCGTAACGGAAGCGCTCTGGTTGATAATGCGGTTCTTGATACTCCGGATATTGGAGGTTATCTGGTTAATCGCTGCGGCAGTTTCGGTCATATTACTGGCAAGATCATTGCCAATATCGGACAAGGTTCCTGCCTCTTTTTTAATGCTTACGACCAGATTTTTGATCTTCTCCAGCGTTTGGTTAAAATATTTGGCCAAACTTCCTATCTCATCTTTTGATTTAATGTTGATAGCGTGAGTAAGGTCGCCTTCTCCCTGGGCAATATCCATAAGTGTTTCCGTTACATTAACGATTGGCTTTGTAACACCGCCCAAAACCAGGAATACAATTATTGCAGCTAAAAGAATACCTGCCGCCGCAATAATAACGGCAATTCTTGTTATGTACCTTACTTCAGCCAGGATGTGCGTATCTGTAACTACCAGCATCACCGACCAGTATTGATCCGAGTTCCCTATTTGGAAAGGATGCAGGAAGACTCTTACATTTGAATCAAGCACGGGTGAATAAGTGCTGCACTTAAAATCCCTTCCATCCTGTACAGCCTGGTTTGCTTCCTCCATATAAGGGCCGTAAATCGTATCAACATCCATCAGCATTTTTCCTACCCGTTCCGGAACCAGGTGCCCCATAATAAATCCGTTCCCCGAATAAATTACCATTGCGGCAATTTCATCGTACTGGTCAATTACTTCCTGTACGGCAGGCTGTATTGCATCCAGCATTAAAAGGCAGCCAACGCCGCCGACCGCTTCGCCGGTGCGCCGGTTGATGATGGGAACCATCATAATAATGGAATGGGTATCCTTCCCGTTTATCACCCGTGGTATAGGGTCTGATACCCGGTCTTTCATTGCGTTAGGCCCGTTTAAGTGTTCCATCGTAGCCGGAATATCGGTGCTGGCACGGACTGTTATCTCGCCTGAAGCGCGGGTATAGGTCATTGCATACTGCCCGGCAGGGCTGGAACCCGGACGGCCGATAAATTGCGCGTCCATACCGTCAAGGGCATTGGGCTTCCAGATCGAATAAACAAGTTCCCAGGTAGGATTCGATTCCAGTACGCTTTGCAGTATGTGATCATACTGGTCCCGTCTTATTTCCGGAGGTAAATATTCAAAATCTTCCATTACCTCCGACAGCGTTCGCAGCGCCCGGATATTGCCGTCTTCACGGCCTTTCCAATAGTCGGCTTTGCCTTCGGCAAGATGCTGGATGTCCCGAAGACTTAATTCAATGCTTATGTCGGAAGCCTCACGCAAAAGCAGTACGGCAATTCCCGTTACTATGACCGCCACAATGACAATCGTTATCAGGCTAAGCTTTAATCTGATTTTCATTTTTATTCCCCCATACGCTTATGACTCATGCCCATCATGATGAGGTGCTCATTCCCAAAACAATCCTATGTTCAGCCTTCTTTCTCAATCAGTACCCGTATTGCTTCCACTGCAGTTTTTATTGCCAAACTTGTATCGTGAACATGAGGATTTTCCATTTTTGCCTTTTCCCGTTCCTGGTTCCACACAACATTAAGTACGCAACCGGATCGTACACCGAGTATCTGGCTTACAATATACAAGGTGGAACTTTCCATTTCCGAAGCCAGGCAGCCGGCTTTAATCCAGGCTTCCCATTTATCCTTAAGCTCATAGCCGGATGGCATACGCTCCGGACTGTGCTGACCGTAAAACGAATCTTTGCATTGTACAATCCCCGCATGCCATGTGGCGCCGGTCCTTTTGGCTGCTTCAACAAGGGCATTGGTAATATCCAAATTTGCGACTGCAGGAAATTCAACGGGAACATATTCTTTGGTAGTACCATCCATGCGGATTGCGCCTGTAGCAATGACAATATCTCCGCCAACAACAGGCAGAGCCATTCCGCCGCAGGTTCCGACACGGATAAAATTTTTAACCCCGGTTTTAACAAGTTCTTCCACTCCAATGGCTGTAGAAGGACCGCCCATGCCGGTAGAAATAACCATTACTGTTTTGCCGGAAAGCTCTCCAAGCCATGTCGTATATTCACGGTTTTGATTATAGAAACGGGGATTTTCCAAATAAGAAGCGATTTTTTCAACCCGTCCCGGATCGCCGGGAAGAATCGCATAAGATGCGCCGTGAGTGTCATCAAAACCAATATGGTACATTTTTTCCATTTATCTGCCTCCTTTATCATACGGAGTGCCTGCCGCTTTCGGCGCCTGGGATTTTTTTGAGGTAAAAGCCAGAACTATCAGCGTGGCAATATAGGGAATCATTTTGTAAATATAACTTGGAATGGGTATTCCGCTTAAAAAAGAAATCCCCGAATAGGAAGATGCAATAACCTTCATTAAACCAAAGAAAAATGCTGCGGCCAAAATACGCCCTGGTTTCCACTGCCCGAAAATCAACACTGCCAGTGCCAAAAAGCCGTAACCGGACACTTCTGCATTAAACTGGGTAGAGGTCGGAATAACAAAGACAAGCCCGCCAAGCCCGGCCAATGCACCGGAAATCATTACTCCGGCGTAACGTATCCTGTACACATTAATCCCCGCGGAGTCCGCCGCCTGGGGATGTTCACCGCAGGATCGAAGGCGCAGCCCAAAGCGTGTTTTATAGAGAACAAGCGAAGAAAAACAAAGAATAAAAAAGCCAAGATAGGTTGTTAAATAAGTATTTTGAAAAAAGAGCGGGCCAATAAGAGGTATGCTTCCCAAAACCGGAGCTTTTTCAATCCGGAACTGATTTACAAAGGGGATTTGCTGTACGGTGCGAATCATCCTGGCAACATATATCGCAAAGGCCGGAGCAAGCATATTAATCGCCGTTCCGCTGATAATCTGATTGGCTTTCATGTTTATCGAAGCATATCCGTGAAGAAGCGAAACCAAAACACCGGTCAGCGAGCTGACAAGAACGGCAAGGATCAATATTGGCTGTCCGGGGATTGCACTTTGAAACATATTAATAAACAATATTCCGGTAAAAGCTCCGAAGATCATTATCCCTTCAAGCGCAATATTAATAACGCCGCTTCGTTCGGAAAACATTCCCCCAAGCGCTACAATTAACAGAGGAATTGAAAAAAACATCGTTTGCTGGACTAAAAAATACAGTACACTCATGATTTCTCCGCAGGGATATCATTCCCCTTCATCTCAGTTGCCGCATTCCTTGCTTTCTTTAAAGAATTAAAAAAACCTTTTATAAGAAGTGCAAAGGCGCTAAAGTAAATAATTACGGCAATAATAATCTCTATTATTTGGGGAGCAAAATCGTACAACTGCATATTGAATCCCCCCACATTCAGATATGCAACAAAAAGCCCGGAAAAAATAATTCCAAGCGGATTATTCAGACCCAGCAAGGCTACAGGAATACCGTTAAAACCTTCAGCTGCCAGCACATCGACTACGGTAATGCCTTTTCCCGAACCGGCCAGATAAAGCAATGCGCCGCCCAGTCCTGCCATTGCTCCGGCAATTACCATGGAATAAACTATACTGCGCCGTTCGTTGATTCCCGCATAATGAGCTGCTTCCCGGTTAAAACCGCAGGCTTTTAATTCATATCCAAAAGAAGTTTTTTCCAGAACAATGTAAATTAACACAGCAAACAGTATTGCCAAAAAGATCCCCGAATTGGCGCTGGACAGATTGTTTCCGTCCCGGAATATTTTATCAAGGCCCATCTTGGGTAGATTGGCGGCATCTGCAACACGCATACTCTGATTTCTCATCGAATCAAAAATGGTTTTGCCGACAAGAAAATTAACCAGATACATCCCTATATAATTCATCATTATACAGGCAATAACTTCGTTTACATTAAAAAAGGCCTTAAAAATGCCGGGAATGGCTCCCCATAAAGCGCCGGCAACTATTGCTGCCAAAAGTGCGGTTATCCAGTGCAGATGACCGGGAATAAAGGGACATTTAACTCCTATATATACCGCAGCAAAAGCGCCGATAATAAACTGGCCCGATGCCCCAATATTAAAAAGCCCTGTTCTGCTGGAAAAACCAACCGATAATCCCGTCATGATAACCGGAGTGGCAAAGTATAAAACCTGCCCGAGATTCCGCATGGAAGAAAAACCGCCTGCAACAATCAGCGAAAAGCCTCCGATCGCCTGTGATGCATTGGATAACAGTAAAACCACAAAACCAACAAGGAGGCCGACAAGGATCGCTGTAATTGAGGATAAAACATTGACTGTCGAATCGGTTAAAAGATCTCTTTTCATGCACTTTCCTGTTTTGCTGAACCGGACATATAAAGCCCGAGCTGCTGAAAATTTACTTCTTTGGGTTTTACATTGGCAACGATCCTGCCTTCGTAAATAACAAGAATACGGTCGCTTACATCCATCACTTCGTCAAGTTCCAGCGATACAAGGAGTATTCCTTTTCCTGCGGAACGTTCGGCAACAAGCTGTTTATGAATATACTCAATGGCGCCGACATCAAGGCCGCGGGTCGGCTGGACTGCAATCAATAACTTTGAGCCGCGATCGATTTCCCTTGCAACAATTGCTTTTTGCTGGTTCCCCCCCGACATACTCCGGGCAACGGTACGCGCCCCCTGTCCGCTGCGTATGTCAAATCTGTCGATAAGGGTATCCGCATAACTGAAAATATCATTGTATTTAAGAAAACCGTTTTTCTGAAAACGGGGAAAATAGTAACTTTGTAAAACAAGATTAAATGCCAGATTATAATCCAGAACAAGTCCGTGCCGGTGCCTGTCTTCCGGAATGTGGGATATTCCGGCTTCTCCCCTGCCCCTGATATCATCCCGTGTAATTTCATTCCCGCATAAAAAAATGCGTCCGCCGTCCAGTTCAATCATTCCCGCCAGGGCATAAACAAGTTCCGACTGACCGTTTCCGTCTATACCGGCAATGCAGACAATTTCTCCTGCTCTGACTTCAAAATTAACGTCGTTTACTACCGCTTTGCCGTGAGTCTTGTTTTTAACGGTAAGATGTTCAACCCGTAGTATTAATTCGCCGGGATCCTGATCGGCTTTATTAACAGAAAGGTTCACTTTCCGGCCAACCATCATTTCAGACAATTCTTCTTTAGTAGCCGATGCTACATCAACTGTTCCAATGTACTTCCCTTTACGCAAAACGGTACAACGATCGGCAACAGCTTTAATTTCATTCAGCTTATGGGTGATAAATAAAATTGATTTGCCTTCGGCAACCAGATTCTTCATGATTTGCATCAGCTCTTCAATTTCCTGAGGCGTTAGCACTGCTGTGGGTTCGTCAAAAATTAATATTTCATTTTCCCGGTAAAGCATTTTTAGTATTTCAACGCGCTGCTGCATGCCTACCGTAATATCTGATACTAAAGCATCGGGATCTATTTCCAGTTTATAGCGTTTGGATAATTCTATTACCTGTTTACGGGCATTATCGAGCTTTAAAAGGCCTTTATTAACTGTTTCCGCACCAAGAATTATATTTTCCAGAACGGTAAAATTATGAACCAGCTTAAAGTGCTGATGAACCATGCCAATGCCCAGTTTCGTTGCGTCATTGGGTCCATGAATCTTAACAACTTCCCCGCTCTTTTTTATTTCTCCCTGTTCAGCCTGATACAGACCAAACAGTATACTCATCA
>WRIX01000008.1:38372-46062 GCA_009782495.1 Treponema sp.
CCGGTTTCCCCCAGGCTGCTTCCGAAACTGACAGAGTTTTGGAACAAGCCCGCCTTACTTAACTTCGGTTACCCTGGTTATAGTAACAGGCACTACGCTCGGACTTCCGTTTTCGTCCAGATTATCCATCCTGGGAATATTACCCATTGCCAGTTCAAAATAAATGGTCTGATAATCAAAATCGGAAAAATTCTCGAATTTGGAAGTTCCCATGGGAAGGCCGACTCCCTCATTTGCAGCCGAGAAAACAAGTGTTTCTCCGCCGGGGAATGATCCGTAATAATAATCGGAAATACAGGAATAAACAGAAGGACGCAGTCCTTTCATTGCCGAAGTTATAACGGTCGGAGATTCACCGGATTGATCCACATCAACGCCAATTACTTTTCTTCCTTTTGCCTCAGCTGCAGCCATGACAGAGTTGCCAACCGCGCCGCCGCAGGCAAAAATCACGTCTATACCGCTGTCAAACCAGGAAGCAGCCATAGCCTGAGCTTCCGGAGTGGCGGCAAAACCGCCGGTATAATGATAATTGATTGTTATTGAACCGGCATCCAAACCCAATTCCTGAGCGGCAAATTCCGCACCCTGAACAAAGCCATAACCGAAACGAACAACGGCAGGAACTGCCATGCCGCCCATAAACCCAAGCCTTCTGTTGCCGTCTTTAACGGCGGCATAACCGGCCAGGAACCCTGCCTGATCTTCGGCATAGAGTATTCCCACCGTATTGGGGGCAGTCTTGAAGTTGGTATATGTCGGGTCATGAGGTACACCGTCTACCAGAATAAAGTGAACATCGGGATACCTGTCCTGAGCAACATAAATCGGCGATTCAAAAAGAAATCCGGGGGTTACTATTATTTTTGCCCCTCCCTGTACGGCAAGATCGATGGCCGAAAGATAGGCATCATCGCTCTGCTCGGCAGGCTGATAGTATTTGCGTGAAATTCCGTATTCATCGGCATACTGAACCAGCCCTTCCCATGCGCCCTGGTTAAAAGATTTGTCGTCAATAGTACCAAGATCCGTTACCAGGGCCAGATCGAAGGTATCTCCCGTCCGTACAGTTTCTGTTTTAGTGCCGCCGCAGGACGCTAAAATCAGAGCTGCAAGTAATAATACAATGATTTTTTTCATTAAGCTTTTCCTCCATATTCCATAAACATGAATTATAGAATAAAGAACGAAAAGGCTGCTGTCAAGTAGTCCAAGACCCGCCTTTGTTACCGGTAACGGGCCGGCCTATTGTTCCGGGTTTTTTAAATAGACCCTAAAGTAATCGGCAAAAGAAAGGAAGGATAAAACAACGGCCAGAATAAAGACTATTACCGCAGAACGGGAAAAAAAGGCATAAAGACAATCGTACAGGTCTGTCTTTCCGGCGGCGGAAAAACGCTGGAAGAGGATACGGAGACTGTACACAACAAGGGCCAATACTCCCGTTCCTATATAAACCACAGTCTTGATTTTTCCTCCCGCACGGGCACCCATAGAAATGCCCTTTTTTTGCATCAGGATTCTGACAAACAGTATGGCAAACTCACGGTACAAAACCAGCAGGAAGGGTATTATTGGCAGAATGTTATGCCGCACAAAACCCAAAAACATGGTGATCTGAAAAAGAGTATCGGCAAAGGGATCGTAAAGCTTGCCAAAGTCACTAACCTCTCCCCGCTTACGGGCAATCATTCCGTCCAGCATATCACTTAGTTCCGCAACGGCAAAAATAATCCACAATACCGGTATCTGCCAAAATCGTCCAATTGCAGACGAACCGGAGAAATTAACAAAATCATAAAAATTGAATACAACAAAAAAGACAGGGGCCAGGATGATACGGATGGTTGTGACTTTGTCGGCCGCTTTCATAACTAAAATAATTTTCCTGTGCTGGCGGGCTGAAAGCCCGGCTGGTAGAAGTATGAAGGTTTGGCAACTATATTGTCAAGAACTAAAGCTGAATAGGCGGATCAAGGTAAAGCCGGCTTCCGTTAAACAATACAGACAGGCTGATTCCCGGCAGTAAAGCCTCGGCAGGCAGATCCAGGATAAACGCTTCGCGTAAAAACCCCGGGGATTTTCCGAAGTTTTTTGAATACCGGCTAATAGTCCCGGTAAAGGCTAAAAGTTCATTACCGTTCCGGAGAATATGAGTGATTAATCCTCTCCGTTCTCCGCCTATGAGCGGATAAGCCGGATTAGCAGTAATTGAAACCGCCTCGAAATGAATCATCCCCTGATCATAATGGCTATCCTGGAAATCCCAGGTTTCAGCATCCAGCCGGAATACCAGCCCTGTTTCCGAAGCATGGACTACAAGCCTTTCCGGTTCTTTTAAACCGGGATAAATCCAAAAAGAAAAACACATGTATACCAAAAAAAGGCCGGCGGCAAAAATAATCGAACATCCGCCTGCACGAGGAAAATAAAGTGCAAGTCCGCCCAGAACAAAGAACAACACCATTAATACAATTATAAAGGGATATCGTGACAGCGACGAAAATATCAATCCGCCGGAAAGGATAACCGAAGCGGCCAGTGAAGCAACAAAACAGGAAGCCAGCCAAATAATCAGCGTAATCATCAGGGATTTCCACCGCAATGTGCAGTTTTTTTTCAGTGTAACAAGAAAAGCCGCTGCGGCAATGCCCAAAATCAGAGAACACAGATATAACAGATCCCGTGACAGGCCAAAATACTCAAATTCCATAAAGTTCCGAATACTTTTGTTCAATATAACGGAAAAAACTATCTGCTGAAAGAGATCGGCCCGTTACTTCCCTGATCAGTTCGGCAGGCTCCTTACTGCGGCCCTTACAGTGAATATTATCCTTTAACCATGAATGAATATCCCCATATTCCCGCCGCTGAAGCATTGTATCTACCGGCCCAATTTCTTCATTTAATGTATCCCAAATTTGAAGTGCATAGAGATTTCCCAGTGCATAACTGGGGAAATAGCCAAAAGCGCCCATCGACCAGTGAACATCCTGCAAAACCCCTTCCGCATCATCGGTACATTCCACGCCAAGATAGTCTTTCATCCCTGCATTCCAGGCTTCAGGAAGTTCATTTACCTCGAGCTTGCCGGACAAAAGTTTTTCTTCCAGTTCAAAACGGAGTATAATATGTAAAGAATAACTTACCTCATCGGCTTCCACCCGGATTGGGCCGGGAACAATGGTGTTTACCGTCCTGTAAAAACTGTCAAAGTCCGTTTCTCCCAATTCCGCCGAAAAGCAATCCTGTAACCGGGAGAACCAGGGTTCCCAAAAAGCACGGCTGCGTCCTATTACATTTTCCCAAAGCCGGGATTGGGACTCGTGTATGCCCATAGAAGTCCCTTCAGCCAAACAGGAATACTGTAAAGCGTTATCCAATCCCAATTCATAAAAAGCATGGCCGCTTTCGTGAATAACGGAAAAAAGTCCGGACAACGGATCGGAAACCGCATACCGGGTGGTAATACGAACATCATTAAAGCCCAATGTAGTAGTAAAGGGATGGGCGGAAATGTCCAAGCGGCCGCGTGTGCCGTCAAATCCAATGCCGGATAAAACTTCCCTGCAAAAAGCTTCCTGTTTGGCTTTTTCAAAATTATGATGAAGAAAAACATCGCCCGGCCTGGGTTTTTCGGTTATCTTTCTTAAAAGCAATTGCAGCCGATCCCTAAGAGGGCCGAAGATGGCAGTAAGTTCCTTTACCCCAAGAGACGGTTCATAATAATCAAGAAGACCGTCGTAGAGCCGGGATTTTTCCCAACCCCAAAATTCCGCTTTTTGCCTTGCAAAATTGAGCATTTTTTCCAAATGCGGAGCAAATGCGGTAAAATCCTTTTGCTTTCTGGCCTCTACCCACGCTGCCTGTGAAAGCCCTTCCGCTTTGGCGCATTCCCGGACAAAATCCACAGGGATTTTTACTGCCTTTTCGTAGTCACGGCGAAGCACCCGGATAAAATCACCGACAGGAAATCCATCCTGTGTATTCAGCAACATTCCGGCATCATTTAAGGAAAGAACGTCACTCAGCCTGTCCAGAAGCTCCCCGACCTCACGGTGTACAAGCTTTTCGTGAGCCAGCCCTTCCAGAACGGCCAATTGTTCCGCCCTTTCTTCTATACCGCCTGAGGGAAGAAACGTTTCCTGATCCCATTGAAGAAGCGCCGCCGCTCTGCTTATATGCATCCTTTCCTTATCTAAAGCCCGCAGTCTTTCCAGAGAACCGGCAGGGGACATGTTGTTATTCATCGTACTATGCTATATTCCTGAACCACTTGTATTTCCGGGGTAACCGAACAAACCGCCGGAACTTCTTTTGCAGCCTGTACGGCCGCTTCCACAAAAGAAGGAGCATTAACAACGCCAAAAAGCGTAACCGCTCCGGATTTAACATCGGTTTCCAGAAAATGAACGGGGATTGTTTTGTCAAACAGAATGTGGTGAACTACCTGTTGACCCAAAATCAAATCTTTTATGCGGAGAAGATTTTCAGTTTCAATTTCTTCATTTATAATGCTATCCAAAGCGGTTTTAATCAGCTGCGCACAAAGCCGGGGATGCAAAAATCCCGTATTCATGGTCATGTGGTAATTTCCGGGATCTTTCCATTTCATTTCAAAAAAATATTGATGAAATCCTTCCCGATCCCTGTCGCTTTGGCCAATAATCTGCTCTGCCCTCCTGTCATCACATTGAAAATAACTTTTTATCCGTTCCAGACGTATCCCGAAAGGAGCAGTAAGAAACACCGAAAGTACCCCCGGAATGCCCCGCAGCAGCGATTCGCATCCGCGGCCCATAAAAACACAATTACCCTGCCCCGCTTCGGAAAAAACAGCGCTTTTCAGGTAGTGCAGATAATCATCACGATCCTGGGAAATAGAAGCCCAGAAAGACGGTTTTCGTTCATCATATTTATGGAGTTTTTGTTCCGCTGCGCCAAGATTTTTCATTTTTTCTTCCAGACACTTCTTGTCGACCAGCCGGTAGTGTAAAATATCCGCCAGCTCATGGATCGTTTCATCTCCCATAGCCGCCAATTCCCGGGAAACAGTTACAATACCCATATAAACCCCACTTGCGCGCTTCTTCTTTCTACTATAAAACCATTATATATATGGAAACAAGTCATTTAATATGGACAGAAGAAAAGCGGGAGGAAAGATACCGGACAGGAGTAATGTCGCTTTATGATGTTGAATGCCGTTCACCGGAAGGAAAATTACGGACTTTTTCGGTAATTGATTGTCCCGACTGGGTCAATATAATACCGGTAGTGGAAGGCCCCAAAGGAAGGCAATTTTTAATGGTACACCAGTGGCGCTACGGTTCAGCCGAACTCAGCGTGGAATTCCCCGGCGGTATTATAGAAGAAGGCGAAACTCCCGAAGCCGGAGCTGAACGTGAACTGCAGGAAGAAACGGCATTCAGGGCAGGACGCCTTATAAAACTGGGATCGGTACGGCCCAATCCGGCAATTATGTCAAACACGGTACATTTTTATCTGGCAGAAAACCTGATTCCCCTGCCCCGTCAAAACCTTGATGAAGATGAATTTGTTGATGTTATGCGCATAGATGAAAAAGAAGTGATCGCCAATATGGGAAAACCGCCCTATATACATTCACTGAGCGTGGCTGCACTGGCGTTCTTCCTGAAACGGCCAAAATAAGGCTTCCCAGCAGCGAGGTATCTGCAGCGATCAGCAACAAAAAGACGCCGAGGGTATCCCGGCGTCTTTTAACAGGAATTCCAGAGGAGTTCTAGTATTTCGCCTGCGGATCCCACATTCCGGAACGGGTTTCGCCGCTTAAACTGGGAATATCAATCACCATACCGGGCAGCATTAAATGGGGATTGTTAGGATCGGGAAGCTTGTTTCTGTTAGCCTCGTACAATTTCCGCCATTGGTAAGGATCACCGTACACCCATGACCAACCGGCAATGGTGGAAAAACAGTCTCCGGTATTATTCCACTGCCGAACTGTGTATTGCGCAGGCAGTGTTCCCTGCGGAGGTTTCTGTGACTCATAAACAGGCTTTGGCGGCAGAGCGCTGGCAAAAGAACCGCTTTCGCCACTAAGTCCTTTTACATTAGCCAATGCAGCTAAAACCCGGTTGGACGCATCGAAGGTATTATCCCAATTTTCAGCCTGGCGTGCCTCCACAGCTTCGTTATATGCAGCGACAGCTGTCCGGTATTGTGCGGGATACCGTGTAGCGGCGCCTACAGAACCGGCCCAGGTAAAACGGCTATGAGCCCTTTCAAAGGCGGTTTCTGCAAGCCGCATATTTACATATTCGTCGGAAAGCCGTGCATATTCAGCAGCTTGTTCGGCATAGGCAGCGGAAGCGTCATAATTCCCTTCTTCAAAAGCTTCCTTTGCCAGTTCATTCAAACGGACACTTTCCAGATAGTATTGATTGTTCAGAATTTCAGAGGAGACTTCAACAGGAGAAAAATCTTCGGATTCTGCTTCCTGAGAATCTGCCTCCTCAAAGCTTTCTTCCTGGAATTCGGGATCCTGAATATATTCATCCTGGAAATCCGCTTCCTGGGCAAAACTGAAAACGGCGACAAAGAGCAAAACCAGTAAACTTAATAATTTTCTGTTCATCATTCGTCTCCTCCGATGATATCATCCACATACTGGGCAAAATCTTCGCTTTCCGCCAGTTTTGCGTCCGCACGCCGCAGTGCTTCCTCCGCAATTCTTCGTTTGTCCAATGCATTGTTATAGGCAATTTCATAAAGTCTGTCGGATTCTTCAAACAGTTCCAATGCTTCGGCATATTTTTCGGCCCGCAACGCAACATGAGCCTGGTTGTATACACTTTCTGCGGCCGCAAAGTCGGATCTTGCAGCCACATCCGCCTTGATATCCTGAGCAGTAGTTCGGGCTTCCCTTGCCATTGAAGTTTTTTCTTCAACCGGTTCGAGCCAGGCGTTTTTAATCACTTCCCTGAACCCATTATAGGCTGTTGTTGCTTCAGCCTGGGCTTTTGCCAGCTCGCCTTTATCGTAAAGGTCTACAGCATCATTTCCGGCTTCGGCTGCAAGTATATAATTGTCCGGATCTACAGAGAAGAAATTGTTTTCGTCAGCCTCTTCCTGCTTGGTTCTGGCCAGTGCCAGGGTTTCCAAAATCTGGTACCGCGCCTGAGCTTCCTTGCCGGCATTAATGGAACCCTGAATATCGCCGTTTTCGTACAATTCCCTGGACTTATCCGCCGTTGAGTCGGCTATTGCAAGCCGATCCGGTACCAGTTCTCCGGCGCCGGCTTCTATGGCTTTATCTTTTGCCTGCGCCACTGCCTGGGTTAATGCTACAAAAGAAGCTTCGTCTGCCGGGCTGGTAACCTCTTGCTGAACCATACCTGCACCGTCTGCCAAGGATGTAGTAAGACCGGTGTCTTTGGGTGGGGCAGATTTACAGGAAAAAAAGGCAAAAGAAACAAAAAGTCCAACCAGTATAAAATACCGTATGCGTGGTTTCATGTTTTGAAATACCTCCCTATTAGTTTAAATTATAGTATATAATACGATCCTCTATATATGCAATAGCGGATTTGTAAAAATGGTAAAAATCTCAATTTATTGCTGAGTCAGGCAATACAGTTATTCCGATTAAACCAAGCAAAGGGGCAAGCCGACCAAGCGCAGCTTGGTAGCCCTGGCAAAAACCCTG
>WRIX01000009.1:0-21945 GCA_009782495.1 Treponema sp.
CGTATTGCCTACATTTATGCCTACGGTTATTCCCTCATCCCTGAAATATTCCATTGCCGTTTTGGATGACATTGGCTGAGGGCTTGTTGGCCGAGGGTCAGCTTGAGCGAACATTGTTATGACACAAAGCGTTCCAAAAATAACCGAAAACCCTATTTTCTTTTTCATACAATTTCCTCCTGAATTGGCAGATCCTTAACTATAAATATACCATTTTGGCTTAAAAGGATTAAGTATGGAAGGAGGATTCCGGTTTCAATCACTCAAAACCACCTAAAGCAGATAGATTGGCTGCCGTACGCTTGTCAAGCCACCTTCTTTTTCATATACTTGATACATATTCACAGTAGAGGAGTCTCTTATGGCACAGCACCAATTTCAAACTGAAGTAAGTCAGCTTCTGCATCTGATTATCCATTCCCTCTATTCAAACCGGGAAATCTTTCTGCGCGAGCTGGTATCCAACGCATCCGATGCGCTGGACAAACTTAAATATTTAACGGTGGCGGACGAAGCCTATAAATCGATCAGCCTTGATCCCAGAATTGACATTTCCTTTAATAAAGAAGCAAAGACCCTGACCGTTGCGGACAACGGTATTGGGATGAACGAAGCAGACCTGGAGGAATCCCTGGGAACCATTGCCCGCTCGGGAACAAAGGCTTTTTTGGAAAAGCTCAGCGCCGATGCAAAAAAAGATTCGAACCTTATCGGTCAGTTTGGCGTGGGTTTTTATTCTGCCTTTATGGCGGCGGATCGTATCGAGGTGATAAGCCGGAAAGCCAACGACGAAAAATCCTGGAAATGGTCCAGCGAAGGCAAGGATAGCTACGAGATTGAGGAAACTGGCGGCGATACTGCGCGCAGCGAACAGGGAACAACGGTGCTGCTCCACCTGACCGAAGAAGGGCTGGAGTACGCCAATCGCTGGTCTATCGAAGACATCATCAAGCGGTATTCCAACCATGTGGCGTTTCCCATCTACCTGACCTATGACGAAAAAGAATACGATGATAAGGGCAAGGAAAAAGGGAGCAAGACAAAAACCGACCGCATTAATTCCGGCCAGGCAATCTGGCGGCGCTCCAAATCCGAACTGAAAGAAGAGGACTATACTGAGTTTTACAAAGGAATTGCCCACGGTGACGATGCGCCGCTCCACTATATCCACACAAAGGCAGAAGGGACGCTGGAATACGCAACGCTGTTTTACATTCCCGCAAAAGCGCCTTTTGATATGTACCAGGTTGATTACAAACCCGGCGTAAAACTCTACGTTAAGCGGGTTTTTATTACCGATGATGACAAAGACCTGATGCCCAGCTACCTCCGTTTTGTCCGGGGGGTAATTGATTCGGAAGACCTGCCGCTCAATGTAAGCAGGGAGATACTTCAGCAAAACAAGATACTAATGAACATAAAAAACGCATCGGTTAAAAAGCTCCTGGGGGAATTCAAAGCCCTTGCCGATGCTGCATCTGCTTCCGAAGAGAATAAAACAAAGTGGGAAACCTTTATTAAGGAATTCAACCGGCCGCTTAAAGAAGGGCTTTACCAGGACTTTGCCAACCGTGAAGCGCTGCAGGAACTGGTTCGCTTTAAAAGCACCACTGCAGAGGGCTGGACCAGCTTTGCCGACTACCTTACACGCATGAAGGCCGATCAAAAAAACATCTATTTTATTACCGGCGGCGATGAAAAAACGCTCCGCGCTTCGCCGCTACTGGAAGCCTACAAAGCCAAAGACCTCGAAGTCCTGATCATGGATGATGAAATTGACGACATCGTGATTCCTTCGCTCCACAGTTACCGCAAGGAGCTGCCCGGCACGGACGGCAAAATGGAAACCAAGAGCTGGGATCTAAAAGCGGTAAACCGCTCCGGGGCAGACGAAGAACTGGGAGAAAAGAAAGACAAGGCAGCCGAGAAGGAAGCAAAGCCGGTTATCGAAAAAATCAAAAAGGCGCTGGGCGACCGGGTTAAGGACGTTAAACTTTCCCGCCGCCTCCACGACTCGCCTTCCTGCATTGTCGCCGACGAAAACGATCCGTCCATGCAGATGGCGGCAATGCTTAAGGCGATGGGCCAAACCGATATGCCGGAAACCAAACCCATCCTGGAAATAAACGGCGACCATCCCATTGTAACAGCCCTGAAAGACACCGACGACGAAGACCGCATCGCCGACACTGCCGGAGTTCTGCTGGATCAGGCTTTGCTGGTGGAGGGGATAAAGCTCAAAGACCCGGCGGATTTTGTAAAGAGGTTAAACCGGCTGTTGTCGTAATTTTTATTTTTTCTTCCCAATGTAAAAAACATACCCATAATACTGGTTGTATTTTGAATATAGCTCCACCTCATAGTTGCTACTTTCTATATAAGCCTCTACGGTTCGATTTCCGGTATATTTTTCCAAAAGTGTTTTTTCTGCTGCTTCCCGCGGAATAAAATAATTATCCGTCCAGCATTTTTCAGGCAATGTAAATGAGGCAACAGGAATATAACCGGATTTTTGCATTATAGAAATATTCTGTGCAATGGTATCTAATTCGCAGCCGGCATCACCCCAAAACTTTTCTATTTCGGCAGGGCGTTCATCAGTAAACCATGAGGGACACGTTACGGCAATATAGCCATTTTTTTTCAGAAAGCCATTCCAATAGGTTATTCCTTTTTCAAAACCTATATTGTCTATAGCACCTTCCGACCAAATAAGGTCAAATTCTTCTTTCTGAAAAGAAAGATTTTCCATTGAGCCGACAATACCGTGTACTCTTTCCCGGAGGTTTAATTTTTCGGCGTTATCGTTAAAGATAGTTATAAAATCAGAACAAAGATCTACGCCGGTAATATTTCCGGCAATATTTTGTGCAAGAACCATTGTTTGTCCGCCGGTTCCGCACGCTATATCTGCTACCCGGGAAATTGTTTTAAGATTATCCAGAAAACTTAATGCCTTGGTAGTCATTTCGGGACTGCCGGGTCCTTGCCGCTCCAACCCTGCATGAGTTTCAATAATTAAATCAAGAATTGTCGGCTGCTCATTGTCCATTTTTAACTCTTTCATCCAGTATAGTATCAATTAACCATGCTGAACACATGCACACACCGCTTTGCGGTGATCTATAATAATTTCCTTGCGCTCGTGGGCCGAAGGCACACATCAATATTTCCATATCGGTGGGTGTAACCTAAGAAACACTTTCCTGTCCATGGGACTTAAACATTCCGTAGCTGTTTCTTAGGTTACACTCACCAACACGTGTTCATGCATTCAGACCGGTTAATGGTTGTTGAGTAACCCCCCTCCCACCGACGTGGCAACATTATTCTCGATGTGTTCAGTCCGGCTATTGGTAAATTCATATTGACAATACCTCCAAACCCACGCTATACTATTCACTAATGAACACTGTGCAAAAAAGTTTAAAATATTACGTAAAAAACACGAAATTTGCAAGACTTGGCACGATTCTTGCTCTCTCTCTCTCTCTCTCTCTCTCATGAATTCGCTAAATTTCTAAAATCCTTAAAAAAAATTTGCCTACTCAAGAATATCGTCTGTCAGAAGACAGATCTCGCTCATTGTGTAAAAACAACTCGTATGAGTTTGTTATAAATGCTGGCGAGCATAGTACGCGAATGTTTACATTGTAGGAGGATGAAGATGAAATCAAAATTGTTTATTGTTATGTGCTTGTTTTTTGTATTGGGACAAATACAAGTTGTTCAAGCGGCAAAACCTATTGTTTACGACAAGTCTGTACCAGCGGAAAAGAGCAGTACACTCATAATTGTTCTTTGCGGAATTACCAAATTTAACGATAAAAATGTTCTCTGGAACGGTATGATAGGGTCAAAAGAGGTTCAAATTCCTGCTGGTCAGCATAGTATACAAGTTCACCAGAGCGGCGGAGGAGTTGGTTATGAAACTCGCGTTACGGCGGATGTTACCTATAATTTTTTACCGGGTTACGTCTATATTGTATCTTTGGGTACGAAAGACATGGGAGGAAAACTTAATATAGTTGGCGCTCCAAGACACTCTGGTGAAATTAATCAGAATGAATTGGTACCGAATCCAGAAAGTCCTGACGCAAGTCCATTTGAAGGAACTTGGCAATATAAGAAAGGCAATGTTTTTATTTTTTCCGGAAATGAATTTATTTGGAGATTTGGAGGAGGAAACAAGTTCAGAGGTTTTTTTACTTTTGATGAGAAAACCATTCAATTGCCTCTTTTTTATCAATTTAAAAGTAAGAAATGGGTAGAAAAATTTGGTGGTATATTTACCATAGAATTGTCCGGTCAGGAACTACGGTTTGCTGGCAAAACTTTGGAAAAATTATAAACTATTCTCTGGCAACGCATTGCCAAAGAATTGGTCATTTTGATGCAAAAAAGGGGGTATTCAGCATTGTAAAGCTGCAAAAGCTTCCAACGATGCAGGAATTTGTTGCAATGTTGAAAGAAAATCGTTAAGCGTATAAAGAATTTGTTCTAAGTATTCAAACAAATTCTTTATACGCAGAAGAAAAACTTCAAACGTTGCAACAAAACCTTCCAACATTGCAGGAATTTGTTCCAGGTGGTTAAAGAAATTCTTCAAATCAGAAAAATTTCTTTCCGGCGTTTCAGGAAAATCTTCAAATGTTACAAGAATTTGTTCCAACGTTTAAAGAAATTCTTTAAAAATTTCAGCAATTTTTAAAAATAAATTAAAAACGAGGTAAAAAAAATGAGCAAACTGACAAAAAGCAGCAAAGCTGCACCGGCAAAAAACGGGTTTACCCCGGCAATCACCAGTGATTTCATCGAAAAGCTCGTAGACGACATCATGGAAATGACCGACCATTTTAAGGTTGCCGAAAACATCGACTCCAGCATGAACGGCACTGAGCGGCTGCGGCTGTTCGGCCCGGGCGTACGCAACTACGGATTCATGGACAAAGCATGGGACATTGCCCACGACAACCCCATGTTCACACCGCCAAACATGAACGTCCAGTTAATGGGCAAAACAATGCGCGACATCGAAGACCTGCGCCAGCTTGCATTTGTACTGGAACAATTCCTGCAAGTGGTAAACGATTTAATGCTGCTTAAAAGTGACGAAACATACCGTATGGCGCTGCGAATCTACGGAAGCTTACGGGAACAAACCAGAAACCGCGTCCCCGGCGCCGCCCCCCTCTTCGAAGCCCTGCTGATGTTCTTCCGCCGCCGCCGCAGAATGGAAGAAGGCGAACCCACCGTAAAAGAACTCGAACACGACTTCAAACGGCTTGTGCACGGCACCGCAGACGGCGAAATCATCATCAAAAACGAACAACCTCACGTATCCGGCGGCATCCGCGAAGTAATCGACAACGTTCATACCGGCAGAGTCGCCGCCAAAGCAACCGAGGAAATAGAGGTGGATGATAACAGTAAACGGCGGTAATAGGCAACTTGTAATTTCCCCCTAAATGAACACGCAATGGCAGCAGCTGCCAAAATCCCGTAGTGTTGTCGGCGTAGCGGTACACGAGACATAGCAACTGCTCTTTGCTATTGCCTCCGTATTTTTGTAAGAGGATCTTCTTCATCTGACATAAATCGTGATACAATGCAAGCATGGACGAGGGCATTGAGTTCAACGAATCGGCGTTTCGTCATGGCATTACAAAGGAAAACATACGGCATGCCCTCAAATACCCCGAGTATGAAGGTCCGCTGGATGATGATGCAAATAAATACATCGTCATTGGATTTGACAAGACCGGTAACCTGCTTGAAATACTGTACAATCGCATAGATGATGTAACAATCAATGTATTTCACGCAATGAAATTCCGGAATATCTTTCTATATTTACTGGACGCATAGGAGAAACAATGGCACGAATGACCGAAGAAGAAGCAGCGTACTGGGACGATTATTACACCAAAAACCCACCTAAAGTAGACCCCGCCAGGAAAGGCGGCTATTTTACTCGCCAACGGGAGTTGCTCAATGTTTTGGATCGAGTTTCCGCTGATTACATTTTAAACCAATCCCTGTCAACCGATAAAATGCCTGCCCAAATCATCGGTGAAATGGTACGCGAGCGCATTGCCGCCGCACAATAACCGCAACGGTATCTGGCGGTGCTTCTTCCCTCCGCGCCTTCTGCGTGGAGAATATACAAAGTTTTTTGGCAACTTGTAATTTCCCCCCAAAAGGCCGATACTATAGACAATGGATGCTGGGGAAATTGTATTTATTGTCAGCCGTATGACAACCGGGGCGCTGGCGGCCTTTTTCGCTATCATGCTGTGGTCCAAAACCAGGGACATAGCCTGGATGCTCATGGTAATCGGAACCATTGCCGCCTATATAGAGACGGTTTACTCAATTCTGGTGCTTTTTGGCATTACCGGAGACCAGGTTTCCATAGGCTCAGTCCCTGTAGCAGCCATACTGCTCCCCAACCTCAGAACAGGCTTCTTTATTGCCGCCTTTGTGGTTATGGTAGTTCGGAAGCTCCGCCGTCATTAGCCCTCTTCAAGGGAAGGCAAGGCGGGTATTGACTCTTTTTATCTTTTTTGGCACAGTTTGAGTATGGACACGGTATTTGTAAAGCCTGCCAAGCTTACACGGAAATGGTTTGTTATTGACGCTGAAGGCAAAGTTCTGGGCCGGGTGGCTGCCAGGGCTGCTTCCATAGTACGGGGCAAGGAAAAGGCAATTTTTGCTCCCCATCAGGAAATGGGGGATTTTGTGGTAATTATCAACGCCGATAAAGCCGCTTTAACGGGACGGAAAACCGTCCAGAAGCTCTACTACCATCACACCGGTTATGTAGGCGGCCTTAAAACGGTTAATTACGAAAAACTCGCCGCCAGGCACCCCGCTGCTCCCATGGAAAATGCAGTCAGGGGAATGCTTCCCAAGGGGCCATTGGGCAGAAAGCTGTTCAAGAATGTAAAGGTTTATGCAGGGGCTAACCATCCCCATGCAGCCCAGAATCCACAATTAATCAATCTGTAATAGGAGTATTTGTGATAAAGAATCTTGGAATCGGTACAGGAAGAAGAAAAACCTCTGTTGCCCGGGTCTATGTCAGGGACGGATCGGGCTCAATTGTCATTAATGGCAAAGAGATACATCAATATTTCCCCCAGGGTGAACATGCCATGATGGTGCGCCAGCCCCTTATGGTTACCACCAGCGAAAACAAGTTCGACATAGTTATCAACGTCTTCGGCGGCGGTTCAAACGGTCAGGCCGGAGCCTGCCGGCATGGCCTTGCAAGAGCGCTTTGCCAGGTGGACCAGGGCAATACCGTTTCTCTGCGAAACAACGGTTTCCTTACCCGCGACCCGCGTATGGTTGAACGGAAGAAATTCGGCAGAAGCGGTGCACGCCGCCGGTTCCAGTTCAGCAAACGTTAGTCTGGACACAGCAGAATACACAAAAGCAGAAAAAACGGCTCTGGCTCTTGTTGCAAGAGCCGAGCAATATACTCATGGATTAAAGTGTAAACTCGAAAAGAAAAAAATCCCGGTCGATATAATTCAAAATGTTCTTGATCACCTTGTTGAATTAAATCTGGTAAACGATCTGCGCTATGCTCAACTGTGGCTAAAGATGAAAATCGGCAGAGGAAACAAAGGCCCTCGTATGCTTTCGCTTCTCCTAAAAGCCAAAGGCTTTGATAACGAAACAATTGATGCGGCATTGGCTGCGGTACTGACGCCGGAGACGGAAACAATGCTGCTCAAGAGTTGCCTTAACAAAGCACTTCAGGATAAAAAAGACCGCGCCAATATTATCAACGCAAAAACCCCGGATGATTCAAGAACTGCGATACGGCGTTTTCTGAAAATGGAAGGATTTTCCGCCGAAGTTATTGATGGTTATTTTGAAGACGCCCAATGATGTATGCGCTAGAAAGGAATGCCGAAGGGCCGCTAATGTGCCATTAATTTTATCTGACGTTTTCTCAAATCTGCTTCCAACCCGCAGGGGATCCTGGAAGCAATTGAAATATTAGCGGATTGATTCAGCATCAAAGCACCATCTATGTAACTTAATGCCAGCTCTTTCTGCCCCAGCCGGCGATCTGCATCAATAGCCAGAGAACGCAGAGCCAGGGCCTGCGCGGTAATTGAACAAGGTACCTTCCACGAAGCAGCAGGTTCTGTAAGCCGCTTTAACGCAGCCCTTCCTTCTTCATAGCGCCCTTGTCGGAGATGATCAAAACCAAGTCTAAGGCACGAACGGGGATAGTTTTTTGCCGCAGCTTCAAGTAACAACATTGCAGTTTGTTCCTGTGTCGCATAGCGCCGAAAAGCCATTGCAAGGTTTTCTTCATCACAACGGAAACGGGCCGCTGCATCCAGGGGAGATGCGGCAACTTCAACAAAAGCCCCGAACAGCGAAGCAAGGCCGAAAATGTCTTTAACATTGTGATCACAAATTCCAAGCAACTCCCGGCAGGATTCCAATTCTTCGCCGCTCCGTAAAAAGCTAAACCAGATATCAGGCGCCAAGGCACCCGGTGTATCACCGGTACGATCCAGCCCCAGTACCTGAGCTTCGACATTAGCCTGTGAACAGCCGGAAATAATCCGCTTCCAGAGCCGCCGGGAAGGATGAAGAAGATCCAGCTGCAAAACTTGCGGAAACGCCAAACCATTCATAAGGCAGCGTGTTTTTAATAACGGCGTATCAAAAGCTTTACCGTTGTATGTCGTAAGAAAAAATGGCTTATTAAAACTGCTAATTGCCGAAAGAACGTTTTCCAGAAAATCATTTTCGCCGGGATAATCCAGCAGTAGAAACTGGGTTATCTCAAGATTGTCATAGCGCTTCTGTGCGTTCTTTTTACGGACAAAACGTCCAAAAGCGGCAAGAAAAGCCACTGTCCCGGCGCCGCCGGATAAACCGGTAGTTTCCAGGTCGAAGAACAAAAAGCTGTTTGGTTCAGGCAAATCACCTTCCGGCTTGTTCCGCCCCAAATCAGGAAACAACCGGGGAAGTGTTTCCGGTAAAACCGCAGGCAGCGTTAATGGAAGGGTAAGAGTACGGCTCAGTGTTTTGCAGCCGGTTTCTTTCCACTCTGAATTATCTTTGTGCCTTCGGCTGCTTAACGATGCCTTTAAGGGAGGCGCTTTTTCTGAATTCCCGCACTGAGTTACAGAGGTACCGGGAGAGTTATTTATTTTTTGTGTTTCCCGTATACGCTCAAGCCTGGCCCGGAGATTTTGCGGCATTATATTGAATTTCTCTCTGCCAACTCTTTATAACTTATTTCCGGATGAGTGTACCTTCTTCTTTTTTGCGTTTTGTTTTTGTAATTAATTGCCTTCTTGGGGCAATACTGAATACATGCAACACATTGTTCGCAGTTATGATTAAATTGCGGTTTATTATTTACCATTTGAATATTTTTTACAGGACAAACTTCTTTGCAAATACCGCAACCGGAGCATTCATTATTCACATTGTAGTCTTTGGCTGTTTTTGATACTTTTTTTACAAATTCATTATTAATGGCAGCAAATAATTTATTAGGTTTTTTAATTGTGTTGTTTTCTTTATTTTTAATTGAATTGAGTATTGGAACAAGCCTTTCGTTGGATTCTTTTGTGATCTTATCTACTGTTTTTCTCATATTATAAAGAAGGACATAATTCGAGAACATCTTTAATCCATAACCTGAGTTTAACTTAATATTGTGATTTTTCAGCAGCAACTCGTTCATTTGGCTTATCGCACCGGCTGCATTGCCGCCGTATGTTGCAATTGCATAAAAGTAAGCGTTTTCGTTATTGGTCATTTTAATTTTTTCAACGAATTCAATTACTATTTTTGGCAGACCCCAAAAATATGTCGGGTAGACAAAGCCAATTGTATCATATTGTTTTGTCAGGCTATACCCATGCGGTTTTGCCATCGAGACGATTTCCCCGCCCCCAAGTTCGGCTATAACAGATTTTGCAGCTTTTAAACTGTTTCCGGTTCCGGAAAAATAAAAGACGATATTACTCATAAATAATCCTGGCAAACCCGCTGACAATATGATATACTAAAATTGCAATAGTGGGAAGGAGTTAAAATGGCACGCAGAATTATTAAAATAGATGCTGATATATGCAGCGGCTGCAGCCTTTGCGCAGATGCCTGCCATGAAGGAGCCATTGCCATAGTAGAGGGCAAGGCCAAGCTTATTCGTGAAGATTACTGTGACGGACTGGGGAATTGTCTGCCGGTTTGCCCGACCGGAGCCATTTCGTTTGAAGAACGCGAAACGGCGCCAGCTTTGCAGACGGCGAATGACAAGGCAGCAAAAAATAGTACAACAAGTGAGCTGCATCAATGGCCGGTACAACTCAGAATAGTTCCGGTTCATGCACCCTATTTCGATAATGCTGATGTATTAATTGCCGCGGATTGTGCTGCTTATGCTTGCGGAAGCTTTCACAGCAGGTTTATGAAAGACAAAATCACCTTTATAGGCTGCCCAAAGCTGGACAACATTGATTACAGCGAAAAACTCACAGAAATCCTGGAAAAAAACAATATCAGGTCTATTACGTCGGTAAAGATGGAAGTACCCTGCTGTAACGGGATTGAACAAGCAGTTATAAAAGCCATAGAAAAATCCGGAAAAAATCTGCCCCGGCAGGCTTCTACTTTTTCCATTACCGGAGAGGTACTGGAGGGGTAACCGGAAAATTCAATCTGGTTTACTATAGGCTTAACTTCCTGTTTTTATGATATACTTCGCTATTGGTGGAGGTTAATTATGGAAATGACTTTTTATTCACTTGGCGCAGCTCAGGAAGTTACCGGCTCGAAGCACGTACTGGAGGTAGACGGCAAAAGCTACCTGGTGGACTGCGGAGCATTTCAGGGTTCACGTGCGGAAGCGGACAGGAAGAACCGGGAATTTGGCATAGAGGCAGATCGTATAGAAGGGGTTATTCTGACCCACGGCCATTTTGATCACTGCGGTATGCTGCCCTTGCTTGCCAAAAAAGGCTATAAGAAAAACATTTACTCAACTCCGGCAACCAGGGATATTTCCAGCCTTGTAATGCTGGATTCGGCAAACATACAGGCCAGAGACGCAGAGTATCTTCGCAAAGAGGCAAAAAAGAAAGGTGAAAAGTTTGACTGGACTCCCATTTATGATGAAAAAGATGCCATAGCGGCAACAAGTCAAATAATGGGGATTTCCTACCGCCGTCCCTTTTCTATGGGAGACGGAATGCAATGTGAATTTTACGATGCAGGACATATACTTGGTTCCGCAATGGCAAATGTAACAGTAAAAAAAGACGGTAAAGAAAGAACGGTCTTGTTTTCCGGCGACCTCGGACGGAAGGGCAAACCCATTATCCGCGATCCCGAATTTCCTCCGGCGCCGGATTATCTTGTAATAGAAAGTACCTATGGAGATCGTAAACACGACAAGGCCAATGATGCGATGAAAAAGCTCGCCGAGATTGCCAACAAGGCGGCTGACACCGGGGGTAAAATTATCATTCCTTCTTTTGCCATAGAACGAACACAGGAACTGATATATTACTTTCATATTCTTGTGGACGAAGGTGAAATACCGGAAATCCCCATGTATGTAGATTCACCAATGGCTACCAACGCCACGACAATTTTTCAGGTTCATCCCGAGTGTTACGACGAAGAAATTCACGAAGCTTTTATAAAGCATCATAAAAATCCTTTCGGGTTTAACAGCCTTCACTTTACTGCCGGTATTAATGAATCAAAAGCGCTGAACGACCTTAAAGGAGCGGCTATTATTATCAGTGCAGACGGAATGTGTGAAGCAGGACGTGTTCAGCATCATCTTATCAACAATATTGAAAACCCGAATACAATAATTTTGCTGGTAGGTTTTATGGCAGATAACACGCTGGGCCGCCGTCTTCAGAACCGCGAAGAAGAAGTAAAGATACACGACAAGTGGTTTAAACGCAAAGCGCAGGTGGAAAACATCAATGCATTCAGCGCTCACGCCGATTATGAAGAAGCCGGTCAATGGATGGATAAACTCGATCTTTCCAAACTAAAGAAAATTTTAATTGTCCACGGCGAGAAAAAGGCACAGGCAGCCTTAAAAAAATACCTGGACGATAAATTTAAGACGGATTCGATAATCGTTAAATACGGCGAAAACTACAGTCTTGCTTGACCACTTCAAAGTGATCAGGCTGTTATTCTTTTTCGGCAGCTTCCTCGGCAAGGCTTCTTGCGTTATACAGGAAGTCCGAGATGTCTTCGCTGGCGCTTCGCATTTCCTGAACTTTGTCGCTTACTTCTTTTGAAATGCTTTTAAGCTTGTCCATTTCCTGATTAATTGCACTGCTTCTCTGGTGTATTACTTTTGCTCCGTCGCGAACCTGTTCCGTCATTTCCTGCACTGTACGCAGTGAACTGAGCATCTGAGCTCCTCCCGCAGCTTGATCTTCCACTGCATGGTTGACCGACTCAAAAGAAGCGTTCATGGATTTAATTTCGTTGAATATGGTATTCATTGAAGCTACAGTTTCATGGGAAACGGCGGCTATCTGTTCTATAACTTCTTCCATTTTTTTAATTTCATTGGAAATGGCGCCGGATTCTTTTCCGGAAAGTTCTGCAAGTTTTCGAATTTCCACAGCTACAACTGCAAAGCCTTTTCCCGCCTCTCCGGCATGGGCCGCTTCTATGGCTGCATTCATGGCAAGAATATTGGTCCTGGCAGCTATGTCTGAAATGGTCTTGTTGGCATTTTGCAGCGTTGCAGACTGTTCTTCAATATGGCTTAATTCTTCCGACAGTTTAGCCAGCATTCGATGTCCTGATTCAGACGACTTGCCAAGGGTACCGGTTGTCCTGGCGGTACTTTCCACCACTTCCCGTATTGTCTCTATATTTTTTACAACTTGTTCAATTATCGTAGAGGACCTGGCAATACTTTCCGACTGGGAAAGTACCGTTTGTTCAAAAGAATCACTGTTCTGATAAATCTCCATAGCAGCATCGTGAGCTATGGTTACCGATTCAACCTGCGAAGAAGTTTTATTATCCATTGTATCCATGTTGTTACCGATTGATTCTATGGCCGAGAACGAATCCATCACTACATTATTTAACTGCTCACTGGTCTTAACGGCTTTCGCCGCATGTTCCTCCAGGTCGTTTATGCCTTTGCGCAGGCTGTCTCTGATTTTTATCAGAGCATGCTGCATATCGCCTATTTCATCTGTTCTGAATTGCTTAATATCGACGGTAAAGTCCATGGCCGCGATGGAATCCGCAACTTTCATTACCTTTTTCAGAGGAATTATAAGCATGCCGAAAGTAAAGAGTACCGATATCAATGCCGCCGCCGCCAAACCAGCCAGGCTGATAATAAGCATATTCCTGAGGAGTTTATCTACTTCCGAAAAAATTGCCTTTTTCGGAAGTATTGAAACAAGAAACCAGTTGGCGCCGGGTATAAGAGCGGAATAAAGAAAGTTATCTTTATCCATAATGGAAAAAACATCCGATGAAAGTACCTTGTCCCGATACTGTTCAAATTCCATCTCTGTAAAAAAATCCTTTTCCATAATTGCGGCAGGATCCGGATTGGTAATAAACAAGCCTTCTCCGCTCAGCAGAAAAATCTGTTCTTCCGCAAAACCCAGATTGGCGGCAATCATGGTATTGAGATCGGTAACCATGATATCCGCCGCAACTACGCCGATATCGCTGTGATTTTCGTCAAATACAATTTTTGATACTGATATTACGCTGCCACCTGTAAAGGCATCCAGATAAGGTTCTGAATAAGCGGTTTTTCCATTGGCGTTTTTTGCATCAAAAAACCATGGACGCTGTGTATTGTCCCAGGTTTCAGGAGGAACAAAACCCGGATCGGAGAAAGCTCCGTAGCCGCCGGGAATGTTCCATTTTCTGTTATTGGTATAGTAAAGCATTTCTACCTCGGGGGCTCGTTCGATCATCGTCTGGAAGTAAGCGGCCATGTCATACGGAGGGATATCTCCCTGCTGAAAGAGGGCGGATATGCCGTAGGCTGTGTGGTATAAAAGTTCCGATTGTTTGTCCAGAACAGCGGTAATATTATCTCTTAAATGGGCGATACTTTCGCTGACATAGGCTGTCACTTCTTTGTGAGTTTCCGAACGCAGGCTGGTAAAAAATAACGCCGAAAGTGAAGCAACAATAACAACAATAATTGATAAAACAACAAGCGTAAATTTTAAAGCAAACGAAGTCTTTTTCTCTTTTGCCATAATGCGCCACCTTCTTTTTGTCTATATTGTTTGTAAAAGCGTTATACTGCAAATATTTTAACATAAGCTTAGTAATATTAACAAGTGGAAAATATCCGGCGCCTGATTAAAACCATCCGAGAACTGTGTATTGTCTTTCCTGCTATGGTCTTTCTTCTTCTTCTGCCGGTTCTTTTTCTGTTTTTCCGCCAAATGCCGGAAGCCCCAGCCCGCGAAGCCTTAAGCCCGTTTCCGCATTCCGGTTAAACTGCCATCCAATGCCGATACTGGGCCGGAAGTAGATGCGGGGGTCGTTGGATACACCGCGATATTCATCTCGGCTTGTTTTTGTCAGTGCAAAGTCCAGGCCGCCTTCGACATACGCATTTCTCCAGAAAAAGTACTGGACGGAAGCGCCGAATTTAAAACCAAAATCATGGCTGTTGACATCGGAATAATATGCTCTGTCACCGTAGATGGAGACAATCCAGAAGGTATCGAAAGCATAGATGGGGATCATGCCCAGAGCGGCTCTGGCATTTAACTGCCAGTCTTCATTGAGTACCCGTTGATACCGCACTCCGAACACTGCTTCGCTGAACAATCGAACGCCGATATTGCCATCTAATTTGTACCGGCCAGGAAAGTCGAGAATAGACGCTTCAACTTCCATGCCAAGCTTGTTATCGCCCCAGTGAAGGGGAATATAGGCGGCGCGGAAATTAAGCCCTCGGTGGTTAAAAGATCCCAGCATCTTGTCACCGGTGTGACTGCCGGCACCGTAATTGTCAATCACCCAGCCGTAACGGTCGTACCCGGCCATAGGGATCATGGGCGCCCAGCCCAGCGAAAGAAGCCATTCCGCCCTGGGCCTGTCTGTTACCGGAACAGAATAGTCTTCACCTTTTTTTTGTCCTTCGGCAACTTCGGCCCATTCAGACCATCTGCCAGCCTGCCAGCCTATGCCTATGCCTGGGCGTATCATAAAGTGATTGTGATTCTTCCCGATCATATGAGCCATCAGGAAGTCAATCCCGGCTTCGGCATAAAAGTTCTTCCAAAGGAAATATTGGGTAGACAAACCTAATTGAAAATATAGGGCATTATTAATCTCATCCCAGTACGTCCCCCCCCAGGGGTCGAAGATTTCTTCCTTGTGATAAGAATTACCCCACCCTATTCCAAATCTGACATTTTGCTGCCAGCGTTCTGACATTGCATATTGGTATAGCAAATTAAAGGTTCCTAAACGCAAGCTGTCAAAGCCTTTGCCGTAACCGCCCGAATTATCGGATTGTTCATTATCAACAAGAAAATCAAATTGCGCTTCTATACCAAAGTTGCCGATCCTGGTCTTTATGGGGATAATACTAACCCGTGCATAGTAGCTCTGGGGGTTATAACGATCCAATTGCCGGTGGCTAGAATAAGTCCATGGTCCAAAAGGATTACTATTCTCATGCTTATCATATAATGCGTTCTCTATATCAAAGAGGGCAAAGGTAGGAGCCCATCCAAAGGAAAAAGTCCAGTCTACCTGGTGTTTTTGACCAACCTTAACTTCGCCAAGGGTAGACCAGAGACCTCCGGGGTTACGGGCAAGAATATCATACGTGCCTGTTTTTAATTTTCCCGGACCAAAATGAAGGGTCGCCTGATTTTCGGTTACGACAACCTTGTCGGGTATATAAGCGCGTTCATGATCCTCCAGGGTTACTCCGGACCAGTCGTGGTTTTTTGAAGTATGAACAAGAACGAACTCAGACTCGGGAAAAAAATCCTCTCCGTAAACGGTAAGAGCCCCAACGGTTTTTTCCATTTTATAGTACAGGCCATAGAATGGCTGATAGGTTTTTAGCACCGGCTGTACCGCAGGATAGACCCGGAAGGTTTGCCATTCCGAGCGGCCTTCCAGCAGGTTCATTCTGTTCCAGGAAGTAATCCTGTAGCGGTAGTTCCCGGCCCGCAATGCTACCTCGAACCTGTTCTCGGCGGTTTCCAGCCTGTGAGCAGGTACATAACCTGTCCTGGTTTGGTGTTCAATTTCCACTTCATAACGAGCGGTATTGGAAACAGCCGGAAAAACAATAATCTGATGTATTAAAAACCCTTCCGGTGTTTTGGTAACATAACTGGTGCTTTCTTCGGCATTTTGGGCGAAGGCGGAGTACCCGGCCAAAAGTATCAGGATCAGGAGACAAAACTTACGCATACAATTATTGGTTTCCATACAAAGCTCCTGGATCCTGTACTGGGAGGTTTCTGATTATTGCCTGTCCGCTCGTTACGGTTAATCGGTTTGAAACGCTGGGCAAGCTATAATTACCGCGCCTGTCTCTTTCAAATACCTGCCATACATAATCGCCTTCCGTCAGAATCCCGGGGTTTGCCAGGATGTAGGAAGCAGTCGAAACTGTTGTCGGCGGAATTACCACTTGTCCATTGGCGCGATACAGGGCATAGCGGTATTCAGAACTTCTTCCTTCCCAACTGAACAATACCTGCGGGGTGTTTGCCAACTGTCCTGTTGTAATCCTGTATCCGTCCAACGGGAAGGAACCGGAAAGCGTACTTGCTGAAGAAACCTGCAGCCAATCGTTTGTTGAAGAGGGAGGAGGAGGAGGCGGGGGAGGCATCGCTTCAAATACTTCCGCTGACTGCGGCGGTGCAGGTTCCGGCGGAGGAGGTGATGAGGGCTCCGACGGTGGAGGTGTAGGTTCCGGTGGAGGAGGTGGTGGCGGCGGAGGTTCCGGCGGCGGAGGTGGTGGTGGCGTCGGCTCCGGCTCCGGTGGAGGGGGTGGTGGTGGCGGAGGTTCCGGCGGAGGAGCTGAGGCGATTACCGGAGCTGTTGCCACAAGATTCCCTGCACTAACATTAAAAGTTCTTGTTTGTGAAACAACAGGAGCAGTACCGCCAATAGCGCTAACCCGCCAATACCAGGTTTTTCCTTCCTGTATCATACTATCGGGTAAAGTATAATAATTGTGGCTTACAGATTGATTTACTGCAGGATTTGCCATACGGGAATTGTCGGCAACTTCTACAAGCCAGGAAGATGCTGCAGAATCATTAATCCACAATAACCGGTGGCCGGTTGCTTCTGCAAAGATATTTCCGTTTTGCTGCGGGTATGTTAAAACCGGCGCCTCAAGGGTGGGATTGCCCCGAACTATGGAAAAGCCGCTGACAACCGAAGGAGAAGCGGCGCCTTTTATCCATGCCGGGAATACCGGTGAAACACGCCAGTACCAGCGGCCCGGCCCCAGATCCGTCTGGGTAACGGCAGTACCTTCAACCCTGCGCGTTACGGCAGGGCTGCTCATATTTGAATTTGAAGAAACTTCCAAAAGGTATCCCGTTGCGCCTTCTGCGGAAGACCAGGAAAAAGCAACGGCAGTATCTGTTGTGGTGGTAAATTCAGTGCCATTGCCGGGAGTTACAAGCGCTATTGGATAGATTGGGATAACCTCCAGAGTACCGGAGGGATAGCTCTGGTTTACCGGAGCAGTGCTGCCCCCGGCGGCCGGATATGCCCGCCAGAAATAATTGCCGTTGTCCAGGGGAATGGAGACGGAAGACGAACCGGTAACATCTCTGCTTCCGGCAATGTTTCCGAAACTTCTGTCACGGGCAACTTCTACAATTACATGCGTGTCGGGATTAAAGTTTGATGTATTCCAGGAAAAGGTAACGGGAGTGGAGGAACCGGCAGCGCCAAGTACACGGGCGGAAGAACCAAAAGAAGTCATGGCTATCATGGGGTTTGTGTTTACGGCACCATGTGCATCAACGGCAAGTATATCGCCTGTTTCTACGGTGGTTCCGTCAAAATTGGCCTGACCTTCCAGAACCGAAATACCTAACCCTTCATCGTCTTTGTTCAGGCTGGCCTGTCCTTCTATCCTGATTTCGGAAGATCCGCTTGATATTACAACGCCTTTGGAACTGGAAATAACTTCCAGATTACCGCCGGAAAAATCTATCTTTGCACCTGTTTGATCATCCCAAAAAATCTGTATAAGCGTATTGGCATCCAGATTGAGGTATGTTACCTCATCCCGAAAGGTGATATGCGCTTCGGATTGGTCTACAGTGCGAATAGTATCCCCGTTATATACAGGAGAAGCATGCTTTAACCTGTCCCATACAAGACGATCGATAAACTTGCGTTCGGCAACGCGCTTTTTAAAAATAATCGTCCCTATCGGATCTTCGTTAAGCTTTTGCAGGGTACGGTTGTACTCCATCCAGAATGCTGTTCCCGAAGCGCAGGCACCGCCAAGACAAAGCAGGATAATGAGAAGATCAATTACCCTGAATTTTGTATTTTTTTTCTTCTTCATCTGTCTCTACCTTGTCTAAGTCGGGAGCAGGAATTCCCAGAAGGGTTCTTACTTCCGCAAGTGTTTTGGGACCGGAAACATTTTTCATGTTTACAACTGCAAAAATTCGTACCGGTTTTTCTTTGCCTTTTACGGTAACTGCGGGCATTTCTTCCGTAATGAATTTATCCCCGACAAGTTCCCAGGTGTCTTCGGTGATCAGAATATCTGTACCAAAGGGTTTGTTCAGCGCTTCGGTTCTGCTGGCAAGGTTAACCGGATCGCCGATAACGGTGTATTCCATGCGTTGATCCGAACCGATTTGCCCGGCAGTAACAATACCGCTATTGATACCGCAGCCTATGCGTATTTCGGGATTTCCCGGATCGTTTTTTGCACGCGTTGCATTGAGTTCCCCCAGCGCCGCCCGCATCATTAAAGTTGCCTTAACACAGTTAAAAGCATCTTCTTCCGGACTTCCTGCAGTAAACGCCGTGCCCCAGTGAGCCATAACGGCATCGCCGATAAATTTATCAACAACACCGCCGGTTTTTTCGACGCAGTCAACCATACGGGTAAAGTATTCGTTCAGCCACATAACAATACGGTTGGACGCTTCGTCTCCGAAAGCCTTGGTAAAGTTTTCCGATTTTTCCGTAAAGCCCCTGATATCGGAAAAGAACATCGTGCCGTGCTTTGAAAGACCGCCAGGTTTAATTTCGCCCCTCATGGCTCTGACGGCGATATCCTTATTGGTAAAGCGGCCAAAGATGTTCAATGCACTGGACATCTTGCCGAAACTTTCGGTTAATAACCCTAATTCATCGTGGCTTTTTGGTTCCAGTTCAACTTCAAAATCGCCCCCTTCTATACGAAGGGCTGCATCGGCCAATGTCCGTACGGGTTTGGAAATTGTTTTGGAAAAGAACCAGACAAAGAGTATGGCAAGCGCAAGCACAGCTGCGGTCAGAAACAGGTTTTGGCGAGTAATACTTTGAACCGCTTCGAATACTATATCATGAGGTATGGTGGTAATTGCCGTTGTATCCGTACCGGCAATACGGTAATAAGCGCCGAAATAATTGATGCCTGAATCGTCGGTAAAAGAAATCTGCCGCCGGTTACTGTCCCCTTCCTGCTGCATGGTAGCTACAATAGGAAGTGATGAAAAATTGGCGCCTCCCAGGATAAGATCACTGTCAGGGTGAAGCAGCACATCTCCGGAATTGGTTACTATAAAACTTGTATTGGTCCCGGTACCAAAGGATTCGGAAAGATCATCGGGGGTAAAAAGCACCCTAATCGTTTCGTTCCCCTCTATACCGTGACGGCCAAAGACAGCAATAATCAGAGAAAGCTGAAAGTAGGGCCCCGCATTAAAGAGTCTGATTGTGTCAGGAACGGCAGAGAAACCTGAAGAAAAATAGTTTTCTACCGCATTAATGTCTATATTATTGGCGTTCAGGAATTGTTCGTTGGAAATAATAATCCTGCCGCCGGGCTGCTCAACCTCAATGGCAGCCAGATTCTGGTTCCGGTTAAAAAAGAACCATTCCATTTCCGGATCCCGTTCATTGATCGAGGAACTCCGGTCTAATACTTCCAGATAGAGCAGTACAGCTGTTTCTACAGCTTTAAAGGAACCTTCTGCCTGGGAACCGGCACGGTGATTCACCGTAAAATTATTATCTTCCGCAGTACGCTGAACATCCTGGTGACTGAGGTAAGATACCAGAAATGTAACTGTCCCCAGCGATATCAGCACTAAAATGGAGATAATAACAACCAGCTTTACGCCTATAGGAAACAGGACGCGAGTTTTCTGATCTTTGTGGCTCATAACTTTCCTCTATAATTGGTATAGGTAGTATACAATGCGGTTATTAAGTGGTCAATGTTATAACCAGAAAACCCCAATTTATCGCTAAAGCCTATCACTATAGTTAATCCGAATAAATCCAGCAAAGAGGTGAGACTGCACCGCCAAAAACTCTGGGTGAACCTGCTCAATCAGCTTCCCAGCTCCTATTTTTGCCTTATCTATTCGGTTTTGTACCAATTGGTGCTTAAAAATAGGGCTGGGCTCTTTTATGCTAAATACTTCATTAATACCTCGTGATCTGTTTCGCAGGGAACCCCAGGAATTTTTTGTCAGCGCAGTCTCACCTCTTTCCAAACTCTTTTTCGATTAATTATTTGACAGGTTCAGTGGCAGATAGGGGTTTTCATCCGTCGTAACAACCTTAAGTTACCACGTGCTGAACTAAACGCATTGTGGCCACTATTGGCATACTGGTTTGATTTGGATTATCCATGAAGCATTTACGTGAACATGCTTGCCCTGCAGGAGGGGAAGTCTGACCTGACGGGAACATTCGGCGTGCGTAAACAGCAGTGACACCAGAGTGTCCGTCAACTGCAGCCACGACCGACGTTCCCGCTCAGGGCAGATTCCCCGTTATGCGGGGTAATATGGTTCGAAATGTGCTAAATGGATAATCCTTCTTTAACTAATATGGGAAATTTGATGTGTTCAGTTCGACAAATTGGATTCTTTAAAAAGCCTGTTTCAGAAGATCATACGCATCGTCAGAAGAAACTGTCCAGGGAGAAAATGCTACGAATTCCAGATTTCTGGCTGTTTCTGCCGTAGGTACCAAACGATCCAGCGAAAGATTATAATCCTTAAAGCGCGCAGGTACTTTGAGTATTCCCATGCGCCGGCGGATGGAATCTACAGCCATGCTTGCCGATTCTCCGACCGGAGCACCCATGGTTGGTTCTCCCATTAAAGCTGCTATTTTGGCCAGTTTTTCCGGTCTTGCGGAAACCAGCCTTTCCAGGATATACGGAAGCAGTATCGTTGAACACCAGGATTTTGCAACAGGAAAGCGGCTGTTGAGTGCAAATGCCAAAGCAGTCCCGATGCCGGGAGAAGAAACAGCGCAGCCCAAGGCCATCAGGAGCCCTGCATTTGTAGCGCCGCCTACAATGTCGATCATTTTTTCATCAATATAGGAATCTATCATTTGGGTATAAAGAAGTATAGCCTGTTCCAGCATTGAATCCGATAAAAACGAAGCTCTGGTAGAGCAATATGCTTCCACCGCAACGCAAAAACCGTCAAAGGCGGTAGTAGAAGCAAATTTTCCCGAAAGGGTTTCGGAAAGGCCCCCGTCTATAATAGCCGCAGTACATAAACCTTTGGGTGATTTAACAAGTTTAACCGAACGATCGCGGGGGTCTACTGCAATAAAATTCCGGGAAAAAAGAAACGGATCCCTGCCTGTTGTAGGAATTGCGATATAAGGAATAAAATCAACATTTGCATTTACACCGTCCATCAGATCAAAAACAGTCATTCTTGATTT
>WRIX01000009.1:22345-43844 GCA_009782495.1 Treponema sp.
TCCAAACCAATGGCAACATCCGGATCCAGTTGAAACGAAATATCCATAATAATTCCCTTGCGGCTAAAAAAAAGGCGGAACCGGGTACTCCCTTGTTCCGCCTCCCTAATCCCTGATTGATGTTACAGACCAAAAGCGTCCATAATCCTGTCCGCTGTGGCCTTGATAATCGTATCGTTTATATAGGAAGGGTCGTTTATCCTTGCCCTGAGTTCGGCAACCCTGTCTGCCCGTACATCTTCGGCGGCATTAACCAGTTCCAAGGTCCGATACAATTCGGCCTTTTCTACCGCTTCGGAAGAGAGGGAGATAGAATCATTTTCTTTGCCCTTTTCAACCTGACCGCTCCGTCCGGCTTTTTTTCCGGGCTGCAGTGGCTCTAAAGGGTTAATCCTGTCAACCGTCATACTCATAACCTGCCTACCTTAAATATCGGCATTTTTCTACTGTAGCTTAAACCTTATTTGTGATTATGACCAGATACAAAAAGGGCAAATTCTCCTTTTTGGCGCTCTTTTTTTGCAAAAAATGCCAGAATTTCCGCAGCCGGACCCCGTTTATATTCTTCATGTACCTTGGTCATCTCTCTTCCAACACAAATATACCGCTTACTGTCAAGATCGGCCAGATCTTCCAAAAGTTTAAGAATTCTGAACGGTGATTCATAAAGAACAAATGCCCATCCGGTGTCCAGAAGTTCCCTAAGACGTTTTCTGCGCCTGCCCTGTTTCGGCGATAGAAAACCTTCAAAAATTACCGTCTTTTCCCCGAAACCGGCTGCAGAAACCAGGGCGGCAAAGGCCGAAGGGCCCGGTATCGGGATCACATCGTGTCCTGCTTCCGCCGCCGCAGCAGCCAGTACCGGCCCCGGATCGCTGATACCCGGAGTTCCTGCGTCGCTGGCATACGCTACAATTTTACCTTCGTTAAGGGCGGCAATTACCCGTTCTGCCGCGGTTTTTTCGTTTTGCGCCCGGCACGAAAGAAGCGGAACACGTATCCCGTAATGGCTTAACAGTTTAAGGGTAACCCGGGTATCTTCGCAGGCGACAAGGTCTACAGATTTCAGAATTTCCACAGCCCGGAAAGAGAGGTCCCCTAAGTTTCCTATCGGAGTGCCGATAATGTAAAGGGCAGCCACAGTTTTTAGTATATCATAATTCTTTATTATATTTTATACAGAAGAAAGGGTTTTTGATGTGGGCCTTTGGCCCACGAGCGTATGGAAATTATAACAGTTTGCCGCAAGGAGGCGGCATGTGCATGGGTACGCTGTTACAGGTTTTAGTCATGATCCTTATAGGCGTAATACTGCTCTATTTTGGCTTTACCCTGTTTTTTGCCATTCCCGGCGGCATTCCCATGCCAGCCTTTAAACGAAAAAGCCGCAGCTTAATGCCCAAAGGCGAAAGTTATCCCGGCGCACCCCGTACCTGTCCTGTCTGCAGCGTAAAGCTGGAAAAGGGCGAACGGGTTAAATCCTCCGCTTTTCCTTCCCTCGGCGGCTATGACCGCCTGATGCATATTTCCGGCTGCTGCTACTGCATAGAAGGCGACCGCCGCCGCGTATGCCCCGTATGCGGCGCAGTTCTCCGCGAAGAAGAATTTTTAATCGCCCGCCTTTTTGAAAAACCTGTCCGTTCGCATGTCCATGTCCTGGGCTGCAGCCGGTGTAAAATGCGGCGGTTGTAGGAAATTAATCTTTATCGTTTATTTGACATCCTAAAAAAACAGGCTTATATTAAAACTATCGTTTCAGACTTTCATTAACGAAGGAATTACTATGAAAGACACAAAAACCATGGCCTGCATTAATATGTATGGTATTTTGGGCTGTCTGGAGGATCTTTGCAAATATTCGCCGGAAGCAAAAGAACTGGCTTCAGGAAAGCCCATTGCGGTTTCCTTTGCAGTCAAAGACGGTCCTTCCATGACGCTGCGTTTTAAAAATGGCAGCTGCAAGGCTGAACCGGCCGGCGGTTCATGCGATATTAAGCTTCCGTTTTCCAGCTGCGAAAAGTTCAACGGTATGATAGACGGAACGGTAACGCCCATTCCCAGCAAAGGTTTTACCAAGCTTGGCTTCCTTACCAAAAACTTTATCAGCCTTACAAAGATACTGGAAACCTATCTCAGAGCAAAGCCGGAGGATCTTGCAAAAAACGATTTCTTTGAGGCAAGTACGATCATCATGTTTAATTTGATTTCCCAGGCGGTATCACAAATTGGAAACAACGACAAGATTGGGCGTTTTACCGCATCGAACATTGTGGACGGTACCGTTGTACTTTCCATTGGCGGCACAACACGGGCGGCCATTGTTGTAAAGGATCATTGCCTGACAACCACCCGCGAGATACCGGAGCACTACCATGCACTTATGGAATTCGCCGATATAAAACTTGCCCGCGATGCCTTTGAAGGAAAGGTAAGCACACTGGGCTGTATTGGCACCGGCCTCATTACCATGAGGGGGAACCTGGGTATGCTGGATAATATCAACCGCATTCTGGACAGAGTGGCCGTTTACCTGGCCTAGTCAGGCAACGAATTAATTTATTGCCTGATAAACAAAAATCTAAGGAGTAGGTATGGGGTTTCCAATAAATAATTATACAAAAAGCATGGAAGAATATAACCGTGCGCTTAAAGTAATACCGTCGGGTATTTACGGACATCTTGGCCCGGCTGAAGGCTGCTTTGTGCCGGTTTCCGCTTTTCCGTTTTTTTCCGAACGGGCAAAGGGCAGCTATTTTTGGGATGTGGACGGTAACCGCTTTATCGACTATATGTGCGCTTACGGGCCGAATGTCCTGGGATATAACGACGAAGAAGTGGATGCAGCAGCGGCAAAACAGCGTGAATTGGGCGACTGCATTACTTCACCCTCGACAAAGATGATCGATTTTGCGGAACTTCTGGTGGACACCGTTGCCAGTGCGGACTGGGCCTTTTTTGCCAAAAACGGCGGCGACACAACAACCCTTGCAGTCATGACCGCCAGGGCTTTTACGCACCGGAAAAAAATTGTTTTCTTTAAAGGTTATTACCACGGCGTTGCTCCGTGGACACAAAAAGTAGATTATCCGGGTATATTGGAAGAGGACGTTGCCAACAACATCTATGTACCCTTTAACGATTACGAAAGACTTGCCCGGGTGTTTGAAGAAAACAAAGGCGAGATTGCCGCAGTAATTTCACAGCCTTATATGCACGGCAACTTTGCAGATAATGTGTTACCTGCAGAAGGTTTTTGGCAAAAAGTCAGAAAACTCTGTACCGACAAAGAAGCGGTGCTTATTATTGATGACGTGCGCGCAGGATTCAGGCTGGATCTTGCCGGCAGCGATCACTTCTTTGGCTTTGAGGCGGATCTTATCTGTTTCTGCAAAGCTCTGGCAAACGGCTACAATGTCAGCGCACTCTGCGGAAAAGAGTTCCTCCGTAATACGGTAAGCGGCCTGACCTATACAGGAAGCTACTGGCTTTCGGCGGTTCCCTTTGCGGCAGGCATAGTTTGTATAGAAAAGATGAAACGTCTGGAACTTCCCAAACTGCTCCACGAAAAAGGAACCAAACTTAAGGAAGGACTTATCGCGTGCGCAAAAAAACACGGCTATGATCTCCGCGTTACCGGGATGCCTGCTCTTTTCTACCTGCGCATTGCCGATGATGATTCGCTAATGCTCCATCAACGGTGGATTGCAGAAATGGTCAAGCGCGGAATTTATGTTACCAATCATCACAACCATTTTATTAACTACGCTTTGAGCGATGAAGACATTAAAACCACGATTGAGGTAGCGGACGAAGCGTTTTCTGCATTGCAGTGATAAGCCGGGCATATTATTTATTTACTGAATTAATTGCCGCTTTCAGAGCCGCTTCCAGTATTTCCGCCGGCGGTTCTTTGATATAACCGGCTTTTTTCATATCATCGACAAGGGCACGGATTCCGGCTATGTCTGCTTTTGCACGGTTGTACACTTCGTCCCAGGAAAGATTGATCCGTGCAACGCCCTCTTTAATTGCCTGCTCTGCAACATCGGCGGCTTCTACGGCAAAAACTTCTGTCTCGTCCATTTTTGCAATAATATCATCCGGATTGATTCCTCTTTTTTCGGAAAAGTCCGCTATGGAATGGGCGCATCGTATCGCCATTCCATCGGTGATCTTGCGCGCCCTCACCAGGAGCGCCCCTTTAAGTATGCCGGGAAAACACACCGAATTGTTTACCTGGTTGGGAAAGTCTCCCCGTCCTGTTGCAACAATAAAGGCGCCTTCTTCTCTGGCTGCATAGGGCCAGATCTCCGGAACCGGGTTAGCACAAACAAAAACAATGGCTTTGTCCGCCATAGAACGGATCCATGTTCGTTTTACCGTATCCGGACCCGGAGTTGAAAGAGCAATCAGGACATCGGCATTCTTTATCGCCTCTTCCATAGAAAGGATCTTTTCCGGATTGGTTTTTTCACAGAGCTCCCATTTGCGGTAATTGCGCATATCGTTCTTAATGTCTTCCCTTTCTGTATGAAGGCTGCCTTTGGAATCGAAGATGATCATTTTTGCAGGGTTTCCCCCGTCTGTAAGTATCAGCCGTGCAATAGTGGTGTTGGACGCTCCTGCTCCGAAAAGAACGATCTTTGCATCGCTTAACTTTTTTCCGGCCAGTTTAAGCGAATTAATCAATCCCGCCAAAGTAACACAGGCTGTCCCCTGTGCATCGTCATGCCAAACGGGGATATTGCAGGCTTCGCGCAGCTCATCCAGTACTTTAAAACAATTGGGCTGGCTTATGTCTTCCAGGTTAATCGCTCCAAAACTGTGCTGAACCATCTTTACAAACTCAATAAGCTTGTCGGGATTGTTTTTTCCGTCCGGGCCTTTTGAATCCACGCAAAGCGCAACCGCATCTACTCCGCCGAGATACTTCATGATCATCGCTTTGCCTTCCATTACCCCCAATCCGCCGGAAGCTGTACAGTCGCCGTCTCCCAGTACCCGCGTTGAATCGGAAACTACTGCAACAAGGTTTCCCCGGTTGGACAGGGCAAAAGAAGTATCATTATCATCACGTATCATGGTGGAAATTTTTGAAACACCCGGCGTATACCACACATTAAGCCAATTAAGTCCGTAAAGACCGCACTTTGGTATGGTTTGCATCTTTCCGCCGTAAAAACGATGGGCTTCTGCCGCCAAGTTTTTTAAAAATTGTGTCTTGGCCTGAGCTTTTTGCTCCTCTGAAAAATCTGCAGGAAAAAGCTGATCAAGATTTTCAAGTGTAGGATCTATCATTCTTTTGATTATATTGCTTACCTTTATAAAAGTCGATGTCCGGGCGGAATGTACCGGAAGCTTTAAGTAAACCGGGAAACAGTTTTACCAGTGCAGGAATCAGCGTAACGGCGCAGAGGGCAGATGCTATAACACCGAGAGCGCTCACCAATGACAGAGTTTTTACCACCAGAGCAGCGCTGCCCTTAATAAAGAGAAATGGAAGCGCTGCCGAGACAGTCGTCAACATAGTCGCAGTCAACACGGGAAGGCGGCGGCGGAAAACACAATAATACGACATTTTACTTATTTCTGCATTTTCGACGGCATCCGCTACAAGAGCCGCCGCATTTATTGCCAGACCCGAAACCGCAACAAAAGCCGCAGCCGATACTGTATTAAGGGAATAACCGCGGATAACCATATAAAGCGCCGGCGCTGCAAGGGAAGGAGGTACTACAGCAAGCAGAGCAAGCGGATAGCTAAACGAGTCCTTTAGAACTGCAATTACCATAAAACAAAAAAGCAGCGCTAAAATAAAATAGTAAGCTTGTTTACCGGCTTCTCCGGCTGCCTTTATTGCCTGCGGATCAAATTCAATACTGTAACCGGGCGGTAATTCAAAACCGGAAAGAACCGTCATTACTCTGTCCTTTGCTCTTCTTGGATCCATTACTTTGGTTCGTATGGAAAACGAAGCGCTCCGCCGCCGATCCTCCCGCTGAATGGATCCCGCTTCTGTGACGCTTTCGCTTGTTACCAGCTCTGAGATTTTAAGCGGTAAAGAATTCCCTTTAACAAGTATTTCCAGCACTTCTTCCCTGCTTTTGGGTTCCCGGCCTCCACGTATTCTTACATCGGTTTCTCCGCTGCTGCCGATGCGCTTATATGCTACCGGCCCGTGAATACCGCGGCGCATTGTCTGTCCCATACTGCCGAAAGAAAGCCCGTTCAGGGCTATTCTTTCCCGATCAGCCGTCAAATTGATCCCCGGACTTCCGTTTTTAAAATTCAAAACTGTCTCGGAAACAAGCTCAATTGCGGAACAACGGCGGGCAGCTTCTGCAGCCAATTCACGGCAAACTCTTTCTTCATCACCTGCAATTCGTATTCTCCAGTTCCTTTCATCAGGTGATGATTCCAGGATGTATACAAATCCGCCGGGAACAGGAGTGTTCCGCATTAAACTCCTCACAGAACTGCTGTTTGTCAGGTGCGGATCAAAGCCAACCATCGCCGATCCGGTTCCTGTCCTTGCGACTGTCTGAACGGTTCTGATTCCTGTTGCTTTTTTTAATTCATTTCCGTACAAAGCCAGACTTCTGTCGGTTTCTTCCATATGAAGACCGCCGTCAAATTCAATTTGGGCATAAACGGAATCTTCGGAACTTTCTTCAACGATATCCGCACCATTCAGGTAAAGCGCAGCAATGCCCAGTATGCTTAACAAAAGCCAGCAGCATACTATCAACCCTGGTTTCCATAGTACCAGCCGTACCAGAATTGCCAGTTTTCTTCGGCAGCAGCGGAGGAAAGAAGAAATCGCAGCTGCAACAACAGAGATACCAGAAGTAAAGGCCGGTTTACTATGTGTCTCTTCGGGCTTGGAGGAGTATACCGGACAACCCCAAAGAAAGAGAGGCGGCAGAAGAGTCAGGGCTAAAACCATCGTAACTATATTGACCGAAGCAATAGCCCAGGCCACCGAATTCATTCCCGATGCTTTCTGGGCCATTAATGGTAAAAGTGCAATTACTGTTGTAAGAATGCCGGAAACAAGGGGAAAACACAGAGCTTTCCTGGCGTATTTCCCTTGTTCTATAGTTTTACAGGAACGGAAATATTCAGCGCTGAGTATGGCAGTATCCACCGCTGCCCCCACTCCGGCTGAAAGCCCTGCAAGCACCAGCTTGTCAAGAGAAAAACCCAAAAGAATGAGCACGGCTGCTGTAATAAAGAATGTCAACGGAACAGTAAGAGAACAAACAAGAGAAAAAATTCGTTTTCCAAAACAAAGTAATGCACAGAGTAAAGCTACTAAGCACGTACCCTGAAAAGCTGCTTTTAAAGCCGAAGCCCTGGTTTCCCGTTCAGCTTCTCCCCTGTCTGAAAGAACAGTAAATTCCAAATCCGGAAATTTTGCCAGCTCTTCTTTGATCTGCAGGGAAAGTTTTCCAAGATCTGCTTTTTCGCTGCCCATAAGGGCTACGATCACCGTTTCTTTTCCATTAAGTCTGGAACGGCTTTCATAGTTTCGTTCCTGTTCGGTAATTATTGCCAGGTCTTCAAGGCATACATAATCCGCTCCGCCGCCGGAATTCTGAACAAGAATCAATGCTTTGTGCAGATCTTCAATACGGCCGTCTACCATTACCGGTATTTCCAGATCAGGACGCCCATTTGCGTCAAAGAGTTTTATTGTGCCGCCGGGAAACAAAACATCATTTTGCGCCAGGACTGCGGCAATATCAGAAGCATCAATTTTTCTGGCAGCAGCTTCCTCGCTCTTCAGGGTTATTACTATTTCCTTTAGGCCGGTTCCGGAAATCTCGACATTACCGGCGCCGGGAAGTCCCTCAAGCGCGGGCTTAACGGATTTTTCAAGTACAGTACCTGTTTTTTCGGGAACAGAATTTTCTTCTCTATTAACAAGCGCTGCAGTCCAAACAGGAATACGCGAATCGCCGGACGATGTTATTTCCGGTCTTTGAGCGGCTTTGGAAAGAGACTCGTATACCCGCTGCGCCGCTTCACGGACAGCCTCATAGCGTCCATGTTCCCTTCCTTCAAAATAACACAGTACCCTGGTCCTGCCGTTTTCACTGGAGCTAAAGATATGTTTAAGACCGCGAATACCTGACAATGCATCTTCCAGCGGAATTGCAGCAATTCTTTCCATCTCAATTGCATCCACCCCGTAAAAACGCTGGGTTACCGTAAAACTTTCATCCGCAGCGTTTTGGTTTTTGGAAATTTCACCTCCCCAAATCCGAATAATAAAAAATGCCGCCGTACATAACATCAGGGTTATGCAAAGCGCCCTTTTAGGTTTGCTCAGGAAACTCGCGCCGAAAATAATAGTCTGACCAGTCTTATTGGAAATTTTTATACCGTCTTTCACATTTTCCTGCTTTGTTTTTGCAAAAAACGGATGAACACCGGCGGCATGGCGAACAATGTTAATGCTGTGCATGCCATGATTCCTCCCAGCATTGCAGCTGCCATTGAATGTTCCTTTACGCCAAGAGGGTTTATTACCAGAGGAAGCAGTGCAAAGACGGTCGTTAAAGCAGTTGTGATTACAGGCCGAACCCGTTCCAATGCTGCTTCGTATACCGACTCCGCAGCCGTTTTGCCCTGTTTGTATTTTTCCGCCGCCAGTTCATACAGGATCATGCCGTTATTTACCGACAAACCAAAAAGTACCATAAGAGATAAAACCGAAGACGAATCAAGTCCTGCACCGGAAAGGAACAGTGCAGGTCCGGAGCCGGCCAAAGAAAAAGGTATTGCCGGAAACAGGACAAGAGGCAAAGAGAAAGATTCAAATTCCACTCCCATGGTAAGGTACAGCAGTATCAAAACCAAAATAACAGTAAGAATCAGAGAGCTGCGATAACGGGCAAAAGCTGATTCATCTGCTCTGACAAATCCCTGTTCTTTTCCTTCAGAACAAATTGAAGAAAGGGCAGCGCTTAAATCTTTTTCTTTACCGGAGGAGAACTGAACGAACTCTTGTTCGTTTTCGTTCGTCCGGCGGATGGTGCCAGACTGCAAATATGCTTCAAGGTAGATTGTGTCGCTCCGATCAAGACGTGCCAGAGCTGCCGGGGTTTTACGCGGAACAAAGCTGTTAATACTTCCCGCAAACACAGGCCTGCTGTCGCGGAACGTAATCGGCATCAATTCCGGTTCAGGCATTGCCGAAGCAGATAATTTCATTGTCAACGGTTTTCCTTCCAGTTCAAGTTCACCAAGTTCAAGTCCTTCTGCCGCAGCATAGAGCGCCATCGCTGTTTCCGCCGTACTGATTCCCGCATAAGCTGATGCTTCCCTGTCAGGCACAACCCTGATTTCGGAGCGGGAACCTGAAGGCCTCCGGGCAGCAACAAACCCTTTCCGGTGTATCAGATCTTCCGCCAGAGCGGCACGGCTTTCTGCTTCTTCCCTGTTCCGGCCTTTTACAGCCATCACTGCAGAAGATGAAAGACCCAATAGTTTTTCCGTTTTGTCCCGGGGAAAGCGCGCAAAACATTCATAATTCTGTTTTTCCAGCAGCGAATTAATGGAAGCCAGCACGGTAATTGGTTTTTGTTTCGATCCCAAAACACAACAGAAAACAAAACTTTCACTGCGGTAATCAGGATCGCTCCGTCTTGCCGTATCTTCCTTTTCCGATCCGGCCCTGCCAAAAACCAAATTAATTCCGGAGAGCGATTCCAATTGATCTCCCAGAACCGATGCTTCATCAGCTATTTTTTCCATTACTGTCCCCGGGGGGAAATTCAATACAACTTCAATTTCCGTTGCTGTGCCGGCGGAAATAAAACCAAAAGGACGGGTAAAGAGCAGGGCAAAACCTGCAGTACAAAGAAAGATAGTTATTACAAGAATCCTGCCCGGTTTTTGCACACAGGATTTGAGCAATGGGGCATAACGATTAATAACAAAATCATCAGGATGGTATTTACCGCCTTTTTTCGCCATTTCTTTTCCGCTGTTCGCAGTTGATTTTCTCGCAGGAAAAAACATTCTGAATAGTGAAGGCAAGGCAAACTGAGCATAGATCCAGCCTGTCAGTATTGAAACTACCAATGAGACGGAAAGATCACCGAATAGACTTCCCAAAGGGCCCGGCAAAAACATCACCGGAACAAAAACTACAGCCGTTGTTGCTGTGCCGCCGAAACTCGAAGCGGCCACTGAGGCAGCTAATGTTCCAAGCTCATTACAGCCGGGCCTTTCTTTTTTATCAAAACCATTATGGAGTAAATCAAGAATGATAACCGAGGTATCGGAAACAAGTCCAACCCCCAATGCAATTCCGGAAAGGCTCATGTTATTAAGTGTTTTTCCAAGTACGGCAAGAACCGAAACGGAAGCAGCCAAGGATAAGGGGAGAGAAAGACCGGCAAGAAGGCTGTACCGGAAGCTTTTCAAATTAAAAAACAAAACTATCATTACCGCTGCAGTACCAAGAATCACAGAAACAAAAAGCTGCCTGATTTCCGGAACAATAGAAGCCGCATCATCATAAATGATCTTTATTTCTGCGTCCCGGGAAAAAGCATTTGAAGCTTCTGTTATTGCTTTTTGCAGATCACGGGAAAGCTTTACCGGATCCGCACCCGGTCTGCGGAATATTTCCAATGCCGTAAACTCAGAAGTTCCATATTCGTCTTTATCCGAAGATTTGTTTTTTCCACTGACAATAAAAATGCTTTCTTTTTTTGCTGTGGTTCTTTCAAGAGAACCAATATCTCCTATTACAAAAGCGCCATTTTGTGACGGGAAAATTAACCGGCTCAATTCCGCTTCTGTACAGGGTTTCCCCTGACTTACCACCACAAGCTCTTTGTCTCCGTCTCTTGCATTACCTGCCGGTATATTAACAGTTTCAGCAGAAAAAATTTCCGCCAGTGTTGATAAAGGCAACGCTCTGGAAAGAGCGCGCGGAAGATCCACTTTAATAGCCAACTCTTCCCTCTCGCCGCCCGAAAGCAGCACTGTTCCAACACCATCAACGCGTCTGAACAGGGAACGCAGTTCGTATTCAGCGAGGTTTCGGGCAAAGACAGGTCCCAGCGGAGAACGGACTGTAACAATCAACTGGGCTTGCTCATCAGGATCACCCGGAATAACAGCGGGTTTTAAAGCTCCTTCCGGCAGACTTGGGTACACCGCATCAATTGCTTCTCTGACAAGAACCGAAGCAGCGCCGCTGTCGGTTCCCCAGCGAAAATCCAGCACAGTAAGTGATGCACCATCCCGCGAAACACTCCGCATTCTTTCCAGTCCTTTAACGGAAGAAAGTGCGTCTTCAACCGGAATAGTAACCATCTGCCGGATATCTTCCGCTCCCAAACCCGGATAAAGCGTTTCCACCGTAACCCGCGGAAAAGGAAATTCCGGCAGCCGTTGAACCGGCAAAACCGAAATAGAAAAAATCCCTGCCAAAAGCAAAGCAGCCAAAAACATAATTACCGACACAGGACGGCGTATACACAAATCAATAAGACTCTTCATTGATGGCCCCGGACAAATTACTTTAACAGCAAAAAACGCTGTGCTTCCGCGCTCTTGTTGCCCAGGCTGTCCTTAAGTCCGGAACCAATTTCTATGGTTACCATTCCTGTATACGGACGGTTGGTGATAACACCGCGGATTTCAACACGGAAACAATTTTCCCATAACGCTGCGGGAGCTGTTACAGTAAAACCGGAAACCGCAACCGAACGCGGAGAAAAACTCAAGGCTCCGTTGGTTGCGCTGAATCTGAGTTTTTCCATTAATGAAAGCGTATCAATTGCTGCAGAAGGAGCGGTTTCAAAATACAATTCCATCCAGGTATTTATCCCTCTGTCAAAACTGTAATTCTCTCCTTCTATTGGAAAATCAGCAAAAAGATCTCCGGTCTTATAAACCAATAGTTCTGACAGCGAAGCGGGATCTTTGGGAAAACGGAGCCCTTTAAGAAGCGGCGGTTTTGAGTATTCGCCATCCGCTTTAATACGCCAGAGGATCTTGTTTTCCATAGTATTACCGGCTCTATCCCTTACTGTTTTACCCAGGGTAATGGTATACGATGATCCAAAAACCGGAACATCGGAAAAACGAAAAACCAGAAAATCATGGTAACCGGGAGGCGTTTCAGGAATTATTCCCAAAGAAGGATCACAGGTTAACACAGATGCTGCCGACATACTATCAACCGGTTTGGAAAATCGCAAACCCAATCTGTAATCTTTTTCCCATCCGGTATTTTCCATCACGCTGCCGTTGTTGGCGGTAAGAATCATTACCGCAGTTCCGGAATTATTCAGGGCACATGCGGAGATCAATTCCGGCGCAGCAAGATCAATGCCTGCGGAAAAATGGAGCAATTGTTCAAAACCCGTCTCCATTTCCTTTTCATCCGCTATGGCATTTCCAATATTAAGCCGGTAGGAGCGGCCGGTTATCCAGTTTTCCGAAGGAGTAAAAACCGCAAGACAGTTATCCTGCTCAAGCGCCCATACTCCGGAAACAGAAGGAGAAAACGAAAGATACTGCAGGGAAGATCTGTTCATGGGAGATGAAAAAAGCAATTCTACCCTGCCCCGATCTTCAGCGATTACCCCGCCGTCACATGGAACTGCGCCAAGAAGCATTGGCCGTATTCCTCCGTTCCGTGTGGTAAAAGCCGCCTCAAATTCCCGTTCCAAATTGAGACCCTTTGTATCCTGAGCATCGGTTTTTAATGTAATAAGGTAATCCTTGTTAGCCATTAATGGAGAGGCGGGTAAAAAAACCATGCGATTTCCTCTCCATGAAAAATGCCCTGAAAGATTTTTACCGTTTTCACTAAGCGAAAAAGATCGTTCTACGCTATTCCTGTCCGGATCCAGAGAAAAAGCCAGGCAAACTTCCACCGAAGAAGGATCATGATAGCCGTTGCCGGGATTCCAGCCGCTTACTTCAAAAACCCCATTCCGCAATATGTCACAGGAAAAAAAAGACAGCGACAGGACAGCAATAACAACGGCGGATATGATGAAAGAAACAATACTGTATACGATAATTACTATAATATCCGATCTGTTTTTGCATTCATTTATGCAATGTCTCATAATCAGGATCCTCCGCCTTCAATTTCCAGAAAGATAAACATATCTTCCTTCAGATACGAACCTTTACCATCGGATATGCCGCTCCTCCCGCCGGGCAATACCAGTCTGTAGTAATGTTTTTCTCCGGCTGTGCTCCGTTCTATTCCTTCCCACTGTAAAACCACCGTATCGGCAGACCACCAGCGCGCCGAACGTAAACTAACCGGCTTTAAGGTTCCGGGAAAAAATGTTTCTAACCTTAATGCAAGGACAATGGCGGATTGCGAAAGAGGACTTATTGCATGTGAAAAACGAACTGTAACGGTGCAAATTCCTTCAGGCAGTACTGCACCGGAATAATAAATTCCGTTATGAACCGGTACAACTCCTCCAAAACCAGCATCAAGGGAAATAATCGAAAGAAAAGGTATATCGGCGATAAAGGAAAGAGAAAAATCTTTTTCCATCCTAAGGCCGCCGCTGTCCCTTGCATCTGCGGAAACAATAAGCGTATAGGTTTTTTCCGGATCGGGATCACGATCGGGAATAAACACTATCGTATCGGGTTTCCACATTTCTGAATGGCCTGCAAGAGAAGGTTCAAAACGGATTGTACGGAGCGCCGATTCATCCATTGGCTTGTTAAACTCTATTCCTATTGCCTGATCCGGGCCAAAACCGTCTGTAATCGAAGAACCGGTTTTGATCCACCATAACCCCGAACTTATACTTCCCCTGATCAGGGGAAACACGTCCTTAACGGCAGGAAGAATTCTGTCCGCATCAGTTACAAAACGGCAGTTTATTTCTCTGCCCAAAGGAACGCCGTTTTTTCCTTTTGCCTTATTGCTTAAACCCCAGCGGTAAACCACCCACGGATTAAGATTGTTCTTTGGATGAATTTCCAGTACTGTATCATCAGAAGACCAGATGAAGTCCCATTCGCTTGCTCCGTCTATATAGAAAGCGTCGATCGTACTTTGCCGATCCATAGGCCGGGAAAATACAATGTTTACAAAAGCGCCTTCTTCGCTTCTTACTCCCACCGACGAGCCGTCTGCAGGAGTATAAACTGCAACATAGGGAGCCGCTTCACGGTGGAGCGCATAAAAAGATACATGTCTCTTTATTCTCTCTTCCCTGCCGTCCAGTGCGTAGATCATTCCTTCCAGATTCAGAGTATACCTTACTCCGGGCAGCCAGTATTCCAGCGGTATAAAACGGAGTTCATTTCCATTCCAGAAAATATCCCCTCTGACAGAAGAACCTGAAACCTGCACCGATAAAACTTTCTGCGTATTGAGTTTGTCCATAGATGTATTAAAACGTACCGAAAGAACAGTCGATTCTTCGGGGAGTATTGTATTGTCTGCATCAGGGTAAATGCTAAAATCAATCACAGAAAGATTAATAAAATTTTTACAGCTTCCAAAAAGAAATATTGTTACTGTACATAAAAAGAAAAATTTAAGCAAAACACCGGATGACTTGCGGGAAAAGCTGAACCGATTATTATTCAGGTATAACATTAAGCCCTTCCTTTATTGAAACATCGGGATTTAACACCACTATTTCCCCGGCTTTAAGACCCGAGTATACTTCCCTGTTTTCACCGTAGAGGAGGCCGAATTTTATTCTCCGTTCATTTACCCTTCCCTGATTAATTACAAAAACACTTCCTTCATTGTCTTTTCGATTAATAATGGCGCTTTCGGCCACTGTTAAAGCAAAACATTCATCAGTAAGCCGGATTGTTACCCGTGCAAACATTCCGGGTTTAAGTTTATCCCCCTGCGCTACCACTTCATGCGGCAATAAAACCCGGACAGAAAATGTAAAAGACTGACTGTCAGCCTGAGGTGAAACAAGGTCAACCGTACCGTCATAAACTTCCCCGGCGCCGTCAACCTTTACCTTCGCAGCCATGCCCTTGCGCAGCCGCAAAGCATCACTTTCCCGCAGGGAAAAAACAACATAGAGCGCGCCGGTATCCATAAGTGTAAGGATTTTATCTTCTTTCCTGGCCCGCTCTCCCTCTTCAAGATAACGGACGCCGACAGTTCCGGATGCAGGACTGTAAACGGTTAACTCCGACTTGGCAAGACGAACCGATTCCAGTTCCTTTACGGCTGCCTCCAATTGAGCTTCCGCCGCCTCTGTTTCCGCTCTGAGAATCAATGTAGAAAGAACAACCAATGCGGAACGGCGTTCTGCTTCGGAAGAAAAACCGGAAACAGGAAGCAGCCCTGTTCTTCGCAGGTCTTCATCCCTGAGTCCCACAGTACGGATCTGTAAATCCCTTTCCATCAACGTTAGCTGTTCCTCGGCGTTAGAAAGATTAAAGCGCGTTTCCCGAATTGCCTCATCACTTAATCCTCCGGCAATATAGAGTTTTTCCTGATCCTCGGCTTTCCGCTTCTGTTCTTCCAGAATTTTTCCTGCCTGAAAAAATTCTGCCTCAGCTTTCGCTATGCCAAGTATTTCCGCTTCGGCTCTGAATTCCCCTTCCAGCAAACGTGATTTAGACAACTTCAGCGCAGCAGCAGCCTGGGAATAGGTATTCTCCGCCCGTCCAACCGCAAGATCTATCTGAGGATTAACCATATCGGCAATCTTTGCGGCAACGGATACCACAGTTCCCTCTCTGTAATAGATACGGTGAATCACTCCGTCCTGAGAGGCATTCACATCTACTTTGGTCAGAAAAGATAAACTGCCGAAACCAGTGACTTCTTCCGTAATCGTTCTTTCTTCCGCCATTGCAGCTTTTACCCGCGGAATATAACCGTCAGAGGCAGCCTGAACCTTCCTGCATGAAGAAAGAAGAATTCCCAAAAAGAAACACGGTAAAAGAAAACCGTATTTAAAACTCCGCATGTTTTACTCCTCTATTTTAAGTTTTTGGAATATGTCTGTACCGGAAAAAGTTTTTTATTCCGCCGGGAGGAAGACCAATAAACCTTTCCAGTGAACGTTCCGCTTCCAGAAGTGCAATTGCAGCTTCAACTGCCAGCATTTCTTTTTTTTCGTATTCAAGACGTTCTTCCATCAGTTCTATTCGTGTAATTCGCCCAAGAGAAAGAAGAACCTCGCTTAAACGGTATTTTTCTGCGCCAAGTTTTAATGATTCAACAGCCAGTTCACGGCGCTGTTCGTTTAGTTGCAGATTGTTCACTTCAAGCGCCGCTTGTCTTGCAAGCCTGTCCAGAGCGTTTTGATAATTTTCCCGCTCCAGTGCCAGAGCAAGACCGGCCTGCCTGGCGCTGAGTCCCGAAGCAGGATCCGGCAACGGTGTAAAAGAACCCTGAAGTCTTGCTGTTTTGTCATAAGGCGGTTCCCACCCGGCGCTTCCTCCGGTACTGCCGCCAAACCACGGAGAAGAAAAGGTAAAGGTAATTCCCGCTGTCCAGCTTTGTCTGTTTAACGGATAATGCTGACCGCTTACCGAATAAGTTCCCGTCGCCTTTACTGCGGGAATCCAGCTTCGTGACGCAAATTTTGCTTCTGTTTCCTTTTGCATGATCGAATGAACGATACGCTGCAAATCCGGGTTGCTGTTCAATGTAGAACGATGAACAGCTTCTGCATCAGGAATAACCGGAGAACGATAAATATCCGCCTGTTCGGAAAGTTCCGGCATATCATCCAATCCCAGCAATTCCATAAATTGCTTTTCCAATTCTTCGTTTTGAAGTTTCATTGACATCAATTCCAGTTCCGCTTCCCTCACAGTAATATCCGCATGAATCAAATCCAGCGGAATTACCATGCCCAACATTAATTCTTCCTCAAGGATCCTTTTCTGTTCTTTTAGCGAAATGAGCGCCGCTTCCCGAATAACAATAATCATCCGGGACAATAAAATTTGCCGGTAAAAGGAAAGAGCAGCTTCAATTACAGCCGATTCATTTCGTTTTAATTCGCCGGAAAGAATGTTTAATTCCGCACGTTCTACAGCCCGGGCCGTCCTGGTTCTGCCGCCGTCAAACAGCAATTGTTCCAGGTTGATCGAATAAGTCTTGGTAAATGAATCGGCGCTAATCAAGGAAAGCCGTTCATCTTCGGAAACAACAAAACTCAACTGAGGTAAATAAGCGCGCAATGACAAAGCCCAGGCCCCTTCCCTTAATGCACGCCGGGCACGAAAGGCCCTGATTTCCGCAGAAGCTGCAACAGCAAGACGGCCTGCTTCCTCAAAGCCAATGATCATCCCTCTGTCAGTTCGCTGGGCAAATGCGGAATTCGCTGTTAAAAAACAAAGAACAATAATGTAAAATGTTTTCATTTTTTTGGCAGCGCCCTTAATGCGTTTGACAAAGCCGATTCCAAAAGATCATGAAGGGTCTTTGATGACGAAAAACTTTTTGCTCCGGAAAGAAGCATCTTCCCTGCGGCAATGACTGTTTTTTCACCCGGATCATCCGCAAATACATCATGTGCATTTTCCACTGTTCCGTTTTTCCGGATTAGAATTTCTGCCGAAAGGGAACGCCGGGTTTTCCAGTTTTCCATATATTCCCGTTCTATTAATACTGCATCGACCCAATATGCAGGTAATTGTTCCGCCAATACAGTTCCCGGTGTAATCTGCTTATACCCTGCCTTGGCCAGAAGCAGCGGTAAAAGTCTTCTTGTTTCGGCCTCGACCGAATCCCAATCGGCGTTTTTATCTACCCGTATCATTCCTATTTCCACGGTATCAAGCTGTTTGCCGGAGTCCGGCGACCAGTTTTTTCCGGACGGGATACCCAACATGGAACAGGAGAAGAAACCAAGGCTCAGACCCAAGATTAATAGAATATTCAGAAAGACACTTTTTATTCGGAAGTTAATAATCATTTTAACGTCTCCATTGCATCGATCACTGTCCTGAGATCGCCAATCCCCTTGTTCAAACTTGTGTTCCAGGGAAGGAGCAGCTCAGCCTTGCGAAGATCTTCCAAAGCGCCTCCGCCGTTTCCCGCAGTCCATCGAAGTTTTGCCCGGTCTACAAAAACCAAAGCTGTCTCTGCCGAAGCTTCTACGGCTCTGTCCAGCAGAGCGGCAGCGTCTTCTGCATCTCCACGCTGAAGCGCCAGACCGGAAGCCAGGCGTAAAGCGCGAATATCCTGGGGATTATTCCGAAGCATTATTTCTGCAACTTTTTGGGCTTCGTCATCCTTGTTCTGTTCACGAAGGATCCTTGCAAGAAAAAGAGCTGCCTCTCCCGAACCCGGAGTTTTGCGCAAAGTTCTGCGCAGCAATACTTCCGCTTCGTTTCCCCTGCCGGAAAAGTAGAGCGCTTTGGATCGCAGTACAAGAGCAGGAGAAAAATTCTTTACCTTTTCGAGCATTAAAGAAGTTTCATCAAAACGGCCCTGAGCATAGGCAGCGGAAGCACGGCTATAAAGAATCAGCGTTTCTTCATTCACTTCATCCTTACAGGAAATAAAAAGCGTTGCCAAAAAAATTAAAATTGCTGTTTTACGGATTATCATAGCTAACCCCTGGAAATATAGAGCAGCCGTTCCGCCAGTCTGCCACGTGCCTTTTCTGCTTCTGCGGAAAACCAGATACGAAAAAGACTTTCGCCTGCCAATGCCCGCATTGCCCCGGATGCATAGAGTGTTGAAGGATTATCGGGCAGAGCGGTCAGCGGCAGCAATGGCAAAAGCAAATCGGGATTTCTTTGATTTACAGCCGTGGTAACAGCCGCATCTATTTCAGAACGGGTTTTAAGAGCCGGCGCATCCTCAGGTTTTAGGCCCATTGCTTTTGCCATTATGATCCGGCATTCTGCTGCATAAGGCCCTTCCGGCGCTAAATTAATGCAGCGTTCCGCATGAGTAGATGCAGCATTCGGTGATTCATCTAAAGCATTTTTACCATTTGCATTTTCTGAACGTGCATAACGGTACCAATATTCGGGAAACCCTGCATAACGGGCGCGGATTGCTCCGTACGTAGATCGTTCTTCCCTTCCTGCGGTTCCTTTTTCCAGGGAGCAAACCAATATCATAAACCGGGAAAAACCGTCCACTTCTTTTTCTTTACCGTAAAGATTAATGAGTAATTCTTCCGCAATGTCATAACGGCCGTCAAAATAGGCAAGAATCGCTCTGACAGCCAGCGAAATTTCCTTATGAGCTTCCGGCCCAAAGGGTGTATTTTCTTCCAGTAGTTTTTCCAGCCCTTGCCTGATCGATTCTTTGGTAACATCCCCCGCCCCCACGGCATAAGCCCAGGACAGTTCTTTGTATACCGCCAATACTGCACCTGAATAATCACCGGCATCTTCCCGCAGTTTCGATTCAGCCAATCCCAAACCGGGAACAAAACCGCCGGACCTTTCCAACTCCGCAAGTTCATCCAGCGCAGCAGGTAATAAAACTCTATTATCCGGAAGACCATCCCGGCCCGGCATTGTAACGGCATTAAAATCCGGCAATACTGTTGTCTCTGCAGTTGCTTTACCTGATCTGACAGCGCAGGAATTCAAAACCAGGAATGGTATTACCAATACCATTATTATCAGCACCATAAGCAGAAGAGAAATATTTGTTTTTTGCATAATAACTCCTTTCCCCCCAATCACCTCCTACAGGGCAGAAGAGTTGTTTTTGCTTGTATTGATAGGAAAAAAAGTGAAAAAAATTATTGAACTGATTCAGTGTATCCGGAGCGGTGTCCAGATAGGAGTTGTTATCATAGGTGCCTTCGATCTTGCAATCGATCTGCTGTGCAACTGCCCTTGCCAGAGACGTGGGCCTTACCTTGATATGCACAGGGTTTTAGTTCCTGTCGTAAGCCTTGCCGAGACTGTCATGTAGTTAGATATTACGTATGTCTGATGTCAGACAAAAACAACGTCAGGTATTGTTTACCCAGTTCTCAGCATACAAAGCCTGCTGGATTCCATTCTTTAACAGGTATAAGTGTACAATTTTTCATACACTTCTTTTTCTAAGTTTTAAACGTATTGACAGTATTTTTCTGCTCATTCCATAATTAGAAAAGTTTCGCATTAACTCCAATTTTGTATATAAGGCGAAACTTTTTTTCGCCTTATGTCTGGATAATGGTATTAAAGCGAAATTCGTTTTATATGCGGATAAAGGTGATTTTACGAAATTCGTATACAAGACGTTATGCGACATAAAATCTGAGAATTATGTATAAAATACGATTATTCAAATAAATCATGTAAAGGATAATCTAAGGCTTTTGCTATTTTTATAATGACATCAATTGAAGGAATTACCCTTTTACTTTCAATATAGTATAAATGGCTATGGGAAATACCAAGCTCATTTGCCAAATTTAATAAGGAAAGCTTCTTTTCAAGCCTTTTTTGGCGAATTTTCTCTAAAATTTTTCCTGTTTCTTTTTCCATACCACTTGACTCTAAAATTAGAGTACGGGTATACTTGAAACAACTCTAAATATAGAGTAATAATTCAACGGAGAGGAGAAAAAGATGAAAAAGAAAGGAAATTGGTTGGGAATGCTGGTAATGGTGCTGGTATTCGGAATGTCGGTTATTGCTTGTGCTTCAGTAGAAACTAAGCAATATGGTTTAGAGAGTAATGATACAATTGCTCTGAATTTGACAAGAGACCCTAATGTAGGGGCACTATTTGTAACTCACGTCAATGGTGTAGCAACGGGTGCAGTTTACAGTTCTTCAGTTTATGGTATTGGGGGGAAAACTGTTTATGTAAATCCCATTTATGTAAGATTGGATGGAAATCCAATTATTTTTACTATCCTAGTTCCTGTACGAACTGGTACTGATAGTAATGGAAAGCCTATTATTCAGTACAAGACAACTGAACTAAGGCTTACAAGGTTAGCCGATATTAAAGCTGGAGATGTGTTAACGCTTAGATGGATGTATCAGACACAAACATTTGCATTTATGGATGCAACTGGAAATATTGTTCAACAGACAATTCCAGAATTTAATTGACAAGGATACTAGTTTTACAATATAATTCAAGAGTAATATAATCTTGGGTTATATTGTAAAATGAATGTACTAAAGGAGATTGAAAAATGGGCTGTATATATTGGGAATGCAAATACAATAATTTATCACAAAAAGGTGTAACTGATTGCGGAAATCCTAACGGATCAAATATTAGGCATCCCTGCCCAAACCCTAATCTAATTGGAGATTTTTGCCCCGATGGTGAAAAAAGGAATATCGAAAATATTGTAGAACAATATCAAAAAAAATAATCTGATGAAACATTCGTAATATTTCACATTATAGCAGATTTTACGTCGCATAACAAACGGTTAGCGCTTCGCCGCCTTTCGGCGGCTCGGGTTCCGCAAAAATGCAGTCGGGCTTACGCCCTTTGTGCATTTTTGCTCCACCACATTTTTGCGGTTGCTGGAACACTTCGTGTTCCTTTATCGCAACCGCAAAA
>WRIX01000010.1 GCA_009782495.1 Treponema sp.
CCTTTATATTGGAAACGATATGAAAAACGACATCACCGGTGCTGCCGGAGAAGGTTTTACTACGGCGCTTTTTGCCGGAGACCGCCGCTCACTCAGGCTCCGTGAAGACGACCCTGCCTGTGCGGGCAAAAGGCCGGACATGGTTTTAAGAGATTTGCAAACGCTCGAAAAAGCGCTGCCCCTTGAATGAGGCCTTAATAATACCGATAATTAAGACAATGTTTACAAAAGAGATGTTCGGTTTTTTATTTAAGGTGATCACGTCCTGGCAAATTATTGTCGTTACCGTTTGTTTACTTATATATTTTTCGCTGGTGTCTTATGTCGCCCGTATTTACCATCCGGGACATTCCGGATTATCCTTTGATTCCAAACCCAGGAAGAAGAAAGAAAAAAAGGCAACTGCAGTATTACCCGAAAGCAGCGATGAAGATGATCTTGGCATAGAAGAACAGTGAATGGTTGTCTTCTATTAAATAAAAATCCCGGAACCACTTCATTTGACAGTTTAAGACCGGTTAAAAAAGCCCTTAAAACACCAAAGGTGTGCCACACCGGAACTCTGGATAGTTTTGCACAGGGCCTTCTTGTGGTATTGACCGGCCGTGCCGTAAAACTATCATCAATTTTTACCGGCTGCGATAAACAGTACCGGGCATTACTCCGTTTCGGTGAAGAAACCGACACCCTCGATCCGCAGGGGACACTGGTTGCAGCCGCTCCCATTCCCCGTCAGGAAGACCTGGAAGCAGCATTGCCTGCCTTTACAGGAACCATTCTGCAGGCTCCGCCTTTGTACTCAGCGGTTCATGTTAATGGCAAACGCGCTCATGCATTAGCCAGGGCCGGTATAGCCATAGAAATGAAAAAACGGCCTGTTACCATCTATGGCATTTCTCTGACTGCCTGGGATCCGCCTTGTGCAGAACTGGAAATTCACTGTTCCAGCGGAACGTATATTCGTTCCCTTGCAAGAGACCTTGCGCTGGCTATTGGTTCCCGGGCTCATCTTCATACCCTGAAACGTACCAAGGTAGGGAATTTTTCCTTACAGGATGCATTTTCGATACCCTCTGAAACAACAAATGACCATTTTATGGAAGAAACAATCAAAACAGCGCTACAGCCTCTTAACACTGAGCTTTTTGCAAAGTTAGGCATACCTTGTATTCAAATCAATAAAGAAACTGCCAAAATAGTTTCCCATGGCGGGGATTTAAAACTCCTTAGGGAAGCAATACCTCTACCGAAAAAAAATACTATCGCCCTTTTTGGACCGGAATCTTTTGCTGCACTAATAGAACAAAAAGATCATTTATGGAACTATAGGTTTGTCAATGCAGCGGATTAATTGGGACGATCTAGAAAACCTATGTCCGGACAACAGCTCTAAACCGGAGTTGGCCGGACATTCCGCCGGGCCCGAAGGTGGAATGTTCCCCTCCGGCGGTAAAAAAACTGCCCTTACGATAGGTGTGTTCGACGGCCTGCACCGGGGACACCAGGCGCTAATTGCGAAAATCACCGAAAAAGCGCCTGAATGCCTCCCGGCCATAATAACATTCCGCAACAATCCCAAAAATTTGGAAGGTATTATCAGTTTTGAAGAAAAAATGACCCTTTTGGACAGTTTTGGGATCGCCCTTGCCGTGATCATTGACTTTTCGGAGCATTTCAGTAAAATAAACGGAAGGGACTTTCTGAAAGCCCTGAACAGGTATCTCTGTCCTGCCTATATAGGGCTGGGAGAGAATTTTCACTGCGGATACCGCAGAGACACAGATGCAAAGGCCTTTAAAGCATTGGCGGAAAGCTTGGGCATTGAAACGGAAATAATACCCCCTGTTATGGAAGGGGGATCGGCTATCAGTTCCAGCAGAATACGGGCTGCTCTGAAGGAGGGCAGAGCCGAAGAAGCGGCTTTGCTATTAGGGCGCCCACTGTAATCAAGCGGCGCCATTATACAGGTTTCAAGGAGTGTAATTATATATGGCTTTAACCAAAGAAGAAGTAACTTCCACTATCACAAAGTTCGGTAAAAACGAAAAAGATACCGGAGCATCGGAAGTTCAAATTGCCCTGTTAACCAAACGGATCAATCAATTAACGGAGCACTGCAAACAATTTAAAAAGGATAAGTCCGGACAGCGGGGACTTTTAATCCTGGTAGGAAAACGCCGCCGTATGCTTAAATACCTGCAGCGGGTTGATCTGGAAAAGTACCGTTCTCTGATTAAGGAATTAGGTCTGCGTAAATGATGCAGACAGTTACCCACACAATAGCCGGCAAAGAGCTAATCCTCGAAACCGGCAGGATCGCAAAGCAGGCCAACGGTTCTGTCTTTGCCCAGTACGAAGGTTCGGCTGTTATCGCCACAGTCTGCGCTTCTTCCGACTCAATAGAAGGGCTGGACTATGTACCGCTGACTGTTGACTACAACGAAAAATACTATGCTGCGGGAAAGATCCCCGGCGGTTTTATCAAGCGTGAAAGCCGTCCCAAAGACAAGGAAATCCTTGTATCGCGGCTTATCGACCGGCCCATGCGGCCCCTGTTTGACAAAAGTTTCGGCAGGGATATACAGATAGTTCCAACAACCATTTCCGCCGATCAAACAAACCCGACGGATATACTGGCGATCATCGCTTCTTCCGCCGCAATTCATATCTCGGACATTCCTTTTAACGGCCCTGTTGCCGGTGTGCGTATTTGTGCATTGGGAGACGAACTTTTAGTTAATCCCACCTACGAAGAGATTGAAAAATCCCGGCTGGAGATTGTTGTTGCCGGTACCAGAGACGGAATTACAATGGTCGAAGGAGGGGCTGCCGAAGTAAGCGAAGAACTGATGATAGCCGCCCTGGAAAAAGCCCATAAGGTAATCATCGAACTTTGCGAGCTGCAGGATAAACTTAGATCGGCAGCCGGCAAGGAAAAGCTTCCGTTAAACCCAAGCAGCCATGTTCTGGAAAACAGAGAGTCAATGCACGATGAAGCATATCCCAAACTGCAGAGCGCATGTTTTGAGCCGACCAAAGAAGGACGGCGCAGCGCAATCAAAGCGGTAAAAACAGAACTTGCGGAAAAGTATGCACAGCAGCTTGAGGACGAGGTTCAGAAAAAACTTTTTGATGCGCTCTTTGAAGATATGCAATACGAAATACTCCGTTCTTCCATTCTGGACAAGGGAAAACGCGTAGACGGCCGCGGAACAGAAGACATCAGATCGATCACGTGCGAAATCGGCCTTTTAAAGCGAACCCACGGTTCAGCCCTTTTTACCCGCGGTGAAACCCAATCTCTTGCAGTAACTACCCTGGGAACGGTTTTTGACGAGCAAATCTACGATGATATCGAAGGTGACAAGCGGGAAAATTTTATTCTGCACTATAACTTCCCCCCCTATTCGGTGGGAGAAACAGGAAGACTCGGCACGGGACGGCGGGAAATCGGCCACGGCAATTTAGCGCATCGTTCCCTGAAAGCAATGGTTCCTTCCAAGGAAGATTTTCCCTATACGATCCGTATGGTGTCGGAAATTATGGAATCCAACGGCTCTTCTTCTATGGCTTCGGTCTGCGGCGGAACCCTCTCCATGCTCCATGCCGGTGTTCCCATGAAAAAACCTGTAGCGGGTATTGCTATGGGGCTTATTTCCGAAGGGGATCGTTATGCGGTACTTTCGGACATACTTGGCGAAGAAGATCACCTTGGGGACATGGATTTTAAAGTTGCCGGTACAGAAGACGGCATTACCGGTTTCCAGATGGACATCAAGATTGCGGGCGTTAATGCCGAGATAATGGGAAAAGCTCTGGCTCAGGCAAAACAGGGCAGACTCCACATCCTTTCGATAATGAACCAAACGATTAACAAGCCTTCAGACTCAATCAGTGAACATGCCCCGAAGATTGTTACCATGAAAATCGAAGTAGACAAAATCGGCGCCCTGATAGGACCCGGCGGCAAGAATATCAAAGCGCTCTGTGAACAGTACAGCGTAACTATCAACACCGAAAACGACGGCACCGTTACAATCTACGGAAAAAACACCAAAGATACCGAAAACGCAAAATCAGCGGTAATGGGAGTTGTATCCGATCCCGAGACAGGACGAATCTACAACGGCACCGTTAAGCGGATCATGGAATTCGGCGCCTTTGTAGAAATTCTCCCCGGAAAAGAAGGCCTCGTGCATATATCCAAACTTTCACGGCAGAGAATAGCCCAGGTAACCGATGTACTTTCCGAAGGACAGGAAATCCCCGTTAAACTGGTGGAAATTGATAAAATGGGCCGGTTGAATCTTTCGTACATTGACGCCATTGATCCTAACGGCGCGCCCCCGGAAGGAGAAAGCCAGGGCAGAACAGACGGCTACGGCAGAGGAGATGGCAGGGGCCAGCGGGACAACGGCCCTCACCGGGGAAACAACCGCCGCCGCTTCTAGGATGATTGGCCCCACGTCAGGCGCGCCCTGTGTGAGGGTGTACCGCACGGATAAAAACGCTGCCCTGCCAGGATATGCTACGGCAGGGGCGGCAGGGGCTGATGTAGAAGCCTTTATCCCTGAAGAACTGACATTGCAGCCCGGCCAGCGGGTCAAAATCCCAACCGGCCTTGTTCTGGAAATCCCTGCCGGATGGGAAGCACAAGTACGGCCACGTTCCGGCCTTGCCCTGAAACACGGCATTACCGTTCTTAATACACCCGGCACCATTGACAGCGATTACCGGGGTGAACTGGAAATAATTCTGATAAATCTTGGCTCAGATCCGTGTATTATACATAACGGCGACAGGATTGCCCAATTGGTATTTGCCCCTGCTCCGCAGGTTCATTTTGAAACAACCGAAAAACCGGAAAGCACTCTCCGCGGCGGAGACGGCTTTGGTTCTACCGGCATTGGCGGCAAAGCCAATGGAACAGTATCATAACGGTAAACTAATGTACCGGAGCGCCCGTTCAAAAACCATTTTTTTCTACATAGCAAAGGAAATTCTGCTGGCTTTTTGTATCTGTTTCCTGTTTTTCTTTTTTGCTTTTTTTGTAAACCAGATCCTTCTGATGGCAAGGGAAATTATTTCAAAGCGTGTCCCGCTGTACCAGGTTGCATTACTGGTTGTTTATTCTTTGCCTTCAATAATCGCAATGGCATCTCCCTTTGCCTGCCTTACCGGCACCCTTATTACCATAGGCCGCTTCAGTTCCGACAATGAAATCCTTGTCTTTCTTTCTTCCGGTCTTTCTTACCGTTCGGTGTTTTTTCCCGCTTTGGCTGTGGGCTTGATCATTTCCCTTTTTTCTTTTTTTGCCAATGACATACTGCTTCCTGCGGGAACCATACAATTTTCCAGGCTGTACCGCCGAATACTTTTTTCTTCTCCGGCGCTTGAATTGGAATCCAATTCGGTTAAGCTTTTTAAAGAAAAGGATACCGTTATCGTTACAGGACATGTGACGGACAAAACAATTCGCGACATTTTGATCATTGACAGAACCAAAGACGGCGAACGAAGGATGATTGTCGCAAAAGAGGCCGGACTTGAAGATTTGGGAGAAGGAAATATCAGCATTAATCTGAAAGAACCTTTTGTTCAATCGGGAAAGGAAAACCAGAAAAAGGATTATGACTATGCCTCTGCCGGTTTCCTGCGCTACATTGTTTCACAGAATGATATTGCCGATGCGGTTAATTTTATCGGCCCGCGTGAAATGAGCTCTGTTGATGTACGCAGGGAAATTCAAAAAAAAGAAACGGCATACCGGGAAAGACTCGAAACAGAATACGAAAGGTTAAGCGCCGAAGCCCTGACTTTGGAAACAGAATTACGGGAAGGGAACACCGGAACAGCATCCCTTGCCGCATCCTGGCAATACTCTTCGGAATCAGTAAAGGAAATATCACGGGACAGAAGCCTCCTTTTGTACAGACTGGAATACTACAAAAAATTTGCAATACCTTTTGGAGCCCTTTCTTTTATATTTGCAGCTGTTTCAATAGGCCTTTTGGCAAACAAAGGCGGTCAAACCGTTGGCTTTGTAATCGGTATCTGCATATCCGCACTGTATTGGGGACTGCTCCTTATTGGACAGGAACTGGGAACCAGGCTTGATTTCTCGCCTTTTTGGTCGATGTGGTTTCCCAATATCCTGGCCATTACCTCAGGGATCGTTCTGTTCGGTATAAGGTTACATTCAAGATGACTAGTCCGATTAAACCGGTAACACTGGACCGTTACCTGATACGGCAGTTTTTTCCGGTTTTTCTTGCGGCCCTGACCCTTTTTTCCATGCTGGTTTTGTTACTCGATCTTTTTCTTAACCTGACAAGGTTTCTGAGCAATGACGCCGGTGTTCCGGCAATACTCAAAGTATCCCTTTTCTATATTCCGAAATGTATTAGTTATGCACTGCCGGTATCGCTCCTTTTTGCATCGGCGTATACACTGGGAGATTTACGGGCAAAAAATGAGCTTTCTACCATTTTGGGATCCGGAGTTCCCTTTTGGCGTTTCTGCCTTTCACTTATTATGTTTGGAATTATCTTTTCTTTTTTTGCTTTCTTTTTTGAAGATCTTGCCGTAATTCCTGCCTTGCGTCAAAAAAACAGGATGAGCCGGGAACTGCTTGGAACCTATACGGAAAATTCTTCCCGCATTGTTATCAAGCTCGAAGGCGGGCGGTTAATCTATTCGGTGGATTTTTTCGATTTTTCTTCCCAAACCTTAAGCGGAGTAACAATCATTGAACTGGATGAAAACAAGAAACTTAACAGTATGGTTTATGCTTCCAGAGCGGAATGGCAGGAAGATTCCTGGTCATTTGTCAGTCCGGTACTTTACAGCTGGGACAAAGGTTTTTTGCGCCCTTCAAATGCCGATCCGCAGGAAATCAATGATTTAATGTCAGAAAAGTACCGGGAAGAACCCGAAACATTCAGAAGGAGTTCGGTTGCTGCATCGGAATTAAACGTCCGTGATGCGGCCATGCTTATTAAAGACCTGCGCAGGGCAGGACTTCCCGTTTCTTCCGCTTTGGCTGACTATCATCACCGTTTTTCCTTTTCCGCTGTTTCATTTGTCGTAATTTTTCTGTCGCTTACCATCTCGGGACGTTTTAATAAAAACATACTTCTTTTAAGCCTCCTTGCAAGCCTTGGCACTGCGGTTATTTACTATGTAGTTGAAATGCTCAGCATGATGAGTGCACAAGCGGGTATTATACCTCCGTTTTGGGGAGCCTGGACTCCGGTCTTTATCTGTACAGCCGCAGGTTTTTTCCTGCTTCGTTTTGCCAAATCATAAGGCAGTATGCAGATGAGCAGCCAAAGTGTAACTTTAGCCCGGCAGGATTTTTTTACTATTGTACATGCCGATTCCGGCTCCCGGGCGAGGAGAGGAACGCTCGCTTTGAAACATGGGATCGTTGAAACTCCGGTGTTTATGCCGGTAGGAACCAACGGAACGGTAAAAGCCCTGACCAACGAAGACCTTGAAGAAATCGGTTTTTCGATTATCCTGGCCAATACCTATCACCTGTACCTCCGGCCGGGAACAGAGGTAATTGGAAAAGCCGGAGACTTAAGGAGTTTTACCCAATGGAAAAAAAATTATTTAACCGATTCGGGCGGGTTTCAGATTTTTTCCCTGGCGCCGTTCCGGAAAATAACCGAAGAAGGAGCGGCATTCCGTTCCCACATAGACGGTTCTTATCACCTATTAACACCGGAAAAAGCAGTCGAAATTCAAACAGTGCTGAACAGTGATATTCAGATGCAGCTGGATGTATGTACACCCTGGGAAACACCTGAAAAAAACGCCCGAAATGCCCTGGAAATAACAGGCAGATGGTTAAAAAGAGCATACGAAAGCTGGCGGCATTCGGCAGACAACGGATACCACGGCTCGCTTTTTTCCATTGTTCAGGGGAATTTTTATCCCGAACTTCGCAGGGAAAGCGTGGAAAAAACGCTTGAATACAATACTCCGGGCATAGCTATAGGAGGACTTTCCGTTGGTGAACCGGAAGAAGTTTTCCGGGAATATCTTCATTTTACTTCCTGCCTTTTACCTGAAGAAAAACCCCGGTATGTAATGGGCATAGGAACCCCGGAATATATTTTATGGGCCATAGAAGAAGGAATTGATATGTTTGACTGTGTATTCCCCACAAGGGTCGGAAGAAACGGACTTGTATTGACTCATGACGGCCCTGTCTCACTCAAAAAAGCGGAAAACACCGAAAACTTTGTTCCCATAGATACATCATGTTCCTGCAAAGTCTGCAAAACCTACAGCCGCGCTTACATGCGCCATCTTTTTAAAACCCGCGAAATCCTCTGTTCCATGCTGGCAAGCTACCATAATTTGTACTTCCTCAACAATTTAGTGCTTAATGCACGCTCTGCTATCAGCAGAAATAAATTCATGGATTTTAAAAAGGCCTTTCTAAACCGATACTTATATAAGGGAGATAAAAATGAATAAAAGGCCGGCAGTAATTTCAATTATTCTATTTCTGGCTTCATTTACACTGTTAAATGCACAGGATTCCGAACGTCAGGCAGGTGATCTGAGTCCTCTTGACGAACAAAGGCTGCAAATAATCCGGTTCGGTACAGATACAGAAATTGCAAATCTTATTAAAACTTTACGCAACGAACAGCCATCAACTCCTTCTGCAGCCACAGTCTCAGAAAGCCGCCTTGAAAGGGAACTTCTGGAAGTCACAAAAAAAACCAAAAACAGGGCTATTCTTACCGGAGTCTTCGGATATTTTGGCGACAGAGAAATCAGCGGACTGGAAGAAAGGGCCCGTACCGCAATTGAAGAAAGGGACTATGAAGCAGGGGAAACGGTAAACGCCGCCCTGCTATACCTGGGAAACATCAAGGCTTCTGGTGTTCGTTCCCTATTAATAGACATCATTAACGGCGAAGAAAGCCGTTTTATGTCCGGAGCAATCCGTGCTTTGGGACTTACCGCAGAAAAAGACGGCCCTGCGGAAACAGCAGAACACCTGATTGAATATTATTCCAACAGGGATCCCGGAGACGAAAACAAGCGTCTGATTGTTGTAGCTTTGGGAGACATAAAAGCAAAAGAGGGAACGGCTTTGCTTGTTTCCATTGCAGAAAACGAAGATGAAAAAGCGCCTATACGCATGGCTGCACTGGAAGCCCTTTCAAAAATTGCCGATCCCGCAGGCCTTAATGCAATTATCAACGCAGTAAACTCAAAGGATCCAAACGTAAGATCCGCTGCTGTAGCCGCCCTTGGACCTTTTACCGGAGCTGATGCAGATACGGCAATTATTGAAGCTTTCCGGGATTCTTACTACCGGACCCGCATATCCGCCGCCAAAGCCGCAGGAGAACGGAAACTGGAATCTGCCGTTCCTTACCTGCGTTTCCGGGCTGAACATGACGAAATACCCAATGTCCGAGACGAGGCAGTAAAAGCGATGGGGCTTATCGGCGGAAACGAAGCCGAGACAATTCTAAAGGATCTTTTTAAAGAACGGAAAAACAGCGACAGGATCAGGATAAATGCCGGAGAGATGCTCCTTACTCACGGTAAAAATGATTATGTCTCCGACGTCGTTGCCGAAATGGAAGAAGCTCAATCAAAAAAACAAACAGCGCTGTATAATGGTTTTTTACGTATACTCGGCGGCGCCAAGTCTCCCAAACTGGAAGACCTTGCCCGCAGGCTTTTTGCCAACGGCGGTGTAGTTGAAAAGTCGTATGCATTGGACATTTGTCTTAACAACAATTTCCGCGGTTTGGCAGATGAAATCCGTAAATTGATCGATCCAAAAAACGGAAGCCTTTCTAATAAATCAAAAGCGCTTCTGGAAAGATGGGGCCTTCCGCTTAACGCTCCGGCATCCGAAGCAGATGAACCTTCCGCTTCTGCGGCGAACGAACCGGAGTAATTCTATTATTCAGAACCCTTTTTAGCAGGCAATTCCTCATTCCCCTGCGGGCACAGACGGCGGTTCAGGCACTTTTACCGAATTAAGCAGCTGGTTCATTTCTACAAGAGGATCTTTATACGGTTCAAAATGAAAGAAAACCTCATAGTTTTTCCTGGAAATAATCCGTATGGGTTTTCCAATACATTCGGTAACCGGAGATGAACCAATGTCGGGAAAATATTCGCTCTTAAGCGGCGTAAAGGTACAGTTTGTCCCGTCAAAATGCAGGCGTCCGAGGTTGGCAGGGAATTCAACAAGGAAAATAAGGAAGTCTGAATTACCTCCGCCGACCGTATATGTTGATCCCTTTTTCAGGGCGTGAATATTACGTCTTCCGATAGCTGCATTCTGTTCTTCAACAAAAATATTAAGCATAGGCGGTTTTGTAAGAAATTGGTTTGAAGTATTCCTGTAGTGGTATTGCCTGTTCGGTCCCTGCAGAGATGCTTCAGCCTGCCGTGAAGCGTAGTTATTAAGCAATGCCGCATTGTTTGAAGCATCGCCCGCATAGCTGCCGCCGCTTCCTTCCGATGTCATTTGCGCCATTGTTTTTTTGGGCGAAGATTGAAGTTTCCGCATACGTAAGATAATAAAAAGAATCAGCAAGAGAAGCAGCAATGCTCCGGCAATAATCAGGGGTAAAGGAATGCTTTGAAGATTGAATCCGGTTCCCCCGATTCCTGAACCGGTTCCTGCAGCCGTACCGGTATCGCCTGCTCCGCTTCCCTGTGCAGTTTCACCTGTTGCGGAGGCTGAACCGGCAGCGGATTGCTCTTCTGCCTGAGAAATCCCCTGATCAAGGGGATCAACAGAACTTGCCGGAACAACGGATGGATCATCACTTGCTGCGGAAGGTGTACCGGAAGCGCCGGTAACAGAAGACTGGCCGGCAGAAGAAGCTGTTCCGGAAGCTGCACCGGACTGGCCTGTAGTAGCGCCTGATTGTCCCGGACTCATGGGACTTGCGGCCCGGATAAATTGGAGGTCTGTATTGGGCGGGAAACGTCCTGCGGCAGCAGTTACCTGACCGCTTAGATCACTGTCGGAAACAAAAAAAACTTTTTTGGGCCTTTCTCCCTGAATGGAACGGGTATATTGTTCTGTATAATTTATGGCAGCGGCAGGATCCGAACTTGGATCCAGCGGATAAAGCAGCCATATCCTGGCTCTGGCTGTTTCAACATCCCCCTCTCCCCGGATACGCCGGGCAATCTCAAACCGGGGCTTTGAACCAAAAGAAATGATGTGCAGAGTATCACCCACAGTCAGGTTTTCTGCAAGAAAAAATCTTGAAAGATAGGCCCCTACATCGTTATAGCAGGAAAACATGGAAGAAGAAGTATCCACTACCAGGACTACATCCTTGCCTTGCTGAGCTGCAATGGGAAAAAGTATTACAGCGATAAGCAGAAAAAGAAATATTTTTTTCACTCTAATAACTCCTCCGGAACCTTTTAAAAAGGTACCTTGGCAATTTCTTTTATGCAATATTTCACCGTTACCGCATCTCTGGTCTCGTCTGAAGAATATTCAAACTCTTCTCCGAGCCTCTTATTAAGTATAGCGCCGCCAAGCGGAGAAAGATAGGAAATAATACGATTATCAGGATCCGATTCCCAGGGGCCCAAAACAGAATATTCCGTTTCTTCCCTTGTTTCCGGATTAATCAAAACAACTTTTGTACCAAAAGATACTTTCTCGGTATTTACCATTGAAGGATCAAAAATCTGGGCCCGTTCAATTTCTTCATTAAGTTTTGCAACAGTGGATTTAAGGAGTTCCTGTTTTTCTTTGGCTGCCTTGTATTCTGAATTTTCCCGCAAATCTCCAAGAGAAAGGGCATACTCAATTTCTTTTGTGTTGTTGGGAATTTCCACATCCATAATATGAGTAAGTTTCTTTTGCATTTCTTCGTGTTTGGCGATGGTAACAATAAGCCCCAGAGACACCGTTTTTTCCGCTTCTTTGGCGAATTTAATCTCAGGATCCCGTTCCTGAATAATCTGCCGAAGTGTCATTTTATCTGCCGGATCAAGATCCTTAACGTCATTGATAAGCGTATAAATCCGGAGCATGGTGTCCCTGTCTGCACTGCCAATATAACTTTTTAAAAAACCGTCTTTAAAAAGCAGTGTATAAACATTTTTGTTGACCTTCCGGTTTTCCGTTGTATCCCGGTGGTGGTCAATATCCCTGTATGTTATATCCAGAATGTAGATCAGGGTAATGATCTTTTTTTCTTCGGTTATACCGGCATTGATAAAACGCTGATTGTTTTTTTCGTTTTTTACAAACCAAACCACAGCTCCCCTGCTGTCCCGGTAGTTTTCAAAACAGTCCCGGATCATCGCTGTAATTCTGTCTTCATAACCTTCTTTTTCGAGACTGGTGATGATCGAAGGAAGAAGTACATTCGGAAAAAGACGGATGTATATTCCGGGCCATGAGTCAATAAAAGATCGGGTTTGCAGAAGAAAATCTTCCCTTAACCGGGCATCTTTAAGATTAAGAAACAAAACGGGAATATCCTGGATTTTATCAAAAATATCCTTAAAACCCATTGATACGCTTGATCCAAGCTGGGGAAGACGGTTTGACATTTCTTTTATCAAAAGATAAGAAGCGACAATCTGTTCATTAACCTGGCTGTATGATCGCAGATATCCGGTAAAATAGGAAACCATTTCGTTAAAGAATTCCGAATCAAGTTCAGCGTCTTTCTGAGCTTCAAAATTCCGGATAATGGCAATGCGATCAAAGAAATTCTTTTCCGCCTTGAATTCATTGTAAAGTTTTTCTTCTATGCTAATGGGCCTTTCTCTGACTGTAAAAAGATCAACATTATCCGGGCTTACTCCAAAACCCGGATCGGTTTTTAGGATATCCCTGGCCTTTCCGCTCCACGCCGTCCATTCTCCGGCAGTAAGTACAGAAGGCACCAGTTCTGCCTTAATCCGCTTGATATCACAATAATTATCAAAGCTCTTAATTACGGTTTTTAATGCCCAGGTATGTTCATTTTTTACCCGTTCATAAAGCTTTTCTTTTTTCTGCGTAGCCTTGAGCACCCAAATATGATTTTTGGACAGGGTTTGAAGTGCGTTGACTGCCATTTTAAGCGACATACTATGCCCGCGTTTTTTGGCAAAATCTACCACAATTTCGTCCCCTTTCATGCTGGAAATACGGCCGACACCCCAGGTACGGTGGAACACATAGTTTCCCTTGTCGAAAGCAATATGTTTTTCAAAGTCCGTTATCGCTTCTCTGACATTGCGCCAATTCTGCGTAAGGTTGGAAATACGAACGTATTCTTCCAGCTGACTGTGATCTTTATACTTTAAACGGAAGCATTCTGTTATTTCTCTGCGGGCCAAAGAATCCCTTTCGTCGTATTGCAGAATAAGTTTTAAAATGCCGATTGCGGTATCGATTTCTCCGCGCTTCTTGCACGATGCGAATACATCTTCCAGAAGCAGCACCGCTTTGTCTTCGCTGATATTTTTGGCAATCCTTTTTTCCACATGAAGAAAAAAGTCGATGTCTTCAGGACAGTATTCAATAATTTTTAACCAGATTTCCCTGACATTGGTGAATAAGCCCTTGTTGATAAAACGGTGCAGGGCTTTTTTATAGTAATCTACCGCCGTTTCAGGTTTATCTTCTTTTTCGTAATGTTCGGCAAGAGCTTTTGCTATTTCCGCTTCTTCATAATCAACTTTAACAAGCCGCTCCCAAATCCCGATTATCGGTTCTTCTTCGTTTTCGTTCTTGCAGCAGTCTGCCAAAGTCCGCAGTGCAAATTTGGATTCTCCGTATTCAAGAATTCCGTCACAAAGATAACGAACTATGCCCCATTTGTGATTATCCACAAAGATCGTTACAAGGTTTACCAAAACCGTATCATCAATAAGCTGCCGGGACAGGGCAATCATTCCGGAAAGATACAAGGCAATAATACTGTTCTTGGTATGCATAAGATGTTCATCACAGAGTTTTTTTAATTCATCGTAAACCTTATTTTCTCTGGCGTCCTTTAAAAAATGATCCAATTCCTTAAACTGGCCGGTTGAATAGTTGCTTAAAGCCGCTCTGGTCCATTTTTCCTCGTTAAGCATTTCCTGTACATTTTTTAACAGCGGTATTGTAACCGTCTGGGTTTCAGCAGCCTCAGTCATTTCTTACTCCTAATCTTCAATGAATCCGCTATAACTCTGCAGATTAAACAATTAATTCCTGTACCGTTCGTACACTGCCGGATCGATAATCTTTATCTTTAGCATGGTTTCTTCGACAAGAGCCGGATCCGCTTTTATATTCTCGTAATGATCAATGAGCCAAAAATAACGGTTGATTAACCGGGGCTTTAAAAGATTTTCACCCTGGTCTTCCGCTTTGTTTCCGGCCTTGCCCCGAATTTCATTTTCCAGGGTAAAAATTGATTGCTTAAGCTTTCCCAATTCGGCAAGTTTAAGTTCCCTTTTTACGGAAAAAACCCCGTAAAGGGCGCCGTAAACCGGAATCCACTCAAGCAGTTCCTGTCCGCTATACCCGGCATCATGTACCAAATCCGCCAGCCGGAGGATCAGTTCAGAATCCATATTCCGGACTGTTACCCCCTGGGGATCAATAAAAAAAGCCTCCCTAAAGAGAGCCTTTGCGGCTCTTGTTTCTTCCAGCAGAGCGTTTACATCTGCCAGTTCGGAAATTGCCTCTCCGTCTTCCCTTTTAAACCGGGCCGCCTGCTCCAAATACTTAAGGGCTTCCTCAAAGTTTCCTACCCCTTTGTAACAGCGGCCAACAAGGAGGAGTAATCCTGGATCATATTGATTTTCCCCATCTCCCAGAAGACTTTCAAAAAATCTTAAAGCGGAAGAAAAAACAAAATGTTTAACCGCATATAGGCAGTTGTCAAAATCCCGGGGTTCTCCAAGCCGGTCCAAAAAACTGTAAAAACCTTTCCAGTGGGAAAGTATAAACCGTCCCCTGTCGTGTGAATCCTGAAACTCAGGCAGTTTTTTGAGCCGTTCCATCCACCAGGCAAGACACTTTAAGGCATAGCTTATCTCTGCATGCTCAAAATCAAGCGTAAGGGCCTCATCCAAAGCAAGCCTGGCTCCTTCCGGATCCTGGGTTTTCAGACAATGATAGGCCTTTTGCAAGAGCCCTTCTACCGTTTTTTCAGCGTCCATTTCTGGTTATTTTAGTATACCATTATTATAGCATCTATACAAGGGTTTACTTGGCGATAACTGTTCTAAAAACCCGCTATAGACTCTGTTCTTATGAAAGTTTCCGCTGCGGGTGACCTACCTGTTTAAAATTCTTGTCGTAGGTATAGATATTATTGCCTTTCTCGAAAAGAACGAATTGGCCGAATATGCCGCTAAATTCACCGCAGGTAGACATGTGATTTTTTACGCTGCATCTTCCCCTGCTGTCGCAAATCTGGTAAATAGAGTCTTTTTTGAATACCAGAAAATCGCTGTCGTGTCCCTGTAAATCGCCGTACACGGCCTTGTGCATTTTTGGGGCCAGTTTCCCTTTTGCATCGCGTATATGGTAGCGTCTGAGCGCCGTACTTTCCAGCGGAAAAAGCCCGGTTTTTGGCAAATTGACACCGTTCACCACTGCGGACAAGCCACTTCAGGCCAGTATGTGCATACGTTGACCGCCACCGACGTCGCTTCCGGCTGGGTTGAGCTGCGTTCCCTCCTCAATAACGCTCACAAGTGGACGTTCGAGGCTTTGGCAGATATCAAGTCTGCCGTCCCGCTGCCCACCGTGGAGTTCCACAGCGATAACGGATCGGAGTTTATCAACCACGCCACCGAAACATGGTGCAGCAATGAATCGCGCCCTTTTACCAGAAGCCGCGACCATAAGAAAAATGACAATTGTTTTGTCGAACAGAAAAACGGCGCCGTTGTCCGCGAGTGGCTATGACCGCCTTGAAGGGCTTGAGGAGCAGGTCCTCCTGTCAGCCGTGTATCAGCCGTTAATACCCTTGCTTAATTTCTTCATGCCTACCCAAAAACTCAAAAGCAAAACAAGAGTCGGTTCTAAAGAGTTCCAGGTTTATGATGAACCTCGCAGCCCTTTCCAGCGTCTTATGGAACCTACTGAATTGCATCAACAAACAAAAGATTCACTTATAACACAAATAGCGCTTTACAATCCGGTCCAGTTGCAACACAATGTTAACAAAGCTATCCTGCGACTCAGGCAACGGCTCGCTCAAACAAACCGGGTAAAGACTGGGGGATAGCTTTAGCTTTGGTAACATTTTCTAAATGAGGCATCTCGGGGGAAAATCAGATGCGGCAGCGGAACACGCCAAATTCATGAATAAGACTTTTCTAGAAAATATCTCTCGCCAAGCTCGCCAAGAAGCAAAGCACGCCAAGTTTTGGTAAGAAATTATCTCTATAAATATAAGAAATCAATGTTCATTAACTAAAATTTCAAGGTAAAAGGAACGATTTCAGACAACAACTTGGCGCCTCCGCGGCCCTTTGGCATTTTTCCAACAGGCACTATTATCGGGCCTACGCCATTTTGTTTTATTTCGTGAACGCCCTCAATGTTTCGGGCGCTATTTTTGGCGGCCTTTGCGAGGTAAAAAGGGAATTCATGCGTTTGGAGTGGGCAGCGGATCTATAATATGCTATAATACCGTGGGAGGGGAACAAAATGAGCAATTGTATTTTTGTGCCCGACGGCAACAGTTTTCTTTCGTTAGATGGATTAAGAAAGGGAACGATTCATTACGGGCTTAATGATTCTCCGTATAAAACCATTCCTTTTACCATTAAGCAAAAACTTTTAAATAAACTAATTTCAGAAGGAAGACTTAACGAGGAGACTCTTTTACCGGACGAAAAAATAGAATACAAAAAGCTGTATGATGATCCATTTACATTTCCCGCAGAAGATAGTGTAAAAGAATGCATTCTTGTTGTTATATGCAAAGAACTGGCTGTTGGCGTAAAGATTATTGATAAAAACAATTATACAGCATTTAAATACCTTGGTAAAAATATCCAGGAAATAAAAACAATATGTAAAAAACATTGCATCACTGTAAATGGTGACAAAAAATTATCGCTCTATTTGTTTTATAATGCCTATTTAAACGAAATAATTCCGGTAGAAATTTGGGAATACCTGGCTTACAAATACGCCAGGATCAGCCAAAAGAACAAAACATTTGCAAAAAAAGTAAATTTACTCTTTAATTAAGCAATTAAAACTAATATCATCCGCTAACAAACTGTTGATTTTTTTAACGAAGTTCTGGTTTTCATTTGCAAATAAAAAAATAAAATTTTCGCTGTAGTTTTGCTCCAAAATAAACTGTCCGGCGTTTGTCTGAACCGCTATATTAAAATCATCGATCGGCCATTTATCTTCAGCAGGAAAATCAAGGTCAAGCATATTTAAATAAGAATCAATAGTCTTAATATTATAATCTGACAATACCATACCTGCTCCAATAATATTCGGCCCCACACTTTTTAATGCAATAAACAAATCGCGTAAAAAAACAGCATTAAAATATTCGACATGGAATACTATATTACATTGACCGGAATTATCAAAATTATCCCTGAATTCATAATTATACTGCATTCAACACCCTGCAATATTGTATATATGTAGTTTAAAATATTCAATGTGGTAAAGGCAAAGGGAAGTTTACGCCTCCCATCGCAATCATTCTTGTATAAGTCTCTGCTCCTTCCCGCCGAAATGAGCCGAGGCGGGTATCGGTAAATGTACAGTTCGTGCAATACGCAATATGCTGTACTCCGGCAGTTGCCAATAACCGGGCATTGGCCGCCTGAAGGCCGATGTACCATCCGGAGTCGTCAGTACGGATCACATTGCCCAGAGGATATCCATCTGTACCTGAAGAACTAATCTGTGATGAACCGAGACCAAATTCCTTTTCAAAGTTTCTTGCCCGTTCTTCATCAACCTTGTAGCAGCAACTTTGAATGCAGGGGCCCAATACCGCGGCAATTGCCTGCGGTTTGCTTCCCGCCTGCCGCATAATTTCCAGGGCTTTTATTACAATGCCTGTTCCTTTCCAGCCTGAGTGAAGAACAGCGAAAAAACCGTTTTCCGTATCCAGCAAAAAAACCGGAAGGCAGTCCGCCACAGTTACCGCAGGAAAAACGCCGTAAGAAAAACTTACCATGCCGTCTCCTTCGCGTGCACAAACATCCGGTACTGTAAATACATCACGGGAATGTACCTGGAAAAGACTGTACACTTTTTCTGCCGGTATTCCCTGCGCACGGAAAAAAGCATCCCGGTTTTTATTCGGCAGACGAAAGACCATATCTCCCGCTTCCCGGCCTGAAATAAGGCATGAAGGCGCAGGATCATTCCCAATTGAAGTAACGGGCTTTTCGCCGAAGATAAAAGGAAAACGCGCGCAGTGTCCTTCAAAGTTCAGGGTAAATGGAACACATGTGCTAACGGCCGGCCGGCGCGCTGTTCGAACTGAAGTTCTCACACAATTCCTCCGTATTGGGGCCTAAGTTGTGCGCCGGGCCGTGCTGCATTATCGCCAAACACCGCTGTACGCGGTGCTAACGGCCGGCCTCCATTGCATCAATATCTTCCAGGAGCTGGAGGGTTTTGTTGAGCGATGTTATTGATTCCTTTATTCCGTCCTGAAAGGAAGTACCCCGGCCGGCCAGGACGTTCAAATTGGCAAGGGTATCGTATTTATCATCACTGCTTTTTCTCATGATGCCCCCAAGAACTTTAACCATTCCTGCCATAGCATCTTTGGTTTGTTCGATAATACGTTCGGCAGTATGAGCGGCTTCTTCCACAACTATCTGGATTTTCCGGCGTTTTACCGGCAGGGAAGTCATATCATTTTTTGCCTGAATATAGGTTTTGCCGATTTCCCCCTGGGGAGAAATATCACGGTCATAACGGTTAATAAGATCTTCAAGTTTGATTAAGTTATTATAATATTCGGTAAACTCAGTCCGGTTTTCTTTCTTAACAAAATCACCTTCAATCAGGATGGGCCGTAAGTATCTGTTTATTTCACCCATAAATACAACAGAATAAAAAGTATGTAAAAATGAAAGACAGAAATTTCCTTTAACAGTAATTCCCGACGGGTTTTGTTCGGATCCCATATTATCCAGCATCTTTAAACTGGTTCCCTTAAAAAAATACCGGAAAGCGTTTTGAATATCCTTTTGCCGTCTTGTTCTTGTAAAGTTTAAATAATTTTCTTCAACCTGATGTTTCCATCGTTCGCGGTAAACCTGATACCAGTCTTCTCCTCCGCCGATGTTCTGAGGGTTCAGGCCGGGGTTTCTGGATATACAGCGCAGCAACCTGGTAAGAGGTACATCCGTATTAAAATCCCGGATTGACTGAAGGGATGTTTCCGCCTGAACAAGAAGCTTCTTCATTTCACCGTGAATGTCCAGATTCGGCCCGGCGCCTTTTTCCATAAGGACATAAATAAAAAGCGATTCCAGCAAAGCTATGGGAGGCGGCGTTTTAAGAGAATAGAGTATATTGTTCAATGCTAAAAGCTGATCCCTGACCGAAGCGGCAGGACAAACATTATCCTGCAAAGATGAATCATAAATAAAAGAATTAATAAGCCGGTCAAAGAGAAAAGAAGCAAGCTGTTTTAGACAGAAAAGGGCGCGGGAGTTATTATACATTTTATTCCGTTCCGCTTCGGTTATTACCGAAAGGGCGTCTTCGAAAGATTTTAACGCCTTTTGACGAAGTTCAATTTCATTTAAATCACGGTAATGGGAAGAAAGGGTTATCGGGTCTGAATCTGAAATAATAGCTTTGTGAATTTTCGGCATCTCCAGGGAACCCAGAAAAATCATGAGTCCTCCCTTGTCTCTGCCTATGCTTGCATCAAGAGCGTTGTAAAAAAACCGGGAGGCATCCCTCAGATTAATCATTTCTTCCTGGAATCTGGAAAGCAGTACATCCTTCTGAAAATTGTAATACCCGGGGTATTTTTCTTCCATTTCCCGGTATTGCTGGGTCATTACATGATCTTCAAAAAGTTTTACGGGAGGTCTTGAATTAAAGAAGCTCAGAATAAAAAAATAGATTTTATAATACCAAGGAAGCTTTTGATACTGGTCTTCCGCAACAAAGTCCCCTTCTTTATTGGGAGTATCTTCGTAAAGCACAGCTGAACCGAGACTTGACTGACTGGAGAGTTTTTCCAGCAGGTTGGCCCGTTCTTCTACATCTAATTCCGATGCCAGCCGGTTAAAATGCCCGGATTCTTCCATAAATGTAATAATACGTTGCCCAACTCCAGAGGTCAACGGTTTTTCTGCTCAAAGAGCATTTAACCGGATTGACATTTCCCTGTCTGGATGGTAGTGTAAGTAAACTCTCCCCGGTTGTGTAATGGTAGCACGGCAGACTCTGGATCTGCTCGTGGGGGTTCAAATCCTCCCTGGGGAAGAAAGCTAATTTTTCTGATTTTTTTCAGCCTAATTCACACGCTCTACATACTCATTGGTTTCGGTATTTACCAGGATCTTTTCATCCTGTTTAATAAAGAGCGGTACTCTTACGGTAAGACCGGTTTCGGTAACAACCGGTTTTGTTGCCCCGGAAACAGTATCGCCCTTTACATAGTTTTCCGATTCAGCCACTGTAAAGACAACCTTGTAGGGAATTTTGATATCTATAACCGATCCTTCCCAAATGGTTAGTTCATAAGAGAGACCTTCCTGGAGGTAATATTTTTTTTCCTCCATTTCGGAGATCGGCACTTCGTACTGTTCGTAGGACTCGTTGTCCATGAAGTGATAATTATCCTGATCGGAATACTGGTACTGACAGGTTACAATAGCAACTTCGGCGTCCTCAACTTCCTGTTGGGTCGGCACGGTAAGGCTTAATACCGATCCGTCTTTGATGCTTTTCATTTTAATCCTGGCAATTGCTGTTCCCTTGCCGGGGGTGTGAAATTCGCGTTCCACGACCAGATACGGCTGTCCTTTTTGAAGCAGGCATGTCCCTTTAGCAATGTCTCCGCCGCGTATCATGTGCACCTCTCATTTTGCAGAAAATCCAAATAAAATATAGCGGGTTGGCAGAAAAAAGTCTATTGATAAACCTCAAGACTTTTATTTCCTTTTATGGTAATTACAATACATGGACTTTAAAGAAAGCTGGAAACACCGCATTGCAGAAGAGCTGAACGCTTTATCGGCAGAAGCGGGAATCAACACAACAATTGAGCCGGAGGCTATTACGGCGGAACTTCCCCCAAAGCCGGAAATGGGGGACATCGGTTTTCCCATGTTTGCCTTTGCAAAATTGCTGCGTAAAGGGCCGCCTCAAATTGCAGCAATGCTTGCTCAGCGTCTTGATGCAGCAGATTGCAGCACATACGGCGCAGCAGGAACAGCCGCTGCCGACGGTCCCTATGTGAATGTCCGGCTTGACCGGGGAAAAGCTGCCGCAGCGATCCTTGCGGAAATGCTGAATAAACCTGTCGGCAGACCGGGTAATTATGCCGGTTCCCGTATCATGGTTGAGTTTTCCAGTCCCAATACCAATAAACCGCTTCATCTGGGCCACCTTCGCAACGATATATTGGGGGAAAGTATTTCCCGTATACTTACTGCCTGCGGAGCGGAAGTGCGAAAAGTGTGCATTATCAACGACCGGGGTATTCACATCTGCAAGTCTATGCTTGCCTATAAAGAAAACGGCGGCGGTAAAACGCCGGAGTCGGAAGGGGTAAAGAGCGATCACTTTGTCGGGGACTGGTATGTGGCTTTTAGCCGGCGGCTAAAAGAAGAAACAGAAGAACTCATAAAGAGAGAAGGTATTGATAAAGAAAAGGCAGAAGCAGCCGCCCCGGTACTAAAAAAGGCGCAGGAACTGCTCCGGTTATGGGAAGCGGGAGATGCAGAGACCGTTGCTCTCTGGAAAAAGATGAACGGCTGGACTATCGAAGGTATGAAAAAAACCTACGAACGTACCGGTGTTTCTTTTGATCAATATTACTTTGAAAGCGAAACATACCTGAAAGGTAAAGAGGAAATCGGGAAGGCGCTGGAAAAGGGGATTTTTTATAAAAATCAAGACGGAGCGGTAATGGTGGATCTGGAAGAGGAAAAGCTTGGCAAGAAGGTCTTGCTCCGCAGTGATGGTACTTCGATATACATTACCCAGGACATAGGGCTTGCCATTTACCGTAACCGTGACTGGCCGTTTGACCGCCTGGTCTATGTAGTCGGTTCGGAACAACAGCACCATTTTAAAGTCCTTTTTACCATTTTGGAAAAGCTTGGGTTCCCCTGGGCAAAAAATCTCTATCATCTTTCCTATGGTATGGTAAACCTGCCGGAAGGAAAAATGAAAAGCAGGGAAGGAACCGTTGTAGATGCCGACGATCTTATCGACAGTCTTAGGGATCTTGCCCTGGAAGAAATCCGGGAAAAAGAACGGGAAGAAGCGCTGGATAACCCAAAAGAAACCGCCGAAAAGATCGCCCTGGCTGCATTGCACTATTATCTTCTTTCCGTTACTCCTTCAAAGGATATGCTCTTTGATCCCAAAGAAAGCCTTTCTTTTAACGGAAACACCGGCCCGTATTTGCAATATATGGGAGCGCGTATTTCTTCCATGCTGCACAAAAATAAAGAATCAGGAACGATGGATGAGGAATCAGGCATAAAGAGCGCAGAGTTAAGCGATAACGGCGAATATTCGCTGCTTACATCCGATTCCGAGTGGGAATTACTGAAGGTTTTGACAAATTACAATGAAGCGGTATCATTATCCGCATCATATATGGATCCTTCCCTTCTGGGAACTTACCTCTATGATCTTTCCAAAGCGTTCAGCCGTTTTTATCACGACTGTCCCATACTACAGGCGGAAACCTCTGCGCTGTCCGTTGCGCGGCTCGATCTTTCCAGGGTAGTGTTAAAAGTGCTAAAAGACGCTTTTGCCCTAATCTGCATACCTTTTCTTGAAGCCATGTAACGGGGATACGGCCTATTGACACTACCCCCCTTTTTCGTTATGTTGTAATTCAATTTACGGTAAGGATAATGTGATGTACGCTTTAGTTGAATTTAAAGGCCGGCAGTACAAGGCCGAAAAAGGCGCCCTCCTCAAGGTGAACAAAATTGACGCTGAACCGGGGTCAAAACTTGATATTGATTCCGTGCTGCTTCTCTCCAAAGGCGAAGCAAATGTAGTTGTAGGAAGTCCTTATGTACCGGGCGCCAGGGTAAGCGCCGTGGTAGAGAGCCATGCCAAAGACAAAAAGATTATTGTTTTTAAGTATAAATCCAAGAAGGATTACCGGCGGAAACAAGGACACCGTCAGCAATATTCGGTTATCAAAATCGAGGAAATAATCGGAGCCTAGGATGATTACGGTAACAGCGGTTCTGGATGCATCGGGGCTTCTGAAAAGCTGTGATGTCCGGGGCCACGCTGGAGCCGGAAAACGGGGAAATGATATAGTCTGCGCCGCTGTTTCGGTGCTTGCCAGAACAGCTCAGATTGTCCTTTCCAACAGGAATGGGATTATTATCAGAAGCGAGGCTCTCCGCCGGGGGGTATTTACCCTGGAGACAGAGGTGCAGAATAATTCGGGGAAGGATTATCTTGCTGCCATTGGTACCTTTTTGCTGGAAGGTTTGCGCTCTGTAGCCGAGGAATATCCCGAGAATTGTGTTATTACTATTACGAAAGAACGGAGGAATTGATATGGCTCGAAAACGGGGCGGAAGCGGTGCAAAGAACGGACGGGACTCGAATCCCCAATATTTAGGAATAAAAACATCCGGCGGAACAACGGTAAAAGCCGGTACAATTATAGCCCGTCAGCGGGGTACCAAAATTCATCCCGGTCCCAATGTAGGATGCGGCGGAGACTATACTCTTTACGCCAAGGCCGACGGAAAAGTATCTTTTACCCAGCGCCAGGGCCGCAAACTTGCAACAGTAATTGCGGAATAATCCCTTTGGCGCCAGGCGCTGCTAATGCAGAAATTCGCTGATGAAGCGTTAATTGAAGTCTCTTCCGGAAAGGGCGGTAATGGCTGTGTTGCTTTTCGCCGGGAAAAATATGTTCCCAAGGGAGGGCCTTCAGGCGGAGACGGGGGTAAAGGCGGAGATGTAATTTTTACCGTCAGGCGGAATCTCCGTACCCTTGCTCATCTTCGGTACCAGCATTCTTTTCAGGCGGAAAACGGGCATGACGGAGAAGGCCGGGAACGAAACGGCCGGGACGGCGAAGATGTGTTTGTCCCCCTTCCTCCCGGTTCGGTGCTCAAGGATTCAGGCACAGACGAAGTAATACAGGATTTTGGCAAAAAAGACGAAGGGAATTTCCTTTTCCTGAAAGGAGGAAACGGCGGATGGGGAAATGTACACTTTAAGTCTTCGGTAAACCAGGCCCCACGTAAAGCGCTGCCGGGTAAGCCCGGGATTTTCCGCCGTTTAAAAGTAGAATTACAAATTATGGCCGATATTGGCCTTGTGGGTTTTCCCAATGCAGGAAAATCCTCACTCCTTGATAAATACACCAATGCCCGGCCAAAAATAGCTCCCTACCCCTTTACCACAAAGATCCCCAACCTGGGTGTTCTGACTCTGGGATCGGGCAAATGGGCCGCAGGCGGAAATTCCGGTGAAAACAGGGACATTATTATTGCAGACATTCCCGGACTCATAGAAGGCGCATCACAAGGAGCAGGGCTTGGTCATCGTTTTCTTAAGCATATTTCCCGAACGGTTGCCCTGGTTTTTATTATTGATTTATCCGAACCCAATTATTCTGAAGCCTTCGATGTCCTGTACCGGGAACTCAACGATTTTTCTCCCGCATTAACTTCAAAAAGACGCATTCTTTGCGGTTCAAAATGTGATCTGGAAGGAACCGGTGAAGCGCTGAAAGCACTTGCCGCCAAATATCCCGCCGAAAAGATTGTGGGAATTTCGGTCTTTTCCGGTCTTGGCTTAAAAGAACTGGCCGGAGAAATAGGCGATCTTGTAAACAACACAGGGGATAGTGGATGAAAATTGCGGTTCTTGGAGGAAGTTTTAACCCTATTCATATAGGCCATTTGCATCTGGCAGATTCGGCCATCAGAGCTTTTGGCTTTGACAGGATACTCCTTGTTCCCGCAAACATATCTCCCTTTAAGCAGAATGCCTGTACCATTGACACCGGCTTATCCGGAAAAAAAACCGCACAAAAGCGCAAAAAAACATTAACGCAGACTGATTCCGCAAAGGAGCTAAACTTCGGCGCCACAGCAGCAGACCGGCTTGATATGATACTTTCGTCTATCACCGCCGATCCGGGAATTGCCGTTGAAGATTTGGAACTGCGGCGGGGCGGCATTTCCTATACTATTGATACCGTAAAAGAAATCATTAATCGTTACCAACCGGAGGGGAACCTTGGCCCTGACAGGTTTCGGCAAAGCATACCAATGGGGAAACCGGCCCTTATTCTGGGGGACGATCTTATTGCAGATTTTTCCAAATGGAAAGATGCAAAAAAGCTGGCACAGATTACAGACATTATCATTGCACGGCGTATGGTCAACCCTAGAAAAATAAAATTCCCGTATCCTCACCTTATGCTGAATAACGAAGTAATGGATATTTCTTCCGCGATGATCCGGGAAAGGATCGCCAAGGGCAATGCCTGGCATTACCTGGTCCCTCCGGGTGCACGGGTCATTATTGAAGACAGAGGGCTTTACCTTCCCGCCCAGACAAAAAGTAACGGTGACGGAACAAACGGCAGAATGGACAAAAAAATCACCGGCGGGCTTATTGCACAGGTGGAAGAAGCAGCCCGGCTATCTTTATCCGCCAAACGTTTTATTCATTCAAGAAATACTGCCCTTATGGCCAGGGATCTTGCCCTTCGGTATAACCTGGATGCAGATGCCGCTTATTTGGCCGGAATTGCCCATGATATGGCTAAAAACCGGAGTTCAGACCTTGAACACGGAAAGAAAGCTGCGGTATTGCTTCAGACACGATTCAACATACATAATAAGGAAGTGCTGGAAGCGGTAGAAATCCATACAACCGGAAAACCCGGTATGAAGGATCTGGCAAAAGTGGTGTTTATTGCAGATAAAATTGAATTTTCACGGCCTGGTGAACACACAAAGCTCAGAGACATGGCCGCAGGGAAGGTAAAAGGGAATACAATCAATCTGGATAAGCTTTTTTATGCAGTTTTAAAGAACAATATCAGCTGGCTAAAAGAAGCCGGCATTAAAGCTTCCAAGATAACACTCCGGCTGCTGGAGGAAAAGTGAAAAAAACGTTCGACTATAAAACGGATATAAGCATATTTCTCCTTTTAGGCATTGTCTTACTCCTCCTGGGCGGGATTATATTCACCCTTAATGTGCTTAGGTCGGATCCTATTGATGAAGCTCTGGCCGGAGAGTCCATTATCAATATCTTTTTTATTCTGGAACATGAACAAAAGCCTCTGGGCACCTATGTGATAATGTATTCCCCCATGAATAACAGGGCGGCGGCAATTTCCATACCGGGCGATACGGGGCGGATCCTGAAAACTGTAGACAAAATGGACAGGCTTGATTCGGTGTACCGTTCAAACAACATTGAACCTTATAAAACAGAAGTGGAAGGGCTACTGGAACTTTCCATCTCTTATTCAATAGTACTCGAAACAGAAAAACTGGCAAAAATCATTGATGTTATAGACGGAGTCAATATTTTTATCCCCAATTCAATAGAGATTTACGAAGAAGAATTAATTCTCTTTCCTTCGGGAAATATTACCCTGGACGGTGACAAGGGAATACAGTACCTGGTATTTGAACTGCCTGAAGACGATTCTTCCGAAACAAGCCAGCGGCGGGAACGGTTTTTTCTGGGACTTATGAAAAGGCTGGGAGAAAAAAACGATCTTTTAAAAGATCCTTCAGTAGCCCGCTTTTTTTATCCTCTTCTGAATACCAGGATGAACCGGCTTACTCAAAAAAAACTCTTCGAGGCTCTTTCAAGGCTGGACATGGACCGGATAAACCCGCAGACAGTGTCCGGTAAATATCAGGAAATATCGGGCCAGAGGCTTCTGATGCCCGATCACAACGGAGCAGTTATCAGGGATGTAGTCCGCCAGGGACAGCGCAGCCTGGAACAAAAAACCCAGGGCACCCTTATAGAACGGGTCTTTACCGTAGAAATACTCAATGGTACAACAACCACAGGCCTGGCAGCCAGAACTGCGGATCTGATACAGGGTTTTAACTACGATGTGATTGCCACGGGTAATGCAGACCAAAACGATTATGAAAATACGGAAATAATAGATCGTACCGGAATAGAAAATGTGGTAAACAGTTTTGCTGCGGTAATCCGGTGTACCAATATACGATTTGAGTCAAAACTCCCCGACGAAACCGATCCAGGGATAATAACCAGTGAAAACTGGGCGGATTTTACCCTGATTCTCGGAAAGGATTTTAATGGACGATTCGTTACAGGAAACTAGGAACAAGGATATACAGGACAGCCCGAAAATACCGGGCGTTGAAGAAGTTCTTGCTATTTGTAAACTGCTTGAAGAACACAAAGGGGTCAATGTAACAGCTCTGGACCTGAGAAAACTGAACCTATGGACTGATTTTTTTGTTATCGCTACGGTTTCAAGCAGTACCCACCTTCAGGGCCTTTTACGGCATATAAAAGATTTTGCCGGTGATCAGGGCCTTAATATCCGGCGCCGCACACAGCAGGAAAAAAACGTCTTAACCGACAATTCATGGAACCTGGTCGATATGGGGACGGTTGTGGTTCATCTTATGACCGCCCAATCCAGAGAGTTTTATGAGTTGGAGGTACTATGGGGTTCCGCCGGGCGGGTTTATCCCGCCTAAAACAGCCATAAAACCGGCTTTTTTATATTCCACCGGGCAACAGAGCGGCACCAAGAACGATGGTTTGCGCAGTTTCTCTTCTGAACTTATTTATTCGTCAAAATCTTCATAATCGACGTCTTCTTCGTAGTCGTAATCATCTTCTTCCTCTTCGAAATCATCGTCATCATCATCGTCAAAGTCACTGGTATCGTCAAAATCATCATCAAATTCATCGTCGTCATCAAATTCATCATCTTCAAGATCGTCATCACCCGCATCATCACTATCACTCAGAACAATGTGATAAGGGTACGTAAGCCAATTCCTGGCAGTGTCTAAAAGCAGTTTTCTTGAACTTGCGGGTCCAAGTTCCACATTCTCAAAGGGCATTAATTCCAGGTCCTCCATCTATAATCTCCTTTCTTCTGAACATAAGGGAGTAAATAAAGTTCTGTCAAGTGTTTATCCGAAGCTTTTTCAATGCGACCATTTTTTTTGTCAGGTTGAAAAAACTCATCTTGATTCAGTAAAAAATATAGTAAAAAATAGCCTGTGATTCAACCGATTAAACCAAATAAAAAAATAATTTTTAATTCGCCGTGCAAAGTCAACCTTCATCTGGCTATCGGAGAAAAAAGGGATGATGGTTTTCATAACCTGGACAGTATCTTTGTGGCTCTGGATTGCGCCGATTCCCTTATTTTTTCTTTTTTTCCCGGAAATAAGGCCAAAACTATCATTACAATGGAAAAAGAAGGCCCTTTTTTGGAACTTTCGCAAAAAGGTCAGCTTTTTCCGCCTCTTCCGGCAGAAAGCAATATAATTTACCGGGCAACCGGGCTTTTTCGCCAAAAAACCGGTCTTAAAACCAATATTTCGGTTGATTTAAAAAAACGCATCCCTCCCGGTTCAGGTCTTGGCGGCGGTTCTTCCAATGCTGCCGCTACACTTTTAGCCCTGAATGAACTATTCGGCGATACAGAGAAAAAGCTTTCCAGGAAAGAAATGCTGGATCTGGCCGCTCAACTGGGAAGCGATGTCCCATTTTTTGTTGATATTGCCCTGCAAGAACAAGAAAAAAGCCCTGCCCGAGCCGTTAATGGACGAGGTGAACTACTTAATTATCTGTCGCCTCCCCCGCCCCTGGGAGTTTTATTGGTTTTTCCCGGTTTTGCCAGCAATACCGGCGACGCCTATCGACTGTTGGATGAAAACCGTCCGGTTATAACTAAATCAAATCCTGTTTTATCGAAAAATTTATCTGATTTTTCCTGGACTTCTCCGGAAAGCTGGGATTTTTCAAATGATTTCCAGCACCTTTTAACAAAACACGATTCCGAACGAAACAGAAATGCTTACATTACCATATTAAAGGAATTAAAAAAGGCCGGAGCTGCCTTTGCCGGTCTTTCAGGGTCCGGTTCAGCCTGTTTTGGTATTTTTTCCAACCCGGAAAAAGCAGTTCAGGCGGAAACAAAACTAAATAAATCATTTTATGAACCAAAATCCGGGATTTTGGCACTTCAAAGCACTTTTTTCTTGCTTTCTGATTAGAACCGGTTATACAATGGATTTAACCGAAACGGTTGAAAAGCGGTTGCTTTTGAATTAGCAAGGAGTTCACCATGGATATAACCGACATCCGTGTCCGCAAAGTAACAGGAGAAGGTAAACTTAAAGCGTATGTAACCATTACCTTTGACAACTGCTTTGTGGTTCATAATGTTAAAATTATCGAAGGAAAAAGCGGCATCTTTATCGCAATGCCCAGCCGTAAGACCCGCGCGGGAGAATACAAGGACGTGGCCCATCCTATTTTCCCCGAATTCCGCCTAAAACTCCAAAAGCAAATCCTGGAAAAATACGATTCGGGCAATGTACCGGATGATATGTCGGTTGAAATTTAGTTATAGCAGCTTTTCCAGTTCATCCACCAGACGGCCGAATGCTTTACACGCCGCCTCGACGGGCGCCGGGTTAGACATATCAACTCCAGCATTTTTTAATGAATCAATCGGATAACGGGAACCGCCTGATTTTAAAAAATTAAAATAATCGTTACGTTCCTGTTCACCTCCGGAAAAGACCCGTTCTGCCAGGGCATAGGAAGCGGATATCCCCGTAGCATACTTGTATACATAAAAAGCCCGGTAAAAATGAGGAATCCGGAGGCCTTCCAGGTCGCTTTCTTCTTCAAAGTGCATTGCTTCTCCAAAGTATTTTGACAGCAGATTCCGGTATTCACTGCGGAGCAGTTCCAGGGTCAGCGGCGTGCCTCCTTCTTCCAGTTCATGGCTCCGTTTTTCAAATTCGGCAAACATGGTCTGACGGTACAAAGTGGAAAGAAAATCATCTGCCCGTTTATTAACGATATATCTTTTAAGCTCAACAGAACCGGCATTTTTTTCCAGATACCTGAAGAGAAGTTCTTCATTAAAAGTACTGGCAACTTCAGCCTCAAATATAGTGTAGTTATACTGCAAAAAAGGATTGGATCGGGCAGAAAACCAGGAATGCATGGAATGCCCCCCTTCGTGAGCCAGGGTAAACACATCCCGGATTGAATCATCCTTGTAATTCATAAGGATAAAAGGGTCTGCCAGATAGCTTCCTGCGGAAAAAGCACCGCTTCGTTTTCCCTTATTTTCATAACGGTCAGCCCACCGGCCCAAAAGCCCTTTCTGCAGAACCGTAACATACTCATCTCCAAGAGGGGTGAGCGCTTCGCAAATCATATTCACCGCATCTTCCCAGGGGGTGATTTTCTTTACCCCTGGTACAAGCGGAACATAAACATCGTAATGCCTAAGCTCATCGAGTTTCAGAACCCGCCTGCGGAGGCGGTAGTAACGATGAAGGGGATCAAGATTATTATTCACCGTAGTTATAAGGTTGCCGTATACCGATTCACTGACATCATCAGGAAACAGCGCCGCATTTAAGGCAGAAGGAAAATTCCGTATCCGGGCACGAATTACATCCTGCTTAACCGAGCCTCCATAGAGGGCAGCGAGCGTTGTCTTATGCATATTAAAGCAGCGGTAAAAAGCCGTGTAAGCTTTCTCCCGTACTGCTCTGTCAGGGTTTTCCATAAATACCGACCAGGTAGATTGGGTAAGGGGGAGTTTTCCTTCTTTTGTTTCGATGGTTCCAAAATCCAGGTCAACATTGGTCAATACCGAAAAAGCCTGATTCGCAATGTCTTCTCCTTCGGAATGGATGGCGAGAATTCGTTCTTCTTTTTCGCTTAATATGTGGCTTTTATACCTGAGCAATTTTTTCAGATAGATAACATATTCTTTTATCCGGGGATGGGAAAGAAATTCATTCATTTCGTTATCCGGAATAGCCTGGATTTCCGGTACAGCCCAGGAAAGTTCCGCTCCGATTTTTGCGGCGGTCATGACAAATTTGCCTGTCATGGTACGGGCAGCATCAGACCCTTCGTCTTCAGTTTCCCGAAGCTCACTGTAATAGGCAAGCTTTTCTTCCAGTAATCCCAGATCCCTGAAAAAGTCCAGGTAATCAGCCAATGAAACGGCAGATTTACCCAAAGTGCCTTTAAAAGCAGGTATTGTATTCAATGCTTCTGCATACTTCGTTAAATCCAGTTCCCAGGAGGCATCATCGGAATAAAGGCTTCCTAAATCCCACTTATATTGATCCTCAATTTCACTGCGCAAAGGGGTGGTTTTTTCATTTGATTTTTTATCCGGCATGGTAAAAGCATAACCAAATAAAATAAAAAATATAAGCGGGATATTATAACTGAGCTTATTCCAATACTTTAGTTTAAAACCGGCTCTACCGGATTACTTCCGATTCACCTTCCAGATTAAAGTTTTTGGTTAAAACAGGCATATCCATGACGCTTATCACAACTGTTCCGGCAAACCTGTACATAACACTTTCCAGGGCAATCACTTTATCCAAAAGGTCCCGTTTTGTATCAATAAAATTCATCACCAAATACAGATCTTTTTCCATAAAATCAGAAGCAGGAACGGTAAAGATATTTTTTTCCGTACCATCAGCCCAAAAACTTCCTTCTCCGTACAGCTCGTAATTCAAGGAAGAAAGAGATACAGGAAATGGATTGGGGTTTTCTATGCGAAGCTTTACTTTAAGCCGGGTATTAACAAGCTCGGCCTGGAGGATAATGATAGAACTGACAGAAAAATCCGGCTCCAGAATCTTTGGGGCTGACGAATTGGGAGTGTTTTTACAGGAAAAAGCAAATAAAGCAAGGACAAAAAAAACCAAAAAACGGGCAAAAATGGCTTTAAAAACGGTTCCTGAACACCTCATAGTACAATATCGGCAATTTGTCCGGCTTTTTTTGCGGCAAAGTTCCATGCAAAACACCGCTATACAATATCCTGGCGGCCGGCTTTGTTTTCGTTGTTTTTCCGCACTTCAAACAGATTGCTGTCGATGGTCCCTTTTTTAACACCCATTATTCCCGCAACCTGCTCATTGGATGCTTCAATACGCATTACGCTAAGGCGTTTGCGCATGGAAGCAAGCCTTTTCCGGGCAGTCTCCAAACAGCGTTTCATTTTGAACCAATGAGCGGAATAATGCGGAGCCGCCTGCAGCCTTTTTTCAAATGCCAGGCACCGGTAAAACTGGCCGTGGATCCGTTCTTTAAGGCCATTGATTATTTCTTCTCTCTGTACCCTTATTACCCTGAGTTTATCAACCATGTGGTACAATTCTTCTTTATTCAGTCCCAGCGCCGGAGCAATCCGCTCCAGATGATCGTCAGACAAAAAATAATAAGATTTAAGGAGGAGCATTAAAACCTGGCGGGGATTGGATACTTTTTTCGGAACCGGTCTGGTATCCAGGTATTCCGGCTCTTCCTCCATTACCTCCATTTCCAGAGCTTTGGCATTCCACCAGGTTTTTTCGATGATCCGGTGTTCCTTTTTCCGCAGCCAGTATTCTTTGGCGGAAAGCCGTACCATTGTGGTAATATAGGCGTCAAAACACGACCCCTGATCGGCATAACGGTCTATGGCTCTGCTTAATCGCGGATAAAGCCAACTGATAAAATCATCACGGGTATCGCTCTTAAACAGCGAAATGGAAAAACGCCGGGGATGGTTTCTGATGTACATAAAAAGTTTTCCTTCCATTTCCTTTCGTTTTATCCGGCCATGAAGATAATTGTCCAATAAATTATTCAGATCCTCGCATTCATTAATAACAACTGGCGCTTGCATTTATAGCTCCTTGCAAAATCGGTATATCATGAATACAGGGGAAAAAGGTGTTTTTTGCTTTTATTTTTCAGGTAAAAATGACAAAAGTCATATTATTTTTTCATCTGCCAAGTATTTTTTTCAATGAATAACCCAGAGTTTCATGTTTTATTGCAGTAACATCAAATTTGAATAGTTTAAATACAATCTGGATGCAAAATCCAACAGCAATTGCAGAAATGACCGTTCCTATCCCTATCATTCCGCCTAAAAACCACCCTATGAACGTTACCAGTACTTCAATCAGACTCCGGCATAGACCTACAGGCAGTTTTATCCTTTTGGCTAACACAACCATTAAATTATCCCTTGGTCCAACGCCAAAAGCTGACTTAATATAAAAATATGAACCTAATGCAATAATAAATAATCCTGCAATTAACATGATAATTCCCAATATAAGATCATTCATTATAGGAATAATATTCATAAAAAAAATAATATCTATAAATACCCCGGTCACTATCATGCTGCAGATTGTGCCAAAACCCAGTTCTTCTCCCAAAATCGTAACTATTATTACTATAACAACCCCGGCAATAATAGATGCAACTCCAATACTCAATCCAAGTGTATTTGCAAGTCCAACATGGAAAACTTCCCAGGGAGCGTATCCTATGTTGGCATTTATCATCAAGACAATTCCAAATGCATACAGAATAAGCCCTATCATCATATTCCCAAAACGTATCAAAAACAGTTTCATTATTCTAAATCATCGGTAAAAACCTTAAAAAATGCACGAAACCCGGACTCAAATTCCAAACCAATTATTCCGATAATCATAATATATCCTTAAGCAAATGCCTTTGGAGGGGAGTTTTGTCCGAAAAACCTGTATCCAATCACGAAAAAAACGATTATACGGAACTGAACATAAGCCCGGCACGCCTGGTATCAATACTGGCGGCAATTACCTGTATTTTGGCCGGCATACTGCTTGCCTTGTCTATAGGAGCTTCCCTTTTTAACTGGACTTTTATTAATAGCGGCCCCGGGGGTCTTTTTGCCGGCGCTTACGGAATGTTTGCTTTATTTATACCTTTATACCTTTTTTGCGCCGCCGCTCTTCTGGTTGATCCGGTTTTTAAGCCGGGAAGGATCTTTCTCCTTTCTTCAGCAATTTTCCCTTTTCTTACCCTGGCTTTGGGGTTTTACCTGATACGGAATTTCGAAACCAACAGGCTGGTGATGCCTCTATTGGACAGTATTGGCCAAAACGGACTCAGTCTGGCAGTAATTACCGCAACCATTCTGGAATGTGTAGGTATCCTAATTCTCAACCAAATCCTGTTTAAGAATAAAAAAGAAACCACGGCAGCTCCCTCCGGAACGGCAAAACCCGTGCCTGCCGCTGTTTCAAACACAAACACCGCAGTTCATACGGTTACCAATACGACGGTAAATACGGTAAACAATACGGTTGTAAATACAGTTAATAAAGCGGCAAGTGGTACAGCTGCTGGTACAGCAACTCCTGCTTCCGCAGCAATATTAAGTAAAACAAAAGAACCGTTAAAGGTTCACAGCAAAGAAGCAAATCATCCTGACAGGGAAGTTAAACATCCCGACAAAGAAGTTAAACCTTCCGACAAAGATGTTAAACCTTACGACAGGGACATTAAACCATCTGACAGAGAAATTAAGCTTCCTGATTGGGGACCTCTTAAAAGTCCTGCCGCATTCAGGGAATTAAACGAAGAAGGCTTTAAAAAAGAAGACATTAATACAGAAATTAAGGAAGACGAAAAAAACATCACCTTTTCTGAAATAGCCGAAGAAGACGAAATCCTTGTTCTGGACGATTCCGCTTTTTCTCCGTATTCGCAACTAAGCAACGAAAACACCAATGAAAATGATCTGGTTTTGGAACCTGCATTTGAAGATGAAATGAACTGGGAACCTGAAACAGAAAACGTGCCGGAATATTCTGCCGGGGAAACAGATGCATTGATGCAAACAGATGAACCGGTGGAAGAAAACGATTATCATGAACTGGAACAGGTTCAATTTGATCAGTTTGAAGATAACACAGAAGCCGCCGAAGAATTCTCCGCCGAGTCCGATCAGTTAGAGTGGCCCGACGAAGATCCTCTTCCAAGTGAAGATTGGTTTGAAGTAGATCCTTTTCTGGAAGAAGCCGAATCGCTTGTTGCCGATGCAGAACAGGAACAGGACAGTATTTCTCCAACAGTAAAAAAAAAACTAAGTAAACACAAAGGCGCATATTCTGTACCGGTAGACGACATACTCAAGGAGTATCCCGACGGCCAGTACTGGATTGTAGACGAAGAATCACACAAAGCAGGACAGGTACTTCAGGAAACACTCAGTGAATTCGGTATTCAGGCGGAAATAACGGGGATCAGAAAAGGCCCGGTAATTACCATGTTCGAAATACTCCCCGCTCCCGGAGTAAAGCTGTCCAAAATCGTAAACCTTCAGGACAATATTGCCCTGCGTCTTGCCGCTTCCAGCGTTCGTATTGTTGCGCCCATACCGGGCAAGCATGCCGTAGGGATTGAAGTTCCCAACAAAAAACGGAACATTGTTTCGTTCAGAGAAATAATCGAAGGGGAACTTTCCAACAAAAAAGAAAAAACCAGGGACGAGATTCCAGTAGTTCTGGGAAAAGGCATAACCGGAGATGCCGTTACGGTAGACCTTTGTCAAATGCCCCATATACTTATTGCCGGCGCCACCGGTTCGGGAAAATCGGTCTGCGTTAATTCCATGATCCTTTCGATCCTCTATCAGCTTTCTCCTGCGGAGTGCCGTCTTATTTTAATTGATCCAAAAATCGTAGAACTGAAATTGTACAACGATATTCCGCACCTTTTAACGCCGGTAATTACCGAACCAAAGCGGGCATTCCAGGCATTACAGTACTGTATATTTGAAATGGAACGCCGGTATGCCTGTCTTGATTCAATGGGTGTCCGGGACATAAAGAGTTACAACAAACGCATTAAGGAACGAAAAATTGCCGCAGAACATATGCCTTATTTTGTGGTAATTATTGATGAGTTTGCAGACCTTATGGCAACCACCGGTAAAGAACTTGAGTCCACTGTAGCCCGGCTTGCCGCCATGAGCCGCGCGGTGGGAATTCATCTTGTTCTGGCAACTCAGCGGCCGTCTATCGACGTTATCACCGGTCTTATCAAGGCAAACATCCCCAGCCGCATTGCGTTTATGGTAGCCAGCAAAATGGACAGCCGCATTATTATTGATATGGTCGGCGCAGAAAAACTTCTGGGCAAGGGCGATATGCTCTATGCCGGAGCAATGGATCCGTTCCCCATTCGTATGCAGGGCGCATTTATTTCCGAAGAAGAAGTGGAGAATGTGGTTGACTATGTAAAAACGCTTGGCGAGCCGGAATATATAGACGATGAAATATTCTTTGACGAAGAAGAAGGGGAAACAGGAACATCATTTACAGACGGCGACGATCCTCTTTACGATAAAGCTTTGGAAGTGGTAAAGACCCAGGGCAAAGCAAGCGCCAGTTTTATCCAGCGCCGTCTTAAAATCGGTTATAACCGCGCCGCCCGGCTTGTAGAAGAAATGGAACAACGCGGTATCGTCGGCCCTGCCCAGGGCTCCCGTCCGCGGGAATTGTTGCGGGCTGTGTAATTAAACCGCTGCCTTGTCCAGCTTTCCCGCCTGTGGTAAACTGTGTGAATGACCTCCGACTATGTGGTTGAAACCGGAAAGGCTTTGCCCCTTGGGACGACAGTTACAGACCGGGGTGTAAACTTTTCTGTTTTCTCGCGTCATGCCGAAGAAATAAGCCTTATTATTTTTGAAAGCGCCGAAAAAAACAGTTCGTATTCGGAAGTAAAACTAGACAAGCAGAAAAACAAAACCGGCGATATATGGCACTGCCATATAAACGGTCTTACCGAAGGAGCCTGTTACCTCTACAGGGTAGACGGGCCGTACCTTCCGGAAAAAGGGCTGCGCTTTAATCCTCACAAGACGTTGCTCGACCCCTATGCAAAAGCCTTAACGAGTTTAAATGATTGGGATATTTTGGCATGCCTGGGGTATGATCCTTCAGATCCGTCAAAGGATCTTTCTTTTTCTACGAAGGATGATCTTTTAAATCAGCCCCGCTGTATTGCAATAAACGACGATTTCGACTGGCAGGGCGATCTTCCGCTTAATTATCCGCTGCGCTTTAGTATTCTTTACGAAACACACATTAAAGGTCTTACTGCTCATCCCGATTCCGGCGTTGAGCATAAAGGCACCTACCGCGGGGTAATCGAAAAGATTCCTTTCTTTAAAGATCTGGGCGTTACCAGTCTGGAGTTTCTTCCGCTGCAGGAATTCGACGAACATGAATATCCCCGCAGAAATCCGCGGACAGGAGAAATGCTGACCAACTACTGGGGTTATTCTACAGTAGCATTTTTCGCACCAAAAGGATCATATGCTTCCGACACCGCTCCCGGCGGACAGGTACGCGAATTTAAAACTATGGTTCGGGAACTGCACAAGGCAGGTCTGGAAGTAATACTCGACATTGTATTTAACCACACTGCCGAAGGAAACGAATACGGGCCTACTTTTTCTTTCCGCGGTCTGGATAATCAAATTTACTATATTCTGAACGAAAACCGCCGCTATTATCAAAACTATTCCGGCTGCGGCAATACGTTAAACTGTAATCATCCTGTGGTTCGGCGGTTTATCATCGACTGTCTGCACTACTGGGTAACCGAAATGCATGTGGACGGATTCCGCTTTGATCTTGGTTCGATCCTGGGCCGCGATCAACAGGGAAGGCTAATGGAAAATCCTCCCACACTGGAACTTATTGCCGAGGATCCCGTATTAAGCCACACAAAAATTATTGCAGAAGCCTGGGATGCCGGCGGAGCGTACCAGGTGGGCTGGTTCCCCGGCGGCCGTTGGGCAGAATGGAACGACCGGTACCGGGACGATGTCCGGCTTTACTGGCGCGGGGATCCCGGCCAAACCCGGCATCTTGCCACAAGGATATCTGGTTCCAGCGATCTGTATCTGCGAGACGGACGCAAGCCGTTCCATTCCATTAACTTTATCACAAGCCACGATGGATTTACCCTTCGTGATTTAATCTCCTACAACCACAAGCACAACGAAGACAACGGAGAAGAAAACCACGACGGCAGCGACAATAACTGCAGCTACAACAACGGAGAAGAAGGCCCAACCGTCGACATGATGGTAGGGCAAACAAGAGAACGGCTTACAAAGAATTTTATTGCCACCATGATGATTTCCCTTGGAACCCCCATGATCCTTGGCGGAGATGAAATGGGCCGCACCCAGAACGGCAACAACAATGCATACTGTCAGGATAATGAAATATCCTGGTACGACTGGTCACTGTTAAATAAAAATTCCGGCCTCTTCCGTTTTATCAAAGAGATTATCGCCTTCCGTCTTCGCCATCACGGTTTTATGCGGCCGGAATTTTACACAGGCCGTGACGGTAACTACAATGCCATTCCGGATATTACCTGGTTTGACGAATCGGGCAGAACCCCCAACTGGGATAACATTGGTTATTGTATGGCATTGCGCATGGACGGAAGCAAGGCGGAGATTTCGGCGGATCAGGACGACAACGACTTCTTTATTATGTTCAACGCAGGAAGCAAAAAAGTAGTGTTCAGTGTTTGCGCCCCTCTTGCAGGAAAACGCTGGGTAAGAAAAGTGAACACGGCTATGAGTAGTCCCGAAGATATACTCCTGCCCGGGACGGAAGAAGAACTAACCTATCCCGATCGTTATCCGGTACAGGCCAGAAGCATGGTAATACTTATTTCAAAACAACAATAACAGGAGTAACACGTGGACGAAAGCAGTTTTATTCTTGGTGTTGATTTGGACGGCGTCGTGGGAGATTTTTACGGCGCCATGCGGAAGATTGCCGCCGAATGGCTGAATAAACCGGAAGAAAAACTCACAAAAGAAGTAAGTTTTGGACTTGAAGAATGGGGTATTGATGAATACGGAGGTTATGACAGGCTCCATCGCTTTGCCGTAGCTCAGCGTAATCTGTTCAGGGATATGCCGCCCATTCAGGACGCTCCGGGTACGCTCAGAAAACTATCAAACAGAGGCATAAGAATACGTATCATTACCCACCGGCTGTTTCTTAAATACTCCCACAAAACAAGTATTACCCAGACAGTAGATTGGCTCGATAACTATGATATACCCTATTGGGATATCTGTTTTATGAACGACAAAGTTGCCGTAGGCGCCCATGTATATATCGACGATGCGCCAAAAAACATAACGCAGCTTCGCGAACAGGGACATAAGACCATTGTTTTTTCCAACTCAACCAATATTGGTATTCCCGGTCCTCGTGCCGATTCCTGGATCGAAGCTGAAAAAATTATTATGGAAGCACTGGAAGAGTGGCGTACGGGAACAACCAACCTGTTCAATTAAAGTATCTGTTTAAAAAACCACATTCCATTTTTATTCCATTAAAGCTATTGTCTAATTCAATGCATTTATCATTTAACAATACCAGATTATGAGTTTTTTGTGGAAAAATATCATTATAAGTCAAATAACATTTTAAATATTTTTCTGTAGCTTGTGCACATAAATAACAAATAACTTCCATATGTTTTTTTATGGCATCATTTAAAATTTTAGCTGAATCAAAATCATCATCAGCTATTACCATCTATTCTTTAACATCGTTAATGTTCATACAACACTTTACCCTTTTGGATAATTGTTTTTTCAAAAATGTTTTCTACTTTTCGTTTATTAAATATAGATTCATTATTCAAAAACAGATCAATAAAATAAATTTTTTTGTAACTCAAATCAACAATAATTTTTGCATATAAATCAGTCAGATTCATTATACCGTCAGGTATAACAATATATATATCAATATCACTTTTATCAGATGGAGTCCCATATGCATAAGATCCAAATAAATAAATGTACCGTGCAGGCACAAATTTAAGGATAGATTCTTTTATATCTTCTATTTTTTCTAATAAATTCTCCATAACTATACAATAACCATTCAATAATATTTTATCAAGCAGGTCTTTTCACCCGGTGTTTTTGCCAAACAGAACCCTGTGGATTCTGCATGTTTCCATTAAAATTTGCTTAGCCTCCATCAGACCTGCCCAAACTTGCTGAAAATCAAGCCCTCTGGGATAATCCGGTACTGTTTGTACATCTGCCATAATTAACCTACGGGAATTTGGCAGCTGTTGCTATCGCTCCGTCACGGAAGGCGGCGTACTCAAGGCGGTAACCTGGCATGAACTCTCGCCAGGGCGCAAAGAAAAATGCTCCTTCATTAATTGTTCTTCCCCCTTTTCGTGCTATAATCACTCTATGACTATAACGCAAACCGTAGACATACCTGAAAACCGCCGGCTGGTTATTGACGTACCCCCCGAAATACCGGTAGGAAGGACAGTTCTTGCCTTTACGCCGGCTCCCATGTCTGACAATGTCGCCGATGATGAGTTTGAGGGTGACTGCCCGCTGTGCGCCAAGTACCGCGATCCCGAAACCGGGGAGTTGCATTTTAACGCCGAGACCATAGCGGGTATGCAGGAAGTTGAAGATATGATTTCGGGGAAGATTCCTGTTAAGTGGCATACATCCCTTGACGATTTGGACGAAATGCTGGGACTGTAGCCTATGCTTGGTTATGAAATCTTCGGTTCTTTCAAACGAGATCGCAGTGAAATTCTTCTTCCGCGATCTTCCGCAGCTTCTATTTCTCGGTATCAAAAATAAATCTTATACTTTCATTAATTTTTTCTATATATTGCTTAGGTAACATTGAAATTTGTTCTATCAATCGTGTCCTGTCGATTGTAGCAATTTGTGAAAAATTAATTACAGATGTTTTATTAAGGCCAGAAACACCTTTTTCCAATGTAATGTTGCCAGGCATTTGAGAAAGTTTCATATTCGATGTAATAACGGCGCAGATTGTGGTTTTTATATTACTACGATTGAATAAATCATTTTGAATTATTAAAACAGGACGGTGTTTTCCTGGTTCAGAACCATAAGGATCATCGGGCAGATTAGCCCACCATACTTCGCCTTTTATCACTGCCAGTCATCGCCTTCCAAAACTTCCATTTGAGCAGCCATTACACTTGGCTCTATTGATGTATCTACTTCTTTGCAAACTTCATTTATCTGTGCAATTATTAGATCGTCATTAGAATGTTGATTTAGCGTAAATTTAACAAGGCTCATTTCTTCTAAATTTTTTAATAATTGTATAACCGTAGAGTTTTCAACTTCAAGTGTTATTGTCTGTTTCATGTTTCTATAGTGATGCAAAATACAAGAAATTTCAAGAGCGCGGAGCAGGCACAACGGTGTCTGGCGCTCGGTGACGCGGAGTGCTGGTTCCCTAACCACTCTCCACTTCCTCACCCAAATGAGGGCAAAATTACCCCAACGTTTGGCAAATCTATCCACTTGACATGTATCTACATTCTGTTTATACTTTTTGTATCTACAATTGGTATATACAGGAGGATTTATGGCTACAGCTGTTTTGTCAAAGTGGGGTAATAGCCATGCGTTGCGAATTCCTTTGGATATGGTCAAAAAATTAGGTATCGAAACTAATGAAAAGCTCTATCTGGAAACCGATGAAGATAAAATAATTATTTCAAAAATGCCCGCTCCCAAAAAGGGAACCCTGGAGTATCTTTTTAAGGATTATTCAGGTGAATCATT
>WRIX01000011.1 GCA_009782495.1 Treponema sp.
GAAAGGTACTGAGCGGATAGATCTTTCTGTTCCCGGTAATTGTTGTTATTCATCGGCTGCTGGCATTACCGTAGTTGATGACATAGTATATATAGCAGGTGATTATGCAGATAGAAATTGGAGCGGCAGTCCTTGTTACTGGAAAAACAATGAACGAATGGACCTTAAAACTCCTACTCCTGGGAAATTAATGCTTCCCTCTGATATTGTTGTGAAAAACGGCATTGTCTACACCAAAGGCTTTTATTTTATATTTGACGATGACGGCCTTCCTACAGAATATTCCTGTTGTTGGGTTGGAACCGAATATAAGAATATTCCTGTTCCTGAGAATGCTAAATACACATATATAAAGGCATTTACCGTATCAAATAATACGGTTTTTACTGCCGGCAACTATGAAAATCATGCCGGTAGAAACCGTGCCTGCTACTGGAAAGGGACCGAACGGATAGAACTTACCGATTCTGATAATACAGGGTTTTCCGATGCTAAAGCGATTGTCGTTGTAAATAATACAGTATACACTGCCGGCTATTGTTCATCTCTATCGAACCAAGCCTGTTTCTGGATCGGAGACAAGGTAACAGAACTCTCCGTCCCATTTGGGTATAAAGGAGCCTGTGTTTATGCATTGGCGGTAAAGGTGTAACAGAAATAGTGTGTGTATTGGTTTAGCTGATTTTAAATATTACTCGAAATAAAAAGTATTCAAAAAATTAATAAGGAAACTTATATCAGAAACTATTTCATAGCGTTTTGCCCTGTCGCCTAATTCTTCTCCACCTGTGAACATACCCATTTCAAGCCGGTCTGTTTCACGGATAATACTATTCAAATATTCAAGTAATACAGGCTGCTTGGATGAGTCAAGCATATCATTAAAACGCATTAACTTGTAATGTTCCTTAATATATTCTTCCATAGCAGCATTTTGAGAATCATTTGTATTTTTTGGTCTGAATACCGGCGATTGAAAAAAAGTAACAACCATACCGGCAAAAGCTAAAAGAACATAGAGTTGAAAAACATTCCGGCATTCCGTCCTGCTTTTCATAAATGTATCAAGGACACTTTTATCTTTTGCAAATTGTATGAATATTTTGTGCATAAATTTATAATAATCTTCATAGCCATTTTCTTCTGCCCGGGCAACAAAATCTTTTTCTATTTCAATAATTTGATCAAATTCAAGTATATTGCTCATGGTTGAGTCTATGTAATACAATCAACTAATGTCAATAGCCTTTTTATAAGGTTTGACATTATCTATTTAAAGGGATTGCTTTTTTTAATATTATCTGTTAAATTGTTTACAGAAATTTATGGATGATTTTATGAACGATGGATCGGCAAACAGCAAGACTCCTATAATCTATACCGCAGGTTATTATACTGATCACACCTACAAAAGATATGCCTGCTACTGGAAAGATATTAAAGTAACAAACCTCGTTGTACCTGATGATGCAATAGTACCTTGTGCAGAGTACATAGCCATTGAAGAGGGTACGGTTTTTACAGCGGGCTATTATTGGGATCACAATGAGAAACAGCATTCCTGCTTCTGGAAAGGAACTGTGCGGGCTGACCTTTCTATTCCTGCCGGTTTTAAAGAGTCTTTTATAAAAAGTTTTACTGTGCAAAATGGTATGGTCTATTCAGCTGGTATGTATAGAGGTAACGATTACAAGGAATACGCTTGTTACTGGATAGATACTGAGCGGACAAACCTTGCCGGCGATAATAATACAGGGGAAGCCTGTGCCAATGCCCTCGCAGTGATAAATGGAAAAGTTTATGCTGCCGGATATTACCGGAAAGAAGACAAACGCTATGCTTGTTATTGGACAGGAACCGAGAGGACAGACCTCTGCGTACCCGATAATAACTGGAGATCGTCTGCTGATGCTATTGCCGTAGTTGATGGAATAGTATATACCGCAGGTTGGTATAAGGACAGTGATGGCATACCTTGCGCTTGTTATTGGAAAAACGGTGAACGAACAGACCTTGCCGTTCCTGATAAAAATAAGGGTTGCGAAGTACAAGATATCGCTGTTGTAAACGGAACGGTTTATACAAAAGGCGCTTTCATCGTTGATAATGAAAACAGTGATTCACCTATAAGATGTTTCTGTTACTGGATTGGGAACGAATATAAGTATATCCCTGTTCCCAGTGGTTCCAAATATACAGATATAAAGGCATTTACCGTGGAAAATGGCACTGTATATACAGCAGGCAATTATGTAGATAACAACGATATGGATCATGCCTGCTACTGGAAAGGGACCGAACGGGTAAAGCTCGCCAACTCTGAAGGCAATGAAAATTCTGATGCCAAAGCGATTGCCGTGGTAAACAATACAGTGTATACCGGCGGCTATTGTTCATCTCTAAAAAATCGTGCCTGCTACTGGACGGGAGATAAGATCACGGAACTTTCCGTCCCATTTGCACCTAAGGCTGCCTGTGTTTATGCAATGGCGGTAAAATGACGGAATAATAAGGCTTCATTTTCCTGTTTTTTATCCAATGTTCTCCAGTCAGGTAAATACTTATCCATTAAAGAATCAAATTCTTCGCCATGAGCAAATTTTGTTTGAATAAGATGAACCATTTCATGAACTACTGTTAGCTCAATACATTCTACACTATGTGCGATTAATCGTAAGTTAAGAATAATGTACTTGTAAACATTTGATGTTTCACGTTTTTTAGCCATCCCAAAATATGATTGAACCTTTTTAATTTTTAATTCGGGAACCATCACGTTCAAAATAGGTTCCCATTTTTTAATTAAATTATGCGCAGTATCTTGCAACAGGCCCTTTTGCCATTGTTCTAGATAACGCCATTTTTTTTCTGCCGAAGGGTTCGGACGAATATATATATTAATATTATCGCCTTCTATTTCTACTTTTTGCTTTCCTTTGCATTCAATATATTCCAGTTTGTATAGCTTGCCGAGAACAAAAATGTTTGCCGGGAACGGTTTCATGGCTAATCTTTGCAGGTATAATTTTCTTCTTTGTCTTGCTTGTTCTCTTTCGTTTTTCATTTTTTCTATTCTTGGAGACATTATTTCTTTAATCTTAAATAGAGACAACCTAACAGGGGTAATAATTTTTATCCTATTACCCGGGTAATATGTATTTATAGCTGGTTTTTCATCAGGTAGTACTTCTATCTCTATGGGAAAGCCATCAATTTCCACTGTATAAGTCATAATTTGTATACTACCTTTCCACAAGCAGCGTCTTTATTTCCTGTATTTCGCGGATCAGTTCGGAACGGGTTTTTTTGCGCAGCCGGTCGGGAAGCATTTCTTTTGAAGTACATTCTACAACCGCTACCAAATTTTGTAATTCTATTTCGTGAGGATATGCTGCCGGGATAAAATCCGACATGGCTTCTTCCATATCATCTTTGCGTATATACACACGTTCATTCGCGTTGGCCTGCATCTTGGCTCTGACAAGCAGGGCTTCCAGGTCAGCTCCGGAATATTCATGCTTGAATTTTTTAAAGAGTTCCGAAATAGGAAAGTCTCTGATGTCCAGTTTGTTCTTTTCGACCAGGGTATTGTACAGATCTTCGCGTTCTTCATCGCTTTCGGGATAAAAAAGAGCAAGGTGTTCTTCTGCACGGCCCTGGCGTTTTAAATCTATGGGAACAAGATCGGGCCGGCAGGTAATCAGGAACCAGATTATCCGTCCGCGGTATTCGGTATTTCCCATAAAAGAGGCAATCTGGGCAAAGACTCTGTTACTGGTGCCCGAATCTCCTTCCTGATCCCGGTTTCCCAGAAAGGCATCGGCTTCGTCAATCATCACTGCTACCGGCGCCATAGACTTTAGTATGTTAAGTATGCGTTCCAGATTTGATTCGGTGTCTCCCTGCCATTTTGAACGGAAATTACGGAACTTAACCATAGGAATGCCGATTTCACCGGCAAAGGCGCTGACCATAAAACTCTTTCCTGTTCCGACAGGGCCGGCAATAAGATATCCCATGGGAAGTGCATCCAAATGGCCTTTTTTGATCATTTTTGCGGCATATTTAAACCGTTTTTTAACAAACGTATGACCCGATACATTGGAAAGGTTATATTCGGTATCTATAAATTCCAAAAGCCCCGTTGCTTCGTTTTCGATTATTTCTTTTTTCTTTTGCCGCAGGTAATCCATGGTAAGAACTTTGGCAGTTTCATGATTTTCCTGAATTAGCCGGTTCAGATTCATCAGGTTAAGACCATTGGTAATACCGGCAATCTGATCGGTATTAAGCCCTCGATCCAGTATAAGCTTTCCTTCTTTTTCTTTTGAATTAAGAAAACTTTTCCGAATCTGCTCGTTGGGAAAAGGAACACTGACCTTTACCGTTGCAGGAGAACCGACCAGGCGGGGAGAAATATCCGCCAGGTTTTCCGTTAAAAGGATAATGGAAATATCCCCCTGGGTAAAAAGAGGGTTTACCGCCCAGCGATTCAATGTTACAAGACAAAAGCGGTCTTCTTCGCTGTAACGGCCAAGGTCTCCGGGGGGAACAATTGTTTCGGCATAATCAATAATAAATACCATTCGGAAATGTTCCCGTTTGTCTCTGGGTATACGGGCAAGAAAATATTTTTCCAGATAAAAAAAACTCTCTTCCGGCTTGATAGACATAAAATCATCGTGGTCTTCCACATCGGGATATAACCTGCTCATGATTTTTTCATATTCAATGGCCATTTCTTCGGTTAAAAATACTACTCCGCTGGAACGATCGTAAAAGACAATTATGTTTTGATTCCCGAAGATCTGTTCGGAAATATAATTCTGTATACGGGTAAAGGTAAATTCTCCGGCATTGCTTTGATGCGGAAGGTAATCGCGGATGTTTCCGTGGAGTATGTACAGATTGGCGGTATTGGATCCGTACTTGTTGGCAAATTCCCTTGTCCAGTCCGGAAGCCTGTCTATAAATGCCTTGTTCTCGTCGTAATAAGCCATAATTTTTTATTTTTTGCCCTGAGAAAGGTGTCCCTGTAAAGCTTTCAGGTAATCATTGTTAATCCTGGTTTCTGCAGCTCTTATGGCCATATTTTGCGCTTCGGAAAGATTTGCATGTCCTTCCCTGTCGTTAATGTTATAGGGAAAAAGTACAATGCCTGTAGTTGTGTCTATCAGGTTGGCATCTACTATGTACCGGATGAACCTATAAGGGCTGTTCGGATATTCTACTTCGTTTAAGGAAAGAGTTGCCGAAAGCGTATAACGTCCGCCGGCCCCTCCGGTAAGGAATCCAGCCCTGGTAAGTGTGGAAGAAAATGCTCCTTTAATGCGATTCTGTACATCGTTTTCCACATTTACGGCAATTGGAATATTCCGCGCAATTTGGGCTGCTTCCAGACGATAGTCGTTTCCTGTTTTAAGATTTTCTCCCGCCATGGAGCCGGGGCTTATTACATTGCGTACATTGCCAAATACCAGATTTGCATCTGCCAGATTTGCAGCCTGATAATAATTTAAAAATCCTTCAAAGCTTTGCCTTTCAGCCGCACTTAACCGGGTAAGTTTACCTATTGTTTCCAGATTCTGCTGGATCAGCTCTGCATAGATCATATTGGTTTTTGCTTTGTCCATAGCAGCTGCCGCATACCATTCGCCGTCCGGACTTTTCCACACATCTTTTATTTCCGCTCCAATCAGGGTGTCCATTGCAACCGATGTTTTAACCGCCTGCTCCAGATCGGATTTTTCCGACCATACAAAACTGCTTGCCTGTACAGCCTGGGTGTATGTATAGTCGGTTCTTGTTTCGCTGGAAATTGACTGGCCAAAGATCGATGTCAGATTGGTAAGCGCCGATTTTTCTGCTGCATCCCGTGAACCGCCGTAACCCACTGCTGCTATGTAAATTGCCCTGTTATATACTTTATACGGATCGGAAACCCAATCCGGTTCCGCTGTTTTTTTTGCAGAGGGGCCGCTGCTGCAGGATAAACAGAGAATTACCGTAAAAAACGCAGCAGTACAATATACCGGAAGTGTTTTTATTTTAAACATATAACCTCCTTAAGATTCAGGACATTTGCATGAATTATTATATCTTCGTAACGGCGCTCTGCAATTACCTTTCTGCCCGTTCCGTAAAAGGTAACGGTAAAAGAGTATGTGCCGGGACTAAGGTTAATGGCTCCCACATGTGCTTTTGCGGGAAAATACCGGGCAACACGCAGATCCGCCTTTTCGCCGGCTTCTGCCAAAATCTGACTTCCAACTCCAAGCAAAGTAAAAAGGCCCTTGTTTTCATCGGATTGCCTTGCTGCTTCGCCGAATATTGAAGCAGCAAGGCCTTTAACAACAGCGCGTAATATTGATTTAGTGTAGATAACATTTTTCTTTTGAGCAAAGGTTGCCGATACTACTGCGTCTATATTTTCCAGTAATTCCAGAATAAAAGATTCTCCCGAATCGAGCGTTACTTCTATAATTTCAACACGGGAGGGACGCGGAGTCATTACCGGCAGTGCAATTTTAATCCAGGCATTCCTTAGGAATATTCTGATTACATCTTCGGTTTTTTTCGGGGATAATCCTGTAAAGCCGATTATATTAAGTCTGGCCATTCCGGGTGGGATGTTAAGTTCGTTCTGAATTGATGACGGTATGGGGTTTGTGTAAATTTGAGGAGCATCGGCCATAGCAATACGCAGCTGATTCTGATCGATACGTGCGTCGTCTATCATCCCCGAACTGCGGTAAAAGAGCATTCCCAAATACCGGGCCAGCGCCGAATTGTTGAACTTAACGGTAGCTTCCGGGTTGGCAGGAATTTCGGTTTCGTTTTCCAGTGCATACTTCTGCATATTAGTCATCATTTGGCCGTACTTAACCGAAAGATCCCGGAGCTTGTTGTTCATACGGCGGATTTCAACCATAGCTCCTTCCATATTGCCGCTGTGGTAATAGTTCAGGGCATTAAATAAATTAAGGTATATATCCTCGTAATCTTCTCCGTCATATTCCCTGGTCCTGTCGTTCAGAATAAAGGTTCCTATTTCCTGACTAATGCTGACAGCAAAATTTTCTTCTATGGCCCTCTCTCCCTGCTGCAGCAGAGAAGATGATTCCTGATAGTTCCCGCTGTAGTGAGCCAGCATCCCCTTGTCCAGATAATACAATACCTGATCTTTTCCGCGGTAAATGGATTTCCTTTTTTCTTCCAGAGTTTCCGTGCTTTTTTGATAATCTTCCTGTTCAACCAGTTTATCTATGGGGACATAAGGATCCGTTGTAACACAGGATAATAACAGAAAAAAGAATGCTATAAAAAACGCCGTGCGGTATAGATTTTTTTTCTCCGATGCCATTTTTAAAATGGCATCGGCTTTCAGCGGCGCTTTAAAAAACATAAAGAACAGCCCTTATGGTTTAACCGAAGGCCTTCTGATAACCTTTTTTATTTCATTGTATTCACCGATCCAAAGCCGCCTGTTGGTGGTTATATCGGTAAGTTCCGCCGTTATAAAATAACTGCGTGTCGCTGTTTTATCGTAACTGTCTACAATGGTTTTTACCGAACCGGTCATCATAAAATCGGCCCCTGTTTCACGGCCAATTCTGGCCATTGTTGCATCGTCGGTATAGCCCTGCTGTTGATCCAGACGCTCGGCGCGGACTTCATCACGCAGATCTCCGGAAACCACAAATTCGGCTTTGCCGCTGGAAAGGATCGATGCTTCCAGACGCTGGGAAAGGATAGATGTATCAATATGTTCATCGCTGTTATTTCTGAATCTTCCGACTATGATCACCGGGAGCCTTCCGTTGGTTGTTTGATACGTAGTCAGACGCGGGGTGCCAAGGCATTCTTTTATAAGGTATTCGCTTGCCTTGCGCAGATCGGTATCGTTCCAATATCCGCTTAAATCCATCTGGGTATCGGCATCAACCCGCTTAACCGAATGTCCGCAGCCGGAAAGTAAAAGTACCAGGGCAAGTGACAGCAGAACAAACGCTTTTTTCATAGATACTCCTTATTCGAAAGTCTGGTTTAATATCCCGCAGCTTGCTGCGGCTGCAACATATCAATATACATAATGAAATGTTATTAAACCAGACTGTATAATAAATTTCCTCTTACTTGTTTGCTGCGTCTAACTGAGCATCCAGAAATTTAAAGGCTTCCTGTGCTTTAAAATCAGCAAAGGCAGCAGCTTCGTTACGCTGGAATTCAGTCACAGTGGCAGCAAAATCGTTCTTAAGGTTGGCTTTTGGGTACGAATAGAGAATGTGATAAATCCCATCCGGGTCCAGCCAATATTCAACCTGATCGAAACCTGCTATATTGGCTTTGGCGCGGGTAACGGTAGCCTGTTCAAAGCGCATTAAAGTCTGGGTATTGCCGATGGTTCCGCCTTCCTCAATGTAGTCTTTCATGGTAGACGCTACAACAGCATCCTTCCATTGGGCAAGTTTTGCCATTCCATCGGTACGGGCAAGATTACGCTTTACCGTATCGGTTGATGCATCCCGGCCGTCTCCTATAACATAGTATAATGTGTCTGATGCGGGAGGTTTGTTCATCCATTCAGGCCTGGGAATGCCTTCTTTGCCGATAATCTTGGATCGCGGATCGTCATCATACGTTGGCGGCGCTTTCGATTTACAGCTTAAAAAGACAAAACTAACAAGCATTAAAAGGACAAGAGTGATAATAGTCAACTTTTTCATTTTTTATTCTCCTCAATTAACATAGTTCTTTTCTACCGGATATTGTAATTAATCCGGAAGTTATTGTCAATGAATGACAAATATGATAGATGTTTACCCGGAAAAAAACCATTATCCGACAGGAAAAGTTACATAAGGTTGTACTGTACTTCACAGCGCAAATACCCCGGTATATACTGTTTTTTATGAAGGTTTTGGTGATTGGCGGAGGGGGCAGGGAACATGCCATTGTCTGGAAACTTGCCCAGTCGGAAAAAGTAGAAAAGATCTATGCTGCTCCGGGTAACGGAGGAACTGCCGGAATAGAAAACTGCGAAAATGTTGATTTATTTGGCAGGGATCCAACGGAAGAAGATATCCAGGAAGCGCTGATCCGCTATGCAATTAAAGAGAATATCGATCTGAGCATTGTAGGGCCTGAAGCGCCCCTTGCCGCAGGTATTGCTGACCGTTTCCGGGCGGCGGGACTTGCCATTGTAGGGCCTGGTGCAGCTGCTTCCGGACTGGAAGCAAGCAAGAGTTATGCAAAAGATTTTATGAATAAATACGGAGTTCGTACAGCCCGTTCCGTTGTTTGTACCGATCCTGAAACGGCGATTGCTGTACTGCAGGATCATTTTGGACAGCAAAAAAATGCCGAAGAGCCTGTTCCGTTGGTGATCAAAGCCGACGGTCTGGCAGCGGGCAAGGGAGTGGTGATAGCTCCCGATTTTAAAACCGCAAAAGAAACCGTTACTGCCTTTATGGAAGAAGATGTTTTGGGTTCAGCCGGAAAAACACTTGTTCTGGAAGAGTTTCTTCAGGGGCCTGAGGTTTCTGTTCTTGCCGCAGTCAGTATAAACGGAGGCAGGGGAATTATTCTTCCCTTTGCTTCGGCGCGGGATCACAAGCGCCGTTTTGATGATGATCTGGGGCCCAATACAGGGGGCATGGGAGCCATTGCGCCGGTTCCTGATTTTACCGTAAATTTGCAGGAAGATTTTAAAGCGGCAATTCTTGAACCTACCCGCCGGGGTATGAGTGAAGAAGGTTTTGATTACAGGGGATTTATCTTTTTCGGCCTTTTGATACAAAACGGTTCATGTTATTTGCTGGAATACAATGTACGGCTTGGCGATCCTGAAACGCAGGCGGTACTGCCGCTTTTGGATTCCGACTTGGCCGGGCTTTGCAAAGCAATTGAAACCGGAACCCTGGAAGACTTCCGCCTTTCCTGGAAAAGCGGCGCAGTATGCGCTCCTGTAGCAGTGGCATCCGGCTATCCCGGTCCTTACCGCAAAGGCGATCCAATCGCTTTTAATGAAGTATCATTTGCAAAAACAGGAGCTGTGCTCTTTGCTGCCGGAGCCGTGCGCAGTCCGGGAGGCTTTGCAGGTTCAGGATTACGCACTGCAGGCGGACGGGTACTTTCTGTGTCGGCATACGGGGCCGATGGAAATGATGCCCGCGAAAAGGCTTACAAAGCCCTAAAGGCAGTGTATTTTGAAGGCATGGATTATCGCCGGGACATAGGCGGAAATACGGGAAGCACCGCCGGACCGATCAACATTGCAGAACAAAAAAGGTCAATATAAAATATGGAAAGTGATCCGCTGCTTTGGCAGCTTTTTCTCCAGCTTGTATTAATTGTCATTAATGCAGTTTTTTCCTGTGCGGAAATTGCCGTAATTTCTTTCAGTACCGTTAAACTGGAAAAACTTTCCGAAGAAGGAAACCGCAAAGCACAGCAGCTTCTTACATTAACCGATAATCCCGCCAAATTCCTTGCTACTGTTCAGGTGGGAATGACTCTGGCCGGTTTTCTGGCAAGCGCCTTTGCGGCGGAAAATTTTTCCGGCAGACTTACCGCCGCCATGATTAATGCAGGAATAACGATTCACGCTGATTTTGTCAGAGCAACTTCACTTGTACTTATCACCATAGTTCTTTCGTTTTTTACTCTGGTGTTGGGCGAGCTTGTTCCCAGGCGCATCGCTCTTCACAAGGCTGAACAGATTGCTTTGGCCCTCTCTTCATTCATTGTTGTTATTTCCAAAATCTTTGCTCCGATAGTGTGGCTTTTAACCAAATTCACCAATGGTATACTTCGTATTTTCAGAATAGATCCTGAACAGGACAAGAAAGCTGTTACCGAAGAAGAGATACGGCTTCTTGTCGACGCAGGGAGCGAGCGCGGATCCATTGCAGCCAGCGAACAGGAAATTATCCACAATGTATTTGAGTTTAATGACAAAACTATAGAAACAGTAATGACTCACCGCAAAGACACGGCGCTTCTGTGGCTTGAAGACGATGATGAAGCCTGGGAGAAGATAATTCTTGAAACAAGGCACAGTTATTATCCGGTTTGCGGAGATGGGGTAGACGATATACGGGGAGTTATAAGCGCCAAGGATTATCTGGCGCTTAAAGACCGGAGCCGTGAACTGGTAATGGCAAAGGCTCTGCGTCCGGCATGGTTTGTGCTTAGCAGTGTAGGAACCCACGTACTTTTCAGGCAGATGAAAACCCGCCACAGCCACTTTGCTCTGGCTCTGGATGAATACGGCAGTTTTGACGGAATCATCACCATGTACGATTTGCTGGAAACACTGGTGGGGGATTTGGGCGATGAGGATGAAGAGGTAAAACTCCCCTCAATCGAAGAAATGGGACCGGAGCAATGGCGGATAAGCGGTATGGCAAGCCTTTCCATGGCAGAAAAGGAAACGGGAATTTCTTTTGATGAAGATATTGTTAAAAATTGCGATACATTCGGCGGTTTTGTTTTTACCCTTCTTGGCCGTCTTCCCGATGAGGGTGAACAATGCGAACTGGTGTATCCGGACGAAGGAGAAAAAAGACTCCATATTACCGTTACAGAAGTTAAGGAACACCAGCTGAAATCAGCCTTGGTAAAATTGTTGCATTAATGTAATTTTCCAAAGCTTATTCCGAAAATAACGGAGTTTTGGAACAAGCTCAACTTTCTGTGATAATTGTTATGCTGATTCCCTGGCTTTGGGCTTTTTCCGGCCGGGGAGGAATTGTTACTTTTAATATTCCGTTTTTGTATACAGCCTGCACTTTTTCGTGGGAGTATTTGTCCATTGGTACATAGTACTTTTGTTTTTCGATATCTTTGAACTTTAACCGCCGTTTAAGGTAATGAACATTCACCGGATTCCCGGTTTCCGGGGAGTGATCCTTTAACTCTGCCGGGTCCGGGCGGAGGGTTTCGGCATCTTCAATGTGTGCGGAAAAGATCATATAGTCCCCGGAAAAAGACAGGCTTATGTTTTTTTCATCAAAACCTGCCAGTGCAAATTCAAAGTTCAGGCTTTTGTCTTCGGTAAGGAAGATATTCATGGGCGGATAGGAAAAACCCGGATAACAGTCGGTAATTTCAAATTCATTGCAGAACTGGTTTGCAGCATTAAAGAGTTCGTCAAAAATTGTTCCCAAGTCTAAAAAAGGATGAGTTGTTTTCATAATACATATAGTATAACGAATTCCGGTAAAAAATCAAAGAATTAAGATTAACATTTTGGAAATTACCGCTGGTTTTGGGGGCAGATTGACCTACGGCGGAGCCATTATCCGCTGGTAGAATGATATTCGTATGATTGATAGTATGATTGATAAAAGATAAAAATGAAGGTATTGGGCTTTTTCCGGCCTGGGGGGAATTGTTACTTTTAATATTCCGTTTTTGTATACAGCCTGCACTTTTTCGTGGGAGTATTTGTCCATTGGTACATAGTACTTTTGTTTTTCGATATCTTTGAGCTTTAACCGCCGTTTAAGGTAATGAACATTCACCGGATTCCCGGTTTCCGGGGAGTGATCCTTTAACTCTGCCGGGTCCGGGCGGAGGGTTCCGGCATCTTCAATGTGTGCGGAAAAGATCATATAGTCCCCGGAAAAAGACAGGCTTATGTTTTTTTCATCAAAACCCGCCAGTGCAAATTCAAAGTTCAGGCTTTTGTCTTCGGTAAGGAAGATATTCATGGGCGGATAGGAAAAACCCGGATAACAGTCGGTAATTTCAAATTCATTGCAGAACTGGTTTGCGGCATTAAAGAGTTCGTCAAAAATTGTTCCCAAGTCTAAAAAAGGATGAGTTGTTTTCATAATACATATAGTATAACGAATTCCGGTAAAAAATCAAAGAATTAAGATTGACATTTTGGAAATTACCGCTGGTTTTGGGGGCAGATTGACCTACGGCGGAGCCATTATCCGCTGGTAGAATGATATTCGTATGATTGATAGTATGATTGATAAAAGATAAAAATGAAGGTATTTTTTTTATTCCCCGGGCAGGGAGCTCAGTATCCGGAAATGGGACTGGATTTAATAGAAGTATCCTCAGAAGCAAAAAAAGTCTTTGATATTGCATCCGCTGTTCTGGACCGGGACATGGAAAGCCTGATTCGGGATTCTGATGCAGATACCCTGAAACGTACTGATATTTCCCAGAACGCCATAAGTACTGTATCCCTGGCGGCTGCCGCCTGCCTAAAAGAACGGGGCATTTTTCCCGCAGCCTGTGCGGGCTTTAGCGTAGGGGAATACCCTGCCCTTTGCTGCGCCGGAGTGATCAGTCCGGATGATTGTTTCCGTCTTACCGGCAGCCGCGGCAAGGCCATGCAAGCGGCAATTGATCGCCTGCAGGCCGGTTCCGGTGAATCAAAAGCGCCCGGCATGGCCGCAGTCATTGGATTGGCTCCTGAACGGGTGGAAGCCTTGATCGCCCAATGGAAAAGCAGCGGGTTACCGGATCTTTATGCGGCTAATATCAATTCGCCGAAACAGGTGGTTGTGTCAGGCAGCGCTGCTGCTTTGGAAGAAGCGGAAAAACGTTTTAAGGAGGCTGGGGCCAGGCGTGTCCTGCGCTTGGAAGTGGCAGGCCCTTTCCACTCACCTTTTATGAAGGAAGCTGCCGGGGCATTTGCCCTCACCCTGGATAAAGTGCGATTTAATGATCCTTCAATTCCCCTCTTTTCCAACGTAACAGGAAATCAAATAAAGAGCGGAACAGAGGCAAAGGCTCTGGCTCTGCGGCAGATGGTGGAAGGGGTACGATGGATCGACGAAGAAGCGGCCATAGCCGGTCTGGAACCGGAGGCAATGCTTGAAGTGGGACCGGGCAAAGTTTTACAGGGATTATGGTGCGATACAGGAAGCAATATCCCTTGTTTCGCTGCTGGTACGATTACGGATATAAATGAGTTAAAATAAATATATGCTTCCGCCTGATTTACCCCCTATATCCAATAAACCGCTCTATGTTTACCGGGTTCTGATAAAGTGGTTTTCTTTTTTCTACTTTGGCTTAATTACGATAATTCTGTTAACAATTGTTTTTCCGTTCATGTGTCTTTTTTTCCATCCAAAGGAACGGTTTAAAAAATACGGAAGACGTTTCGTTTCTTCATCTATGAGCTTTTTTGTTTCGCTTATGCATTTCCTTGGAATTGTGGATCTGGAAGCCGATAACAGGGAAAATTTCAGGAACCTCTCATCGAAGATTATTGTTGCCAATCATCCGTCTCTTCTTGATATAGTAATGCTTCTTTCTCTTGTTCCCAATGCCGACTGCATTGTAAACGCACACCTGAAACGCAATATTATTGTAAAAGGAGTAATACGTCAGCTTTATATTCTGGGTTCTCTTGACTTTGAAGATATTCTCCGTTCCTGCAGCGAATCTCTGAATCATGGAAATTGCCTGATCATTTTTCCCGAAGGAACCAGAACTCCCCGGTCAGGCAATGCAGTTGTTAAAAGAGGAGCTGCCCGTATTGCTCTGTCTTCTAACTGCAATATCGTTCCGGTTCATATTGGCGGTACGGACAAATACGGTCTGGGTAAGAAGGATCCCTGGATGGGTTTTAATCCCCGGGAGCGTTATGTCTATACTATCAGCATGGGAGCCGAAATTAAAAGTGAAAAATTCCGGAACATTTCCATTCCCTGGGCAGTACGAATGCTGACCAGAGAATTTTCGGTTTTTTTGTTTCCGTCAAAAGAAAAATCAGCAGACATTACGCATAAACCGGCAGAAGAATGATAAAATCTATATTCAGAATAAAACTGCTTTTTCTGTGCTTTTTTCTTGCTGCCTGCCAGAGTATAAATCACAGCCGGGCGGAACTGAATATACCTCCGTCCGCTGTAATATTCAGTTTTGATGACGGCCCTAACGCTCACGGCGATACTACAGCCCGGCTGCTGGATGTACTTAAAAAATATCAAATTTACGCTTTGTTCTCTTTGTTGGGCGAGAACGTTGAACATAATCCGGAACTGGTCAGGCGAATAAATAATGAAGGCCATTTTATCGTCAATCATGGTTATTCCGACAAATGGGCGAGTAGAATGAACGATGATGAATTCAGGGACAACCTTGCCAGAGGAGAAGCGGCAATTACCGCTGCATTGGGACACGAGTTGTATCCCAAACTGTACCGGCCTCATGGCGGTTTTTACACCACCGGACAGGAGCAAATCTTCCGGGAAGCTGGATATACCCTGGTTGCCAGTAACATCAGGGCACATGATGCGGTTGTTGACAGAACAAAACAGCGTAAAATTGTAAAGCAGATTATCACAAAAGCAACAAGGCAAAACGGGGGGATTATCCTGCTTCATGATGAACGGGATTCCCATTTCCGCATGGAAAAGGAACTTGCGAAAAAACCTCAAGGTGTTTTTAACCGATCATGGATTCCCGAAACCGTAGAAGAAATAATTATAGCCCTTCTGGGCAAGGGGTTTATTGTAGTCAGTCCTGATATTTTATTTACTATGCAGATACATTGACAAAAACCTGTTTATAGAGTTATGTCATAAGAGGAAGTAGAGGTTATACAAATAACAATGGATAATTTAAAGCAGCAAATCAAAGAACTGATAGTCAACGCTTTGGAGCTTGAAGATATCAGGCCGGAAAATATTGTTGATTCGGAACCCCTGTTCGGGGAAGGTCTGGGCCTTGACTCCATAGATGCCCTGGAGCTGGGTGTGGCGCTGAAAAAGACATTCGGCATAAAATTCTCCGCGGAAAACGCAGATAATAAAAAACATTTTGCCTCGGTGAATGCCCTTGCGGATTATATTGAGAACACAGGAGGAGGGGCATGACCAGAGAAGAAATTTTTCAAAAGATCCAGGATATACTGACAGAAGAATTTGAACTTACAAAAGAATCCATTACACCCGAAGCCAAACTCTATGAGGATCTTGAACTTGATTCTATTGATGCAGTTGATCTCCTGGTAAAAATGAAAGAATTAATACCGGGTAAAATTGATCCCGAGGCTTTTAAAAAAGCACGGACTGTTCTGGATGTAGTAGAGATAATTGATCTTTTAATTAATAAAACCTGATGCACTTTAGGATCAGGGACATTTCAAGAATTTTCTTCTTTGGTACCGCAGCACTATACCCTGCCCTGATCTTTTATTTTTTGGTAATCCGTAAGATCGAGACCAGGGTATTTTCCCTTTTTATTATGGCGATTGCTCTTCTTGCCTTTGTCACCGGTACCAGCCGCCAGGTAAGCACAAATAGCCAAAAATCCGGAAAGCTCCCCGTTTTCTGGAATTTTCTGCTTCTCTTTGTCCTGGGAGTTTTGTGCCTTATTGTCAATTCATCAGTTATATTAAAATTCTATCCCCTGTTAATGAACATTTTGCTTCTGTCGGCCTTTGGCAGTACTCTTTTTTTTCCGCCCAATATGATCTTTCGTTTCGCAGCATTGCAGGATAAATCCATTAAAGGTTCTCTGGGGGAAAAAAAGGTCAGCGCCTACTGCCGTACAGTAACCCTGGTATGGTGCGGTTTTTTTGTTCTTAACGGAAGCATTGCAGCATGGACGATTTTTTCCGGTTCTGACATAGTATGGTCTGTTTATAACGGCGGGATTTCCTATATAATGATAGGAACCCTTTTTGCGGGAGAATATGCTATCAGAAAGGTGGTACAAAAAAAAATGCCCAAAGCTGTTCCGTTGTCAGCATTCAGCAAAAATTCACGGCCTCTTTCAACCGTCCTTTGTTACGAAGGCGCCTGGAGTGAAGCGGCCCATAAAACCTGGGGGGATTTTCTTGAAGGGACTGCCAGACTGCGCCAAAAGATCAATTCTGTAGACGATAAAAACTGGCTTCTTTACTGCGATGACTGTTGGCATTTTTTCCTGGCTTTTACCGCACTGCTTCAGTGTAAAAAAGAGATACTCCTCAGTACCAATATTAACCCCGCCAATATCGCGGAAATTCGCAGTACGAAAGACGGTGAAAACGTTCCGCTTCTTACCGATCAGGTTTTCCCTGAAGGCGGAAGACCGGACAACACTTTTCTTATCACCTCATTGCTTGAGGCAGTTTCAGAAGCAGATTCACATGCGGAAGAATGTCCAGCGATTAACCCGGACGAAACATCGATCATCATGTATACATCCGGGAGTACCGGAAAATCAAAAGCAATAAAACAGCGGCTGACAGAGCTTGAAAACGATAATAGTTTTGCACTTTCCCAATGGGGAGAGGAAATTCTTAAACGCAAGGTCTGCTCCACCGTAAGCCATCACCATATTTACGGCCTTCTTTGGTCAATATTGCTTCCCTTCACTGCGGGAGTTCCTTTCAGAAGAACAAGAATTAATTTTACCGAAGAACTGGAAAAGCTCGTCGATACGGAGTACATGATAATTACGGTACCTGCTTTTCTTAAACGCGCTGTGGAAATGCAGGCGTTCGCCGATCTTAACCTGCGGGCACCGTGGATTTTTACCGGCGGCGGGGTGCTAAGCCCGCAAATGGCGGAAAAAACCCGCGAGGTGTTTGGCTTCTGGCCCGTAGAAGTCTATGGCAGCACGGAAACTTCAGGCATTGCCTGGAGGCAGTCGATTCATGGTTTGGAATGGACAGTTTTTGACAACGCAAAAATTAATCAAAATCAGGATGGCTGCCTGGTAATACGTTCGCCTTACATTAAGGATCCGGCCGGCTTTGAGACTGCAGACCTGGTAGAAATATTGGAGGACGGACGGTTTCTATTGAAAGGACGCAGTGATTCGATTGTAAAAATTGAGGAAAAGCGTATCTCTCTTCTTGAAGTGGAAAACCGCATTTTACAGTCCGGCCTCATCGCTGATGCATGTGTGATCCCCCTGGAATACAAACGCCAGTACCTAGCTGCCGCAGTAGTACTAAACGATAAAGGTAAAGAACAATTTACCGGATTTGGAAAACAAGCAATGAATAAATTTTGGAGAGAATACCTTCTGCAATATTTTGAAAGCATAGTTATTCCCAAAAGATGGCGTTATCTTGAAACTCTGCCCGTAGATGCCCAGGGGAAAAAAAAGATAGAAGATATTAAGCTTCTTTTTTCCAGGGAAGATGTTGTTTCACCGGCTTCTGGCTTTAACGGCATAAAAGAAAAAGTAATTGCGAAAACTGAAAATTCTGTTAGTCTTGAATTTTCGATAGCTGATACATGTTCCTATTTTGACGGACATTTCCACAATTTTCCCGTTCTTCCGGCAGTAGCGCAGGTTGAATTAATAGTCCGCTTTGCGTCACTGTATCTGGGAACCGGCATTGTTCTTTCTGAGATTCGGCGGATAAAATTTACAAATATTATCCGGCCTTTTACCCCTATCCTGCTGAATATTGAAAAAAACGGAAAAGATATTTTATTTAAGATTGTTTCTCCTGAAGGAAATACTGTTTATTCAACGGGGACTTTAAAGCTGATGGAGGATAAATGAAACAAGGGATTCTTATCCCTGTTTATAAACATGGAGAAACTGTATGCCCATTGGCGGAAAAACTTGCAGTTCTGGAACTGCCGATAATTATTGTAGACGATGGTAACAATTCCGAAACAAAAGCATATCTAAACAACTTTGCTGCAAAAAAACAGGAAATTATTCTGGTCAGCCTGAAAAAAAATTTAGGCAAGGGCGGCGCCTTTATTCAGGGATTGAAAAAAGCGGCCGAATTAGGGCTGACCCATGTACTCCAAATAGACGCTGACGGCCAGCACGACTATGCAAGAGCCGCATTTTTTCTGGAAGAATCCGACAGACATCCCGATAAAGTTATCTGTGGATATCCGGAATTTGACGAATCCGCTCCCAAAGGCAGGGTAACAGGGCGGAAAATTTCCACATTCTGGGCTGTTGTAACTACCCTTTCCCTGGAATTGAAAGATGTAATGTGCGGTTTCAGGGTTTATCCTGTGGAACCATCGTTGCGTATAACAAAGGTTCCTTTTTTTAACCGGCGAATGGGTTTTGATGCGGAGATACTTGTCCGGCTCTACTGGAAAAAGGTGTTTCCGGTGTTCCATCCTGTTAAAGTAACTTATCCTCCGGACGGCATTTCCAATTTCCGTATTGTCAGGGATAACATAACAATAAGCTGGACCTTCTGCCGTCTCTTTATTGGTATGCTTCCGCGAATGATTCCTCTAATCGCCTGTAATATTAAACGCAGAAAAGCGAAGTTATGAAAAAATCAGGCACCCCTCTGCATTGGTCACAGCATAAAGAACAGACTGCGGGGTATTGGCATCTTAAATTCACGCTCATTTTATTTAAACTTCTTCCTGTGATTTTTCTGAGGATCATTGCATTTCCCGTAGGTTTTTTCTATTTTCTTTTTTCAAAAAGGGGCAGAACCGAATCAAAACGCTTTTTGGATAAAGTCGCTCCTTTTGTAAACAGTACTGAAACAGAAAAAAAATGCCGATCCTCCTTTGGCCCTTTGCGGCACATTGTATCTTTTTCTCTTGCGTTGATTGAAAAACTCCAATCCTGGGACGGCAGATTCTCCTTTAAAAATATTCACTTTCAGAATGATGATGCAGAGGAACTTGCGCGGAGACTGGATGAAGGAAAGGGGGCTTTTCTTATCTGTTCCCATTTGGGAAACTCTGAATTGTTCCGGGGTCTTGCTATTTATAAGCAGACAGGTGTATCCAGACGGGTACCGGTTAATTCTATCATTAATACACAAGTTACTGCAAATTTTACCCGTATGCTAAAAGAGTTGAACCCGCAGTCCGAGCTAGGTATTATTAATGCCAATGAAATTGGTCCTGATACCGCAATTTTTCTCGAGGAAAAACTTGCCGCCGGGGAATTGGTGGTAATTGCCGGTGACAGGACATCCACAAACACAACCGGCAAAAAACATATACTCCCATTCCTTGGAGAAGATGCGCCTTTTTCTTTCGGCGCTTTTTATTTGGCCGCATTACTGAAAGCACCGGTATATTTTATCTTTGCCCTGCGCCGGGGGGAATTGTCGTTGAAACCGGAATACGATTTGTATGTTCATAAAAGCACCCTTTCTCTTGAGTGTACCAGAAAAGAACGAATCTTACGAAGTTTCGAACTGGCCCGTTCTTTTGCAGAGTTACTGGAGGGATACTGTAAAGAGCGGCCTTTTCAATGGTATAATTTTTATAATTTCTGGCAGGAAGGGGTATGAATATGAAATCCCGGGAAGTCAATGGACCTTATGGTCTCTTTGCAGAATCGGATATTGTTGTTGAATTTTTTGATTGCGATCCTATGCAAGTTGTATGGCACGGAAATTATTTAAATTATTTCGAAATCAGCCGCCGTGCGCTTCTGGAAAAAATCGGCTACAGTTATTCCGAAATGGAAGAATCCGGTTATGCTTTTCCCATAATTGAAATATACGCGAAATATCTGGAACCTCTTCGGCACAGGGATAGGGCACGGGTAAAAGCTGTTTTAACCGAATACGAGAACCGAATAAATATAAAATACGAAATTCACAATTCCCAAACCGGGCATCTTACTACCAAAGGAACAAGTTCACAAATGACTTACAATATTAGCACCGGCAGTTCCTGTTTTGTATGCCCAAAAGTATTAACCGATAAAGTTGAAGCTCTTGTCGGAGCAAAAAGAGAATGAAGCACGCTGTTGTTATTTCCGTGCTGTTTACTTCATTATGGCTTTCTGCGTTAAGCCTTAAAGAAGATTTATATACTCCGGAAGGTGTTTTTTTGTGAAGAAAAAAATATATCTTTCGCCCCCGGGACTTATTTGCTGCGCCGGAAGAAACAGAAATGAATTATACGAATCCTGTTTAAGCGGTTATCAGGGCGGAATGGTTGCGCAGAAATTACCGGAGTCAGACGCAAAATTTCCCAGCGGACTTATCCCCTGGGAAATACCCAAAGTCGCTTTTCCGGAGCTTACAGATCCGGATGTTTATGCAGGTGCAACCCGGATTATTCGGATTATTGACGTGGCTCTGGAACAGCTCCGGCCAGTTATAGAAAAAGCAATTTCTGCATATGGTCCGGAAAAAATCGGGGTGTGTCTTGGTTCTTGTGATAACGGTTCCGAGAGCACTCTCTTGTCTCACCGGGTTTTACTTGACAAAGGCGCTTTCCCCCCGGATTACGATCTCCGTTTCCAAAGCGCTTCATACCCTGCGGAATACATTTCCCGTAAGTTCGGCCTTTCCGGCCCGGTTTTTACCGTTGCCACAGCTTGTTCTTCCGGGGCAAGTGCTGTCATCCGCGGGGCGGAGCTTATTCGTGCCGGCATTTGCAGCGCAGTTATAGCCGGCGGTGCGGATATTGTTTCGCAAACAGCTATGGCGGGTTTTCATTCTTTGGAAGCCCTTTCAGATAGTCTGTGCAACCCTTTCAGTAAAAACCGGAAGGGGATTAATCTTGGTGAAGGGGCGGCCTTTTTCCTGCTTGATACAGCTGAAAATTCTGCTGTAGATCTTTTGGGTACCGGAGAAAGCGCCGATGCCTTCCATATGACCGCTCCCAATGAAACCGGGCAGGCAAATGCAATCAAAGCTGCCATCTCTGATGCAGGGATAAACCCTGAACAAATCGGATATGTAAACCTTCATGGTACAGGCACTAAACTTAACGACAAAACCGAAGCATTGGCAATGCAAATGGTTTTTGGCGATGCTCTTCCTCCTGCGAGTTCCACCAAACCAATTACTGGTCATACCCAGGGCGCCGCAGGGACTTTAGAAACCGCAATTTGCTGGATGGTATTAACCGAAAAAAAAGGGCTTCCCGTACATTGCTGGGATAGCATAAGAGACGATGATATTCTCCTTCTTCCCGGCGATGCCCGTCAAAATACTCCTTCGATTTGTATGAGTAACAGCTTCGCTTTCGGCGGATGCAATGTCAGTTTGATTTTGGGGAGGAAATAAATTTTGATTGAAAAAGAAGAATTATTAACTATAATGCCTCACAGCGGTAAAATGTTGCTTATCAGCAGGATCAAATGTTATAATCTCGAAGAACGAATCATTCATGCAGAATACGATATCACCGAAGATTGCCTGTTTTACGATCCTGTACTGGCAGGGGTTCCTGCCTGGGTAGGCTTTGAATTTATTGCCCAGGCAATTGCGGCTATCTCCGGACTTATATGCCGGGAAAGGGGCGAAAAACCTAAATTAGGTTTTATTTTGAGTGTTTCGGCAATAAAAACCGAAATTCCTTTTTTTCGTGCCGGAAGTACTGTCGAAATAAAAGCGAAAGAAGTTTGCTGTATTGATTCGATTTATACCTTTGGAGGAGAAGTCCTTCTGGAAGAAAAAAAAGCCATTGAAGGAAAATTAATGCTTTTTGATGTGGGTGATGAGAAGTTACAAATCTTAAAAAAGGAGTACGGTGCAATTGAGTGAGGAGAAAAAAGTTCTTGTAACCGGAACAAGTAAAGGTATAGGCCGCGCTATTGCATTGGCGGTATCAGAAGCAGGTTACACAGTAACAGCTCATTATAACAAGGGAAAAGAAGCCGCAGAATCTCTGGAAAAGGAAATTCTTCAGAAAGGCGGCAAAATAGAACTGATCCAGTTTGATGTTAGTAACAGGGAAGAATGCCGTGAAAAACTTGATAAATGGACAGAAAAAAACGGCGCCTTTTGGGGTGTTATCTGCAATGCAGGAATAATTGCCGATGATTCTTTTCCGGGTATGAGTCCGGAAGCATGGGATATGGTTTTATCTACCGACCTTAACAGTTTCTACAATGTCCTGCACCCGCTGATAATGCCCATTTGCCGGAAAAAGCAGGGGCGGATTATTACCCTTTCATCAGTGTCGGGTATTATGGGAAACCGAGGTCAGGTAAATTACAGTGCCGCCAAAGCAGGTATTATCGGGGCAACCAAAGCCCTTGCGGTGGAACTTGCCAGCCGTTCCATTACCGTTAACTGTATAGCTCCCGGGATCATAGAAACAGACATGATACAGGATATACCGCTGGATAAAGTACTTCCGTCCATACCAATAGGCCGGGTTGGTAAACCGGAAGAGGTTGCTGCCTTGGCGGTATTTCTTCTTTCTGAATCGGCTTCGTATATTACACGCCAGATAATTTCGGTAAACGGGGGAATGATTTAATGGAAAAACGCGTAGCTATTACGGGAGGCTCGGTAATCAGCGCTCTGGGAAACGAGTGGCCAAATATACTTAAAGCGTTGCGGACAGGAAAAAACTTCGTCCGTTATATGAATGACTGGGAAAAGTACACTCACATGAATACCATGCTTGCTGTACCCGTAGATTTTACAATGCCTGATTACCCCCGAAAAAAAATCCGCGGTCTTGGTAGGGTTGCCCAGCTTGCCCTGGTATCGGCTGACAGGGCGTTAGCAAACGCCGGTATAAAAGCGGACGATCCGGAACTAAAGAACGGTCGTGCAGGTGTTGCCTACGGATCTTCCATGGGAAGTGCCGATTCACTTATGGATTTCTATAGTATGCTATTCATGAATAATGTGAAAAGCATAACTGCTACTACTTACATCAAAGCCATGCCGCAAACCTGCGCTGCAAATATCGGCGTTCATTTCGGACTTACAGGAAGGATCATCACCACCAACACAGCTTGTACGTCGGGCAGTCAGGCCATAGGTTTTGCCTACGAAACTATAAAACAGGGCATTCAGGATATAATGCTGGCGGGAGGCGCCGAAGAACTGAACCCGGCAGACGCTGCAGTCTTTGATACCCTCTTTGCCGCCAGTTCCAGAAATGATACACCCGAAAAAACTCCCGCCGCATACGACAAAAACCGTGACGGTCTGGTCATCGGTGAGGGAGCGGGAACCCTGATACTGGAAGAATACGAACACGCCGAAAAACGGGGAGCAACAATAATCGCTGAAATTGTTGGTTACGGAACCAATACTGACGGTACTCATATTACCCAACCGAACCGGGAAACAATGGGCATTGCCATGAAGCTTGCTTTGGAAAATTCCGGACTGAACCCAGCCGTTATTGGCTATGTAAATACCCACGGCACAGCCACTGACAGGGGGGATATTGCCGAAAGCTGGGCCACAGCAGATGTTTTTCCGGAACCCGTTCCTGCCAGCACTCTGAAGAATTACATAGGCCACACGTTGGGAGCCTGCGGCGCCATTGAGGCGTGGATATCCATACAAATGATGAAAGAAAAATGGTTCTGTCCCAACATTAACCTTGAAGAGCTGGATCCGCTCTGCGGTCCTCTTGATTACATTACCGGAGACGGCCGAAAGATTGATACCGAATATATCATGTCCAACAATTTTGCCTTTGGAGGAATCAATTCATCACTTATTTTCAGGAATATTTCATAAAAAAAACAAATCAGGCGGCAATATGAATATCTCCATGCAAAAGGAGTTTTTTTAGAAAATTAAGCGGGCTGCTTTGGGTACCTTCTTCTTCCTTAAATACCGATAGGGAAACAGAAAAGGGTCGGGGTTCCCGGGATAAAAGAAGCCCGAAAGCAGCGGGGGGATGCGAACCCGTATCGTTGACATGCCGAGAAATCGCTTCATATACCGCCGGCATTTGTTCATCGGCATATACAAAAGCAATTTCCTGCACTGTACCGCAGAGCAACGCCGCTTCTGCCGCAGCAAGTCCTGTAGCAAAAGGATTGTTTCCGGCCGGATAGAGTGCTGTGTACCCTCCCCTAAGCCCAAGGGCAATGGAAGCCATTGCTACAGGAGTGTTAAAAACCGAAAGTGAAAAAGGTGTCGGTGTCAATTCATTTTCTTCTATCAGCATTTTATTTATCTGAAATTGCCTTGTAATTTCTCCCCGGAAAGAAATAAAGTATATTTTTGTATTCTCTTTTAAGGGCAAAAGGTCATGAATGACCTGTATGGTCATTTTTGAAATTTGGCTTAAGCGACGGCGGAGCATGGGATCGGTAAAATCAATTCCCGGACCTTTCATCTCGGAAGATATATGCCGCCTGCCCTGTGCCCACTCATTCCATTCGTCCGGGCTTTTTATTCCGGGAGCCCATGCAGAAAGGCGTGTAATAAAAATTTCATCATTGATCATGATTTGCTACGACAGCGAAGAAGCGAATAACTGTTTGGACCCATATTGTGCCGGGCGTCAACAATATCAAAACCGGCTTTTTCTATGGCCTCTGCGAATTCCTCATAGCTGTACATCTTGCTGTTTCCGTTTGCCATGCAGGTAAAATAGAGGGAAATTGCACGAAGAGAATAAGATGCCATTTCAAAACGCTGCTTGTCCAAAAAGTATTCAAGAATATAAACATCTGTAGCGGGTCCTGAAGCAGCCCGAGCTTTTTCCATGATTAGCGTAATCTCTTCAAGAGAAAAACAATCCAGAAATTGACTCATCCATATTATATCAGCTCCGGAAGGAAGGATGGTTTCCTTCTTTAACACATTGCAGGGAAAAGTTTTAATCCTATCAGAAAAACCAGCTTCGGATGCGTTTCGATCCGCCAATGCTGTCTGCCCCGGCAGATCCACAATAGTTACTTCCACATTAGGATCATAACGGCAGCAACACAGAGCCCATTTTGCGGTATTTCCGCCTATGTCAATTACCTTTTTTGGTTTATTAGCAAAAACAATGGAAACAGCCTCTTCAAAGCCAATGTCCGAAAAATAATGTTCATACGTGAACCAGCTCTCTTTTACCTGTTCCGGCAAAATCGAAAGAACTTCGTAGATAGTTTTTCCTTTGTGACCAAAAACCTCAAGTCCCAGAGGTTTTCCGTCTTTAACTGAACGAGAAAGTTCGAAAGCACCTTTGTAGCACACGTCATTTACAAAATTCAAACTTGTCCTGGTCAGAGTATCTTCCAAAAGGAACCAGCCTGTTTTTCCCAGAATATAACGATCTTCTTTACCTTCGGGCAGCATTTTGACGATATTCATGCCCAGAGCAATCTCAAGAAGAACTTTTGCGCCATAAAGTGAAATGCCCGTTTTTTCCGCCGCCTCCTTAAAACTCAGCCCTTTTTCACCGGAGTCGGAAATTGCTTGTAAGAAACCCAATTCAATTAGTGCCTTTACAGCTTGAAAGGTGAGTGGGGAATAAACTATTTTTTGGGCTTCAAATTTAGCATCAATAGCGCTTATTTTATCTTCAAAATAATATCTGTTCGTGTATTCGTCCATTTTTCCATTGTAATAATAATAATTTGTTTTGTCAAGTTTTTGTGATGTCTCTGTCGCCGTGCAAAAGCATTACAAAAATAAAAGATGCGCTCAATCCTGCCGAGACGGTAAGGCCAAATATGTGAATCGGTACAAAACTGCTAAGGGCTAAAGCTCCAAAAGAAAGAAGAGTTGTCAAAAAAGACACTACCACCGCAAGGCTGGTGAGGTTTTTGTCTCTCTCATGTTTTTTGCTTATCATATAAAAGATATAATCAAGCCCCAGACCAAAGACCAAAACAAGAGCAGCGGCAGGGAAAAATCCCAAATGAATTCCGTTGAAAACTAACCCAGCCATCGTTACCAGTACCATAAACAGAGGCACTACGCATATTTTTAAACTGTCACGCCATGGAAAAACAAAAAAGATTACAACGGATATTACGAGATAGGCGGCAAGAAAGAAGAGCAGCATGGTTTTGGTAAGGGTGTCCAGATCGCTGCTAATATCTTTTGCCTTGTTTATAAAATGCACAAAGTCGAATTCTTCGGCAATGAATCGAAAAACCGCTTCATCCGCAGCAGGGTGAAGCAGCAGGACACAGGAATAATAATTTTCGCCCTGCTGCCCTATCCATAAATTATCAATACCGGCAGGAAAAGGTGCGTCTTCGGGAAGACAGTACTGCAAAGGAGCGGCGAATTCATTGTAAAAAGATTCTGCATAGTGGGGAGGAAACCCCAGGTATTCAAACTGAGCCGGAACAAGTGGGAGCAGAGCTTTCATGGCCTCATACGTTTTTTTCTGATGATTAATTGAAGGGACAAAAACCGAAGTCCCTAAGTATGAACCCAGATTCCCCTGCTCTATTTCTTTTTCCAAACGCACCGCAAGAGATTCCTCATGTTCAAGAATTTCTTCCGGATTTGTACCGGTAACAATAAAGTACCATCCCAGAGAACCGTAATCCAGCACCTGAGCCGCCCGTTTCTCCGATTCCAGCAAAGAATCGGACATGGTGTAAAGGGAAGAAATATCATTTTCTATTTTTATTTTCGAATAATTAAAAACGAGAAACACCAGGGATACAACGGCTATTCCAATGACAAGAGCGGCTCTTGTAGTCCATGGCAGGGAAATTCCACTGAGCCGTAATGTGATGAAGCTCACATTTGTTTGCCTGGCTGAAAGTCCCGGCATCCTGAAGCGCGGGTAAATACAAAAACACGTGAGAAAAGAACTAAGAAGCCCTGTCATGGAAAAAACAGCGAATTGTTTTAAAATGGGAAAAGGTGCAAGAAGAAAAACAAAAAAACTTATCTCCGTAGAGATAACGCACATGATTATACTTTCTGCTGTGCGGGAACGAATTTGAGCGCCGTTTTTCAGGGCGGGATTTCCCTTCCAGTGAACAAAAAAATGAACCGAATAGTCCACGCAGGTTCCGATAAGGGTGGTACCAAAAACAAAAGTGATGATATGAATCTCTCTGAAAACGAGGAGTGCCGCCGACGCGGCGAGGGCCAATGAAACTCCCGCTGCCAGAATGGAAGAAATAACAGGCAAGGGAGATCGAAAGACAAATAAAAAAAGAAAAAGTATAATTATCAGTGTGATGGTACTAATTAAAGAAATTTCCCTTTGTGCGCCCGAAGAACTTTCATAACTGTGGAAGGGGACTCCTGAAAAGTAAAATTCCAGATCAGCGACGGATTCTTTTACGGCAGCGGCGGCAGTGTAGATTTTTCCGACAGCGTTTTTGCTGCTGCTGACAGAAACAGCTCCCGGCACAAGAGTCATGCGAAGTAGTACATACCATGTTCCGTCTTTTTCAGCAGCCAGGACATCTTCTTTAAGGCTCAGACTGCCGCCGGACAGCAGGGAAGACGTTAGAAGATCACCCATTCGCCTTTCTGCAAGGAAGAAGGGATCGTTCTCGACATGAGTCAGAGGGATAAAGTTGAAAGCGCCGAATGCCGAGGCAAGCGCATCTTCTGCAATTTCCCCGGCTCTGCCGCTTTCCAGCAATGACAGCGTTTCCTTTCCGGCAATAACAAAACGGTAATCGTAAAGATATTGGCTGAACTCAGCCATTACCGAAGGATCAAAATAAAAAGAACTTTTTTCAAAATCCGGAGAATGTTCAAATTCGGCGTAAAGCAAAGCTGCGCCTTTTTTAGCATTATGAAAATCCGGCGCCTCAGCAAGGATAACGAGCTCGCGGCTGTTTTTTTCACCAAGGATCATATCCGCTTCCATTACTTCTCTGGCTTGACGGGATCGGGGGAGCATATCAAACAGCATGGTATTTATTTTTACCGGTCCCAGAAAAAAAACGGAAACCAGTAAAAGCAGGGGAATAGTCAGATGGACCAGAAGCCACAGCCAAAGCCCTTGATTTTTTCTCATTTTATGGACAAGAGAAAAGAGGTTTTTCTTTGGCATTCAGTTCTGCCGGATTACTGGCTTTCGGCTCATCAGGATTCCTGAACTAACGGATAGATTACATCTACTACATCCTGAACAGTCCGGGCTTTTTTGAACGATTCGGGGTCAATTTTTCCCGGAATAAATTCCTTCATTTTTACCAGAAGATCAATCGCATCAATAGAATCCAATTCCAGATCCTCGTAAAGTTTGGCCTCGGGTGTAATTGCCTCACTCTCAAGTTCAAATTCCGCAGTTAATATATCCTGTATCTTTTGTAGAATTGCTTCCTTGGTCATACTGCTCCTCTTGTTGCCTGAATATACGCCGCCAGGGCATCCACTGAGGCAAAATGTTTCTTGTTATCTGCGTTTTCCACGGAGAATTTTACGCCGAATGTCTTTTTCAGCGCTACACCCAGTTCCAGGGCATCTATGGAGTCAAGGCCCAGACCTTCCCCGAACAGAGGTTCCGAATCAATAATATTTTCCGGCCTAATATCCTCAAGCTCCAGAGCTTTGACTATCAGTTCTTTGATTTGCTGCTTTACATTATCCATATTTACTTCTTTATGATAAAGTATATACTATAAACCATTTTTTATCAATTAATCATCTGCCGTTCCCTGCAAAAGCATTGTGAATATAAAAGCCGCAGTCAACCCCACTGCAACAGTAAACCCAAAAATATTAATCGGTGTAAAGCTGCTAAAAGATAAAATGCCGAATGAAAGGACGGTAGTAAAAAAAGATATTAACACCGCAAAGCTGGCAAATTTTTTATCCTTTCCGTTTTTACTGCCGGACATGAAAATAATATAATCAATCCCCAGGCCAAAAACCAAAATAAGAGCAGAAATGGGCAAAAACCCCAAAGGTATTTTTTTAACAGCCAGGACAGCCAAAACAGCAAGTATTCCCAAAACAGGAGTTATGAAAATTTTTATACTCTTTTTTAAAGGATAAACAATAAAAATAATAATGGAAATAATAAAATAGGCTATAAAAAATAACAACACAATAGTTTTTGTAACAATATCCAAATCGCGGTTTATATCTTCTTCCTTATTGATTAAATACACAAAATCATGTTCGTCTGCAATGGATTTAAAAACACCGGAATCTTTAGCATGAAAAGGAAACACACAAGAATAATAATACCCGTTTATTTCACCTATCCAAAGATTAGAAACCTCTGTCCAGGACATTATATCTTCGGGAGAGCAATAAATTTCTGCGGCAGCGAATTCCGCATAAAACATTTCTTCATATTCCGCCGGGAATCCAAGGTTCTCATACTGCAAACTAACCAGAGGCAGCAGAGCGTTCATAGCTTTATAGGTATTTTTTTGATATTCTAACGAAGGGACAAACATCGAAGTTCCCATGAATGAACCCAGATTTCCTCTGGCGATTTCTTCTTCCAGCATCAGGGTAAGCCGTTCTTCATTCTTTAGTGTATCTTCGGCGCTGCTGCCTGTAACGATAAAATACCAGGGTGAAGCGCCATGATCCAGAACCACAGCTGCCTGTTTTTCCGACTCCTCAAGGAAAGGCGACATTGTGTAAAGAGAATTTAAATCAGTTTTTATTTTCATACCATGAGGATTAAGGCAAAGAATAATAATAAAGATTACTGCCAAAACCGAAACAAAAATTATTTTAAATACAGGAGGTATGGAAATTTTTTTTCCATATAAAAACCTAAACTGCCTTTTACGTTCGTCCGGCAGCTTCAATAGCGGATAGATACAGTTGGCGGAAAGAAAAGAACTAATTAACCCCGCCGTGGTAAAAACTGAAAACTGTTTAAAAATAGGGAAAGGCGTAAAAAGAATGGATAAAAAACCAATTGTAGTTGATACAAAGCACATTAACAAGCTTTTGAAAAGAGAAGAACGAATTTCATATCCGTTTTTTAATGCAGTATTTCCCCGCCACGAAACAAAAAAATGAATAGAATAATCTATGCATATTCCTATCAGGGTTGTGCCAAAAATAAATGTAAAAACATGAACATTTCTAAAAAATAAAAAAACGGCAGTTGTTGCCAGCATCAAAGAGGTTAAAACATCCAGTATAGAAAAAATGACAGGAATGGGCGAACGGAAAATAATAAAAAAAAGCAAGAGGATAAAAACCAGTGAAATAGTACAGAGAATACCGATTTCTTTTTGTGAACTGGAAGCGCTTTCATAACTGTGAAAAGGAAATCCGGAGAAATACAATTCCAGTTCAGGTTCGGCTTCTTTAATCAATGCTGCAGCGGAATAAATTTCACCGATAATACTGTTTGTAATATTGGTAACAGAAACCGCTTCAGAAGAAAGTGTCATTCGAAGGATAACATACCAAATTTCATCCTTTTGGACAGACAGAACATCTTCTTTAATGCCAAGATTCCCGCTTGAAAGCAAAGACGATGCAAGAAATTCTCTCGTTCGTCTTTCTGTCAGAAGAAAAGGATCTTTGTCAATATGAGTAAGCGGAATATAGTTAAATGCTCCGTAAACCGAAGCCAGAGCATCCATAGCAATTTCCCCGGCATTGCCTGATTCCAGTAATCCAACGGTGTTTTTCCCGGCAATAACAAAACGGTATTTATAGAAATATTCAGCAATTTCTTCAATAGCATGAGAATCAAAAAGAAGAGAGGCGCTGTCAACCTCTGCAGCATTTTTAAATTCGCTGTAAAAAGAAATTGCTGTATTTTTGGCTTTTTCAAAAACGGGGGATGCAAAAAGAATAACTGTTTCACGACTGTTTCTTTCTGTAAGTATGTTGTCCGCCTCAGCTATCTTTGACATGTCTCTCTGCGGAAGCAAATCCAAAAGCTGGGTGCTTAAACGCAATGGAGGTGCAAAAAACAATGATAGACCCAATAGTGCAGGGATGCCCAAATGAACAATAAACCAAAGCTTAAGGAAGATACCATGCTTCCTTTGAGGCATTAAATCATGGAATTGAAAAAAAAGCTTCTTCATGAGCGGTAAGTCTTGCCGGATAACTGAGGTTTGACAATGTATATGTAATAACATCGCCGTTTCGTTCGAATAATCGGATAGATCGTATTGCGGAATCACCGCTCATTGTTATCTTCATAACAAAGGAAGCAAATATGCTGTCCCGGGGCAAAAGCCCCATATTCCAATTGGAAGCACTGCCAAAAAAGTAAACTTCAAAATTTTCCAAAAGCCCCTTACTCTGACCGGAAAATACCATGCTTATAACATCAGACATCTGTGTAAATGTTTCGTTCCCTTGAGCGCTTAAAACAGATTTTCGCCCGTCCGGTCTTGACTGCATAATAAAATGCTTACTCAGTATCATTGTAGAGGGAAAAGGCTGTAATGTTTCCCAAACCATACCTTGTTCTGTTGCAATAATAAAATTACCGGAAGACATAAGCGATCTATCAAGGCGATTTAGGTATTTTTCCTGTACGAAATTTCCTTTGATAATGGTTCTTTTTGCAAGATTTGCACAGGTTTCATTAAAAGTATTCATAGTCAGCGGCGACAGTGGATGGCGGAAAATATCTTCCTCTGCCCCCCATGCCGAAGAAAATACAAGAAAAAAGCACAGAAATAAGTTTTTACTATTTCTATTCATAGTTATTTATCCTTGTTGAAATAATCATCTTTACCGGATTCCATGAAAATCTCCTTCCAAAGTATAAGCATATTTTCGCAAATGATTTACCAGTTCAACAGTATTCTCCGTTTTTTTTATCTCGACTATTACTTTATTCCCGTCTAAAATACGGCGGCTGTGATCTTTGGTTTCCAAAACAAGGCCGCAGTCTTTTAGTGATATGCCCAGCAGAACCGGATCATAGAAACAAAGTTGAAAATCAGCTATAACATATTCCGGTTTAAAAGACTTTATAACAGAACTTGGAAAAATAGTTGATGAGAAACTAACTGTGCCGTTTCTGTAAGAAAGCTCTCCTATACTTGCGCCCAATTCATTAAAAAAGATCATCTCTATTGCATTCTCATTTGCCTTTACCCAGGAATTTAAAAAATAATTTTGACCCCTGAATTCAGCAGATAAAAACTGAGCCATATCCATGGCTTGTTCAATTCCTTCCGGGGGCAGCAAAACGAATTTTGAGCTGTTTGTAAGATATACATATAGTACATCTTTTCTGGCAACTGATGTACATGAAAGAATGCAGACAACGCAGACTGAGAAAAAGAAAAGGCGCTTTATAGCACGCATATGTCTTTATTATATGTAGTATTGTCATATTTGTCAATACGTACGTCGCATTGCCCATGTTGAGCGGGATCCCCGTGACATAAAAATAAAAACAAAATATAATGCTTTTAAGAGATACTTTGCATATAATAGAAGAAAGGAATTTTACGGTATAGCAATTCTATGATTGAAAAGACAATACACTATGTTTGGCTTGGGAGCAGGGAAATTCCTGAGAAGTATCACGCTTTTATACAAGGCTGGCGGGAGCTTCATCCTGATTGGGAAATAATCAGATGGAGTGAAGAAAATTTTGATTGTGATGGTAATTCCTGGGTTAAAACTGCGATTGAAAAGGAAAATTGGGCGCTTGCCGCCGATGTTATACGAAGTTATGTTCTATTAAATCACGGCGGCGTTTATCTTGATACCGACATTGAGCTTTTCAAACCGTTAGACGGGCTAGCCGCTGAAAACGACTTTTTTATCGGATATGAAACGGATTTTTGGTTTGGTTGTGCTGTTTTGGGTGCAAAAAAAGGGCACAGATTAATCCGGGAAGTGTACGAGAGGTATCTTACACCCTGCGAAAAGCTTGATTCCCATTCAAATATGTTATGCGTTTTGAATTTCAGCGCCTCAATCAAGAGGCTTTATAACCCCAAATTGGACGGAAAAACCAAAAAAATACAGGACAATGTGATGCTTCTTTCGGCAGAATACTTCTTCCCCAAACACTACATTACCCACAGGATAAAAATTACCGAAAATACAATGACGATACACCACCTTTCTTCAAAATGGCATTCTTTCGGCAAGCGGATAGGAAGAAAAATTGCCGCAGGTTTGCGGCTAATTCTTGGAAAATACTTATTTGGCTGCTTTGAAAGAATTGCAAGGTTAAACATGCTTGGGAAACTTGACAGAGAATACAAAAAGAAATACCGGAAATAATTAATCATAAGAACAAAATCAGGAGCATTTTGTGGGAAATTATACAAAAATCATCAAGGAAGACATTGACGCGATAGTAAAATCTAACAAAACATTAAAGGATGTTTATAACGTTATGTTTTCACATTCCGGCCTTATTGCTTATGAAAGACTTGTTGATTTTGAAGTTAATGCGGTAACCTATGCAGCGCATGATTTGGAGATAAGGGCGTTCGCTGCATATATTAAGCATATGTACCCCAACGAAACTTCGGGATATATAGGTATCGACCTTGGCAATACGCCAAATTTTTTAATTGCATTTTGGGGTGTTTTAATGAGCGGGAGTAAACCGTACTTAATTAATTCATTTTATCCCCCGGAACTTCGAATAAAACTCCTTAAAAAACTGAATGTTAAACTTGTAATAACTGGTGCGGCTGACTATATTGACTTTACAATTGTAAACATCGACGTTTTTGACAAAAAATGCCCGCAAATTACAGAAGAATTCTGGCAAAACGAATTTGCACTTTCCTCTACCCTGACAGGGCTTGAAGCAAAGATATGCGTGTTTGACGGCGAGGCTGTTGTAAATCAAATTTTGAGTACCCCACACAATATAAGAACCAATAAGTGGCTGATGAGCGACTACCAAAAAAGAATCAAGGTTGCTATGATTTTGCCGCTTTTCCACATTTTCGGAATAATGGTGAGTTATTTTTGGTATGCTTTTTTCGGACGAACAATGGTTTTTCTGAAAGATAGTTCACCGGACACTATCAGGGGAACGATAAATAGGCACAAGGTGACGCATATTTTTGCACCCCCGATTCTGTTTCATAAATTATACAGGGGCATAATTAGCGGTATTTCGCAGGAAAGTGAAAAGCAGAAAAAAAAATTCAAAAAAGGGATAAAACTTGCTTTTACTTTACAAAATATATTTCCTTCGTTCGGCGCTGCGGTTTCAAGAAAACTTTTTAAGGATGTGCTTGCCGCCTCGTTCGGAATGTCACCGAGGTTTATGATTTCCGGCGGTGCGCATATAGACGGCGAGGTGCTAAAAATCATTAATTGTATCGGCTACCCTCTTTTTAACGGTTACGGTACGACGGAAACGGCGATTACAGGAGCAAATTTTGCAAAAAGGATAAGACAAAGAACCAACGGCTCAATCGGGAACCCCTTTAAAAATGTCAGCTACATACATGACGAAGACGAAACTTTGGTTGTTTCGAGCGGCTCAATGTGCAAACGAATCATTTCGCTGGATACCGAGGAGAGTGTCAGGCGCTGCATTAAAACAAACGATTTAGTAAAAACAATAAACGGTCAGCTTTTTGTTGTCGGACGAAAGAGTGACCTATATATCGGTGAAAATGGCGAAAATATTAGTCCCGATACAATTCAAAATATGTTAAATGTTAAAAGTGCAAACAGATTTTGTGTTTTAGAGATAGAGAAAAGACTTGCCATTGTTTTAGAGTACAATAAAATAATGCCAGGCGATATAATTGTTAATGAAATCAAGAAGATAAAAAATACATTGGCAAAAATTGCCTATGGGCACTATGTTAACGATATTTTCGTAACATATGAACCCATTGCAAGTCCAAACGCAATAAAAGTCTCGCGCGCGCTTCTTAGAAAAAAAATTGATGAAGGCGAGGTAGTGCTGAATGATTATAAAAAGCTAAACGACGGCGCCAGCTTCGAAGATGGCGCCAACTTCGTAGGCGGTGAAAAAAGACAAAATGATGGGCAGGAAGATGAAACAATGTCAGTAATCAAGCAAGCATTTAAAAAGGCGGCAGATACGGATGCAGAGGTTCAATCAAACGAAGACTTCTTCTTAGATTTAGGCGGGGATAGTCTTGGGTATTTCTCGCTGCTATGTGAACTTGAAAGTATATTTAACATTCAATTTAACCCTGTAAAGAACAAAGGTCTGCGCACTCCGGATAAATTTTATAAATATTTAAAGGAGATGCTATGAGTACGATTATATATTATTTGCATCTCATACCGGCGTTATTCCTTCAAATATTTATGCTCAAAACGAAAACTTATTATGAGGACGACCGCAGGCAAAATAAACGAATTAAAGGCAGCGCTATAATTATATCAAATCATCGTTCCTTTTTGGACGGCCTTGTTATTGCGCTTAGGTTTTTTTTCAAAAGATTACACTTTATAGCTACAGATTTTTACAAATATAGATTAAAAATAGTAAAGTTTATAGTATATGTAGCAGGGGGGATTTTCGTTGATAGCGAAGTAAATAGCTTTGATTTTATTGAAAAAAGCAGGAGGATAATTGCAAAAGGCAGGTCTATTATGATTTTTCCCGAGGGCGGTTTTAAGCATACATTCGAACCCTCAAAATTTTCTGCAGGATATATAATGCTTGCGGTTAAAATGGGAGCAAAAATTATTCCGATTGTTAACGATTTTAATTACGGACTCTTTAAGAGAGTACATTTAATGATTGGAAACAGCATAGATTTATCAGGCTATACAAATGCAGAGCTCACTAAAGCAAAGTTTAAAGAAATAAATGAAGAAATATACAATAAATTTTTATTGCTTTTCTACGAATTGAAAAAGAAAAAGGCTGAAAGGTTATCGTATAAATACGAATTTATCGCGCCGCAACCAGGTAATGTCATCCGTATTAATGCAGGCTCTTACTACCATTACGGTGTATTTTTGAATGCCAATGAGGTTATCCAGTTTGGTCACGCTGTAAACAGAGCAGGTGAAAATGTGGTTGTCAATTCTGTTTCATTGAATGAGTTTTGCGGCGCTAAAATTCCCGAAGTCCGTATAATTAAAAAACGATTTATCAGAAAAACAGAAGATATAGAGAAGTTTGCCAAATCCTGTCTTGGACAGGGCAGATATAGCATGATGAACAACAATTGTTTTGATTTTGCAAATAGAGTCACTCTAAAAATTTAGAGAGGAAGAAGTCAATAACGAGACAATGTTAAAACTATGAATAAATTATTAACCGGTACAATAGATAATCCTTGGGCAATTGCAGGCATTTATATTATCGTCTTTCTTGCGATTGTCAGCATACTTATATTCCTGCTTTTGGTTTTTTTGATTTTTATAAACACCACATACCGCAGCCCTTTTAAAAAAAGAACCAGGGAATGCACCCAAAAAAAGGACGAGTCACAAATGCGTATGTTTTCCGAAGGAGTGGCTTGGTCTCAAAAATTTAAGGATATAACGGAGCAGCTTCATATAGTAAGCGACGGTCTTAATTTATACGGTGAATACATTAATTTCGGATTTAACAAATGCGCCGTAATCTTGCAGGGAAGGGGTGAGTCACTGCTCTATTCTTACTATTTTGCCGATGTTTATGTTAAAAGCGAACACAATATTTTGGTTGTCGATGTTCGCTCTCATGGCCTTAGTGACGGGAAATATCAAACAGGAGGCATAAAGGAAAGTGACGATTTAATTTTATGGATTAAGCTGATAAACGAGAAATTTAATATAGCTGATTTTACAATTCATGGCATTTGCATTGGCGGTGCAACGGCGGTTTATACATATAGTAAACTTAAAAACGAAGGTAACGGTTTACTAAAGAGGATAGTGACTGACGGATTATTTAAAAGTTATTATGAGTTCTTTAAAGCCATCTCCAAAGCGTATAAAGCGCCCATACTCCCTGCTATTCATATGGTTTTTTTCCTTATATTTATACTTGCTAAGGCCAGACCTTTTAAAGAAATTCCGATAAAATATATGAAAGATATTGATATTCCGATTTTGTTTATCTGGAGCGCTATGGATAAGTTTTGTATTAAACCAAACAGCGAAGAACTGTTTGAAGCGTGTGTGTCGGAGCATAAAGAAATTTGTTTTTTTCCCAAAGGCAGACACTCACATGTTAGGGCTTCACAGAAAATGGAATATGATGAGTTAATAGCTAAATTTTTACAAAAGTATAAATAATTTATTTTTAATTGCGGAAGCAGCCAAGGGTGAAGGAATATTCTATGTTCCTCTTATTGCCTGAATATGCGCCGCCAGGGCATCCACCGAGGCAAAATGTTTCTTGTTGTCTGCGTTTTCTGCGGAGAATTTTACGCCGAATGTCTTTTTCAGCGCCACACTCAGTTCCAGGGCATCTATGGAATCAAGGCCCAGACCTTCCCCGAACAGGGGTTCCGAATCAACAATATTGTCCGGCCTGATATCTTCAAGCTCCAGAGCTTTGACTATCAGTTCTTTGATTTGCTGCTTTACATTATCCATAGTTACTTCTTTATGATAAAGTATATAGTATACACTATAAACTATTTTACAGGGAAGTACAATGGGCCTTCAGACGCTAACATGTTGCCCCGGTTGCGGGATTCCCCAGGACAAAAAGGCTATCACGGCCGCCCTAAATACTTGTTCCTCGTGCGGATACCATTACCGGATGGAACCCGCGGAAAGAATAGCCTACATTGCAGACAGCGAAAGTTTTAAAGAATATTCCGCCAACATCAGTTCCCTGAACCCCATTGATCTTACAGGCTATGAAGAAAAACTTTCAGAAGCAGAATATAAAGCCCGCATGAAAGAAGCTGTAATAACCGGAACATGTACAATAGAAGGGAAACCTGTTGTCCTGGTCCTTATGTCTTTTAGTTTTATGGGTGGCTCTATGGGCTCGGCCGTTGGTGAAAAAGTAAGCCGGGCGATGCTTAAAGGTGCAGAAGAAAAACTTCCGGTCATAATATATGCAACTTCAGGCGGCGCACGAATGCAGGAAGGGATCTTCTCCCTGCTTCAAATGGCAAAGACCTCCAGCGCCGCCTCGGAACTGGACAATGCAGGCGTACCTTTTTTTGCCGTACTGTGCGATCCCACCACCGGAGGTGTTACCGCTTCTTTTGCCATGCTGGCGGATATCACCATAGCCGAGCCGGGAGCGCTTATCGGTTTTGCAGGCCCTCGTGTAATCGAAGGGACAATCAAACAGAAACTCCCCGAAGGGTTTCAAAAGGCGGAGTTCCAGCTTAAAAAAGGTTTTGTCGATATTATCAGCCCAAGAAAGGAACAGAAAAAACTTCTTTCACGGCTCATTGATTTCCACAAAATACTTGCCAGGTAAAAAATGAATAATAACGCACTGCAAAAAAAATTAATTGAATTGGCAGCTCTTGCAGAAGAAACAGGTATTGATATTTCGGAAGAAATGAATCAACTGAAAAACAAGCTCAGGGAGGCAACACAGACAGAAAGCGCATGGAAGCGGGTGGAACTAGCCCGGCATCCCGGCCGGCCCTGTTCTTTGGACTACATTAACAGCATTTTCGATGATTTTACGGAACTCCACGGCGACCGTGTATTCGGAGATGATCCGGCAATCGTAGGCGGGCTTGCTTTCCTTAACGGCTGCCCGGTTACTATTATTGCCAACCAGAAAGGACGCAGCGTTCAGGAGAAAGTAACACGAAACGGCGGCATGGCCAATCCGGAAGGTTACCGTAAAGCCCTGCGTCTTGCAAAACAGGCGGAAAAATTCCGCAGACCTGTTATCACCTTTGTGGACACTCCCGGAGCATACCCCGGCCTGGGCGCGGAAGAAAGAGGAATTGGCGAATCAATCGCACACAACCTGCGGGATTTTAGTCAGCTTAAAACACCCATCGTATGCATCATTATCGGCGAAGGCGGTTCGGGCGGCGCCCTGGGTATTTGTGTAGGAGACAAGGTCTACATGCTGGAAAATGCAATCTATTCGGTGATCAGTCCGGAAGGCTGCGCATCAATACTGCTTCGTGATGTTAGCCGGGTAAAGGACGCCGCCGCAATGCTGAGGATCTCCAGCACGGATCTTATGGCTTTTAATGTAATTGACGGTATAATAGAAGAACCGCCCGGCGGCGCCCACACGGACCCGGCCGCCTGTGCCGCAACTATAAAGGAAATACTCATAAAAGAAATAGCAGAGTTACAGTGTTATAACTCAGAAACATTGATCCGCCGCCGGAACCAGAAGATCCGTGCCATAGGCCAATGGTATGAAAGTTAATAACCACTGCATTGTATAGGAGTTATCATGATAAAGATAAAAATGCTGCTCCTGGTGTTTCAAATTGACAGGATGCTGAAAGAAACGGTTCCCCGGAAAAGCGAATACCTGGAAATAAAGAAAATTCTGGATTCCATTACAGATAAAATCGCCGGGGCAAAAACCGGGATACTTTAAGATGATAGAGAAATAATAATACACCAAAAGTCATACAAAAGACACCAAATGGTTGACATGCTTAAAAACAGATAATATATTCATATTTAGGAGACAAATTTATGCAGACTCAAGATGTCCGGGTAACAATTAGGGTGAATCGTGAACTTAAGGAAAATGCAGAGGCCCTTTTCGGCTATCTTGGACTTAATATGTCAAATGCTGTGAATATTTTCCTGCGCAAAGCGGTTGACCAAAGGGGTATCCCTTTTCCGGTACATGCCGGTAAGCAAGGGATTGGGGGAATGAGTACTGACGAAGTTTCCAGGGCGTTCAATAACGCAATTAAACAGGATATAGCAGAGAAGCAAAGAAAAGGGCTTCCAGTTGCCCGGTATGACACAGAAACAAAGCAGGCATACCTCGAAAACGCTGACGGCACACGGGAATATGTCTAAACCAGTAGTCCTGATTTTTGCCGGACCGAACGGTTCCGGTAAAAGTACCCTTACTGCTCAGATACCGCATTATGGC
>WRIX01000012.1 GCA_009782495.1 Treponema sp.
CAAAGCAATTTACAAAGAAGAAATATCCACCTGGGATATGGATTTCGTATTGCCTTCAACTCAGCTCCATGACGTAGGGAAAATTGCCATTAGTGATTTAATTCTGAACAAGCCCGGCAAGTTAACGGGAGACGAATTCGAAATTATGAAAACTCATGTAATCGCGGGAGTGGATGCAATAGAAAAAATAATCAGCGTTACCCAGGAACATGCTTTTTTAAAACATGCGCTGTATATTGCCGGAACGCATCACGAAAAATGGGACGGGACCGGATACCCAATGAAGCTCAAAGGCAAAAGTATTCCTCTGGAAGGCCGGCTTATGGCCATTACCGATGTATACGACGCATTAACTTCCGAGCGCCCCTACAAAAAACCGTTTAACCACGAAGACGCATGTAAAATCATTATAGAAAACGCCGGAACGCACTTTGATCCCGTTTTAGTGGAAATATTCCGGGGAGTTTCGGATCAATTTGACAGGATTGCCCAAGGCACAGGTAAGTAATTGTTAGCGGGCAGGGATTTTAAATATATTGTATTATTTTATTAACAATATATTTTCTCCCTATCACATAACAGTCACATACACCAAAGTTTGGTTCACAAGCTGATAGGCAATCTCGCCGAATGTAATTGGTCCGGCAAACGCTTCAATTTTTTTATGCTCAAGATCGCCGTAGAGGAAATTTAAAATACAGTTACAGGAAAACGCAGATGAATCATCGGTATGTTCCAATATATGCTTGTTAAACAACTCTTCATAGTCAGATACGGGTTTGGCGATCCTGTACTTTATTCCCTGAAATACAGGTGCGTAAAAATTTACAATGTCATCGTCAATTGATTTGAATGAAATGTTGACGCCGCTTCCTGAATAATCACCGACAATCGGGAGCTTTGTGTCTATTTTATTTTTAGCTATATAATCGGCAAAAACAACCTCTTTTCCGTTTACGAGGCATTTTTTAACATGAAACCCTTCTTCGGAAAACTCTATTACAGGGGATGAGGTATCTTGTTCAAAAATATTGATTATGTTGACGGATATGGTCTTATCTTCTTTGGTTTGCAAATGAAGCGCAACCGCTTTACCGGAAAATACTTCCCCTGTAAACCCATTAACCGCCATAGGTGTTTGTCCTTCTTTTTCAAGATTAAGTCCGGCGATCCATCCGACAATGTGGCGTAAAAACATATTTTCATACCCTGATGCATTTTGTGCGTATTCCTTATGAACCGCACTGTCAAAAGGAACAATAAGGACTGAAAAACCGTTTTCATAAGCGTCGGATGACACTTTGCAGATATTCTTTTCGTCATAAGATTGAATTTTAAATTTCTCATAGACGGAACTCGTTTCAGAAAAATCCGTAACAAACAATAAATCACTGGAAACTTTTCCGCCTTCTTCTGCCATAAAATACTCGGTGGAACCGCCGATCCATTTCCCTTTAGGAAGTTTTTTAAGAAGAGCCTCTGTACCCGCGATATGCAGAATCCTCCCTTCTTCAATCATTTGTGCTGCTTTTTCATAAGATATTAACATCTTTTCTTCTCCTTATAATTGCCCGATAGTTTCATAGTCTGCTGCCATAAGCACTTTTGACTTTTCAATAAACCCGGTAATTTCCTCTGCAAAAGTTTGCAGGGTTTCTTTTGTATGGTATTTGGCATAGAGCGTTTTCATGCGTGTAACCAGCATGGAAAATGCCAGTTGTGAAAATTTTGTGTCTGTGGTTAAAATCTTTTCTGTTTGCGCTATTGTTACCGTTACCGGCGACAGCAAGTAATTAATCTTTCCAAGCAAGACAACCTTGCTTGGAGGTTTAACGATAACACCGCCGCCGCCGCATTTAATCGCGTTTGTAATTGTCTCTACCTTCGCTACTGCCGTCATAAATAAAATTTGAGTTTTAGCGAACTTGGGCATTTTGCGAATCTGCCTCGCTATATCAAAACCGCTTGAAATTTCTACATTTCCAGCCGAATAAAATGATGGTCTTGATATTTCCGTATCCAATAAAAACAATGATGGGTTGCAATTAGGCATTGTCTTTAACAAAGTGCCGAAACTGGTTACCCCTATTACATGATAATAGTTGTCGAGCATTTCCGTAACAGTGTCTAACATTACCTGCATCTCGTCGAGAACAATTATTGTTGGTGTACTATAATGAGTAACAGCCATTTTGTTTCTCCCTTTTTTCGCTAAAAATATATTATATTTACATTATATTTTCAATGCATATTATTGTCAACCCCCAATTTTATTCCATTTTTTTTCATATATTCTTCTATTTTTTCTATTCTTTCCTTTCTATTTTTTCCTTCCTTTTCAATATAATAACGTTTTAATAATGGATATACTTTTATTTCATAATTTTCCCATGATATATTTTGATATTCATTATTTTCTTCATTCAATTTTTCTTCCGCAACTACATCAATCATTATTCCGTCAATACATATTCTGCCAAAATATTGTACAACCCATGTTTTTTTATTATCTACAAATGGTTCCATTAAATATTCCAAAAACAATTTTTCCACTTTGTAAAAATGATCCACATGAATTATTATATCTAAATCAAATGGTTCTATATCAACTCCAATAATGGTTTCACTTGCACTTCCAAATACATACCATTTTATTTTTTCTTGACAACATTTTTCTGCAAATATTTTTAGTGAGTGTTTCCAATTTCCTTCCGATTTAAACATTGATTCACCATATTTCACAAAATTATTTTTTATTATATCTTTATGTTCAATATTATTTGGATATTCTTTGGTAAATTTTCCATTTTCCCTTTTAAACCATGCGTGTTCAATATTTTGAACATATTTTTCTTCTGCATTTTCAACACAATAGATAAATTTTTCTTCGTTTTCTGTACAATAACAATCCATTTTATCCTCTATAATTGTTTTATTGTAAATATCCTATTTTAACAATATATTTCTATTAATATTTCGCATAACTCCATGTATACGCAACAAACCAATACACGCAATGGCTCCCCATGCTTCATGTACATAATAACACGCACATTTCGCTGCTTATCATGCAAGACTTGAATAAATTTCCCTGCAAGATGCTATGCTAATCGCCAATTCAGTGGGTTTACCACCGAATTTACCGGGTAAAATGGGTCATTTTGACCCAAAAACGGTAAATAAACGCCTAAAAACGGTGGACATTTGCCTTAAAACAGTAAGCGTTTGCCTCTAAACGGTAAACGTTTACCGCCGCCAAAGCAACCGAACAAATCGAAGTGGACGATAATAGCAAAAGACGGAAATAATGTAAAGGAAATATCACACGGAGCCACGGAGGCACGGAGCTTTATTTATGATTACCTCAGTGTCCTCTGTGATCTCTGAGCCTCCGTGTGAAATTCTTCTTCTCTTTGCTCTTTATTCTTTGTTATTTGCTCTTCCACTGACCACTTCTTCTGCGGGGGTTGCCCGTGCTAGACTGTTTCCGTGCAGCAAAGTTTTACCGTCTCCGAACTAACCGGTCTTATCAGGCACAATTTGGAAAGCTCCTTTCCGCAGATCACGGTAGAAGGAGAGCTGTCCAATTTTCGTCCTTCCGGTTCAGGCCATCTGTATTTTTCCTTAAAGGATCCGGAAGCAAAAATAGACGCTGTAATGTTTAAAAACCGTCTGCCTGCGCTGAACTTCGAGCCAAAAGACGGAATGCTCCTGAGAGTCCGGGGGCGGATTTCGGTGTATCCCCAGCGCGGAAATTATCAGCTTGTATGTGAAGATATGGAGCTGGCCGGCGCAGGGGATATCCTGGCAATGCTGGAAAAGCGAAAACGTGCACTGGCAGCCGAAGGGCTTTTTGACAAAGACAGAAAAAAACCAATCCCGCTGTTTCCGGAAACTGTCGGAATAGTCAGTTCACAAACAGGGGCTGCGGTACAGGACATACTTAACATACTGCGGCGCAGGGCTTCCGGCATTCATGTAGTTATCTTTCCGACACTGGTTCAGGGGGATGATGCAGCGGAAAGCATCGCCCGGCGTATCGAACAGGCAAATCAATGGAAACTGGCAGACGTGCTTATTGTCGGAAGAGGCGGAGGTTCTCTGGAAGATTTACTTCCCTTTTCCGAAGAAGCCGTGGTTCGTGCAGTGGCGGATTCGGAAATCCCCGTAATCAGCGCGGTAGGCCACGAGATAGATAATGCTCTTTGTGATTTGGCGGCGGATCTCCGTGCACCTACCCCATCGGCGGCGGCGGAACTGGTCAGCGCAAACAGAAAAGAAACACTGGAACGGGTTATCTTTCTGAAAGAAGAAATTAAAACCGCACTACAATCAAAACTGGACAGAGCCAGGCTTTTATTGCGGCCTTTTGGTATTGATGATCTGGAACAGCGATTCCGGTCCATACTGCAGCCCGTTCTGGTCCGTTTCGATGACGCCAAGGAAACATTAATTTTTTCCCTGCAGGAAAGACTTGACAAATATCGTATGCGGCTGGCGCTGACCAGGACAAGCCTTGAAGCGGGAAGCCCTCTTGCAATACTCGAACGCGGTTTTTCCGTTGTAATAAACGAACGCTCGGGTAAAATACTGCGGCGCGGACAGGATGCAAAGCCAGGCGATAAACTAAGAATCAGACCTATGGAAGGACTTGTCCTGGCAGTTACGGAAAAAACAGAAAAATTACAGGAATCATAAGAGGATAATGTGATGAAAAACTTTGAAGAACGGCTGGAAAAACTGGAAAACCTGGGTGAAACAATCAGGAAAACCGATATTTCGCTGGAGGATTCCCTTAAAGCTTTTGAAGAAGGGATCAAATTGGCCCGTTCTCTGGAAAAAGACCTTGAAAAAATCGAAAGCCGCATAGAAATACTCCTTAACTCTCCGGATGCAAAATCACAGGAAAGCCCGGAGCTGGATCTGTTCAACGGCGCAGATCAATGATTAGGATCCTTGAACCGGATGAAGCAAAAAAAATTGCCGCCGGAGAAGTAATTGATCGTCCTGCAGCTCTTGTTCGCGAATTAATAGATAACGCACTCGATGCCGGAGCGGCAAATATCGAACTTTCAATTGAAGAAGGCGGTATAAAAAAAACAGAGCTTATTGACGACGGCTGCGGAATGAACAAAGAAGACCTTTCTCTTTGCATTAAAACTCATGCTACCAGCAAAATACAATCGCTGGATGATCTTTCGCGCATTACTACATTGGGCTTTCGGGGTGAAGCTCTGGCCGCCGCTGCGGCTGTTGCCAGACTTGAAATAATTACCAGTACAGACGGCAGAGAAGCATGGCTCCTTGAAACAGAACCATACAAATTAACCCAAACCAGAAGAAAGCGCGGAACCAGTGTCAGAATCTTTGGCCTTTTTGATTCAATCCCTGCCCGTAAGCGTTTCTTAAAGCGGGCATTAAGCGAAGCAGCCTTGTGCCGCCAAATTTTTACGGAAAAAGCATTGGCTTTTCCCGGCGTTTCTTTCTGTTTTGTTCAGGATGGTGTATTAAAACTCCAACTCCAGCCTTGCACAGATACAGGAGAAAGTATTCCTGTTTTGCAAAAACGTTTCGGAGAACTGTTACTTGAGCCTCAGGAACGTCCGTTCCTGCACACCGTAGAAACAGCCGGCAAGGGTTTTAGAGTAACAATCGTATTCGGCGGCCCTGAATTATTCCGCAAAGATCGAAGGCAGCAATACATCTTTGCAAATAAGCGGCGTATCCAGGATTTCGGATTGATGCAGGCTCTGGAATTCGGCCTTGCCGGATTCTTCCCCAACGGTACTCATCCGCTGGGAGCAGTATTTGCAGAAGTTGATCCTGCCCTGACGGATTTTAATATCCATCCGGCAAAACGGGAAGTCCGCTTTGTTGATGCCGGAGCAATTCACCACAGCATTACAACGGCGCTGCGCAATTACACACATATTAATACATACGGCGATACACACAAAAGCCAGGACAACAGACTTGCAATGCAAGCCCTGCTGGAAAGACGGGAAGAATTTACTCCGCTGCCGTCAGGTAACAGAACACAAGAATTATTTGCGGCAGAAAAAGCTACAAACTATGATCCGATTGAACATTTAAGCGCAGGTTCCCCATACAGTGAAAATCCGCGTAATAACATAAGATTTGCAGGAAGAGTATTGGATCTCTTTATCATCGTAGAACGGGAAGACATTATTTATCTAATCGACCAGCATGCCGCCCATGAACGGCTTCTCTATAATAAATTTTTAGACGGCCGTATTGGCACGCAGGAATTGCTGGTACCAATTCTGTTTAACACCGGCAATGACGAAGAAGATCGCTTTCTTCTGACAAAAAAAGAAGAACTGGCCGCTCTTGGCATAGTACTGAAAAACGAAGGCGGCGACTCGTGGCGCATAGAGGCTCTCCCTGCCGGATGGAAAATGTCAGACAGTGAAACGGTTGAAGCTATTCTGGCGCTGCAAAAAGCCAAAGAAAACATTGTAGAACGCTGGGCTGCGACTTTTGCATGCCACGCTGCCGTAAAAGACAAGGATTATCTGGACGATAAATCGGCGCTTGCATTGGCGGAATCAGTTCTGGCACTCTGTAACAAGGAAACATCGCTGCCCCGGTGTCCTCACGGCCGGCCTCTTTGGAAAACATTAAGCCGGGACGAACTATTTAAAGCTGTGCGAAGAAAAGAATAATGCCGCCCACAGGCATTGTGCCGCCCGCCACTTGACAAGAAAAAACTGTTTTTCCATGATTATAAAATCATGTGGGGCTTTGCCCCGCGATCGCAAGGAAATTATTATAGTTTACCGCCAGGAGGCGGTATGTGCATGATAGACAGTGAAACAGTAAAATATAAAATGTTTTTGGAAAGTTCAACAACAAAAGAATTGATAAAATTGGCAGATCAGGCGGGGATCAGTATTCCTCCCGATCTGGACAGGATCTTTATAATCAGGGAATTACTGGATAATGTACTTGATGAAGAAGCAAATTCAAAACCATTATTCGACAAATATTATTTGCATGAGAAAAAGAACATTGAAACATCAGCAATGTTCAGTTCATCTTTAAATACAGCTTCCGGGCCGAAAGGCGCAGTGAATGAAAGCCATCGCAATTCTTCTTTGAATTCAAAAACAGCATCTTTGCCGCAACAGTATCACATTACCTATCTGGAAGTACTGTCCAGGGACCCTCAGTGGGTTTATGTTTTTTGGGAGATTAAAGCCCAGGACAGAGAACGCTACGAAGCGGCTCCCGGTTTTGAAGGGTATGCCCTTAAAGCACTGGAAAACAAAAAAACCAATGAAAGCAGTCCGGAAAACTGCAGAGACGGCGATTTTACAGAGTCATTTACCGTACCTGTCGGAAACGATGATAATTCCTGGTATCTTGGTTTTCCTGCTTTCGGAATTTACCGCATCGCTCTTTGGGTTCGGGGACTGAATACTACGGTTATTATGTCCCGTCCATTTATAATTCCGAAATTTTTAAATAACCCCGAAAATACAAACTATTTATCCAGTCCGTTGATCCGGCTTTCCGGCGTATCGGAATTTTCGATACTTCGATCTGCAGACAGGGTTTCATACAATCGTTCATGAAGCAGAAATACATTTCCTTAATTATTTTTTGTCATCACCCGTTCGTTTGCACAGAACCAAAAGGTGATTTTTCCGAAGAAGAGCATGATTTTTTTGAAGCGCTTTCCGAAACATGGCTGCCCATACTTGATTTGTTTGAACTGCTTGAAGAAGAAAATTTGCCGTTTCGCCTGGGAATGGTTTTATCTCCTTCCCTTTGCGGTCTCCTTCAGGATAACAGGCTTTTGGAACGTTTTCTTGAATGGATGGAAAAAAGAATTGACTTTGGAAAAAAAGAACTAAAACGCTGTGCAGCAAACGAAGAAATGAAAATTCTCGCCGAACAGTATTACAACAGGGATTGCCGCATAAAAACCGCGATGACTGAAAAATACAATATGGATATTCTGGGAGCCTTTGCTGATTATCATGAAAAAGGCAAAGTAGAATTCCTGTTAACCACAGCTACAAACTCCTACCTTCCTTTTTACGCTTCTATGGGAGAAGCGATCCGCGCCCAAATAGAAACTGCATTAATTCACCACCGGAAATATTTGGGAAAGAATCCAACCGGTTTTTGGCTGCCTGAAATGGGATGGACTGCGGAACTGGGAAATTATCTGAGTGAATACGGATTAACATATACAATAGCCGATACCCATGCCCTTGTTATGGGAAATCCTCCGGCGGAAACCGGTTTTTTTTATCCGGTAAAAACTTCGTCCGGCTTCCTGGTATTCGGCCGGGACAGTACTGCCCAGCAGGATTTGGAAAATCACATAACAGCAGAAAGCGGAATATACCGATCCTGCCATGATGCGGGATTTGAACTTTCCCCCAGAACTCTTAAACAATTTTTGGGCGGGGGGAAAACCCGGTACTCTACAGGTTACCGGTATTGGACGTGCGGTGTTGAAAAAAAACATCAGCCGTACAACCGGGAAGCGGCAAAAACCTGCGCTGCCGCAGCGGCAAAAAAATACCTTGACCTCCGGCTTTCGCGCCTGGAAGCTGCATCCGAATACATGGACAACCCTGTATGTATCTGTACTTTAAATGCCGACGAATTACTCCGTACATGGCATGAAGGAATATTTTTTTTAAAGACTTTAATAAGCGAAATCGATCAAAGAAAAACTCCCTGTCTTTGCACTCCGTCAGATTACCTTGCACAAATAACCAGCTCGTCCATTCAGACTGTTGAACCGGGATATTCTTCAAATCTTTTAAACGGTTATGCCGAATTGCTGCTGGACGCTTCCAATGACTGGATTTACCGACATATTTTCCGTTCCATTCAGCGCATGACGGAGCTGACGGAGAGGTTTACCGGCGATACAGGGCTAAAAGAAAGGACATTAAACCAGGCGGCAAGAGAACTCCTTTTTGCCCAGAGTACCGACTGGTCAAAAGCATTAAACCCTCAATATCAAAGCAGAGTAAACAGGGATCATGCCAAACAGGAACTGGAAGGAGCGCTGAGAAATTTTACCACCATTTACGAAGCATTGGGATCAAGTCATATCAGCACAGAATGGCTTACAGCCCTTGAACGAAAACATTACTTTCTTCCTTTTATCAATCACCGGGTGTTTGCACGAAAAAAATAGTTCTACAGATAATCTTCATCCAGGCTTTGCATTGATTCAATGCGCGTATCCAGAATTCCGGAATTCTGAATCAGGGATAATCCTTCTTTTGCAGGATCAAATCTGGGATCAATACTCAACGCTTCTTGCCAATCAGAACGGGCCTGGGAATAATTGCCGGCATTATAAGCTTCAAGTCCCGAAAGGTAGAGGGCGTCAATATGGTCGGCCTTTTCTTTCCTGCCCTGATCGCCCAAATTGATCCGTGCCCCCAGACTTATCCGGTTAAGGGGGGTAAACTGAGTCAGAAGATCCAGCGAATAATTCAAATCCAGGGCAATTTTGCCCAGGTCTACGGAACTTCCAATGGTAAAACGGTAACCGCCGTAACGGCCCAGCAAACCTGCCCGCATTGAAAGAAAATCAGTAATGTTTACATTAAATCCCGCTGCCCAGGAAGGTTTTTCAGACAGGGCAATATCCTGCATATTAAGGGGATAGGTAAAATCAACAGCAATGGTTAATGGCCGAATCGGTTTATATGATAAACCCGCCGTAATTGAAGTCGGTAAAGGTTCGTCTTTGGAAGGAGGCCCTAAATTGGATACCACAAGAGCGGCTGAAGTGTTTTTTTCTCTGGCATTGTAGAATTTCAATACATTAAACCGGACTAAAGCCCCCAAATCCACCATACCCATTATTGCCGACTGGGAAAGCCCCGACCCGGGAATTACCGAGCCTTCGTTTTCTCCTTTGTCATCGGCGGTCGAATAATCCGGCATAAAGCGAAAAGCGCCTTTCAGATTTGCTCCCAGAGAGATTCCGGAAAAGTAGTATCCGGCCAAAAAATTATAAGAAATGTTGAGGGTTACCACTCCTTCCGAGTAATAACCCTTGGAAACCCGGTTTCCGTACATATTGTACTCGGAAAAAGGAGTGTAAAGCCATTTTACTCCCGCCGCATAACCTAAATGGTTCAGCCGGGATGCAAAAACGATGCTTTCTATTTTGGTATCAGCTATCCAGTTATTATGAAAAAACCCCGCCTCGGTGTTGGCAAGCATGGAAGAACCGGCAGGGTTCCACTCAATAAATGTCAGATCATTGGCTACGGCAGTATAGGCTGTTCCCATACCTTCCGCCTGGCCTCCCATTGGAATCCGGAGTATGGGAAAGGCGGTTAATCCTGCATTACTGTCCACTGCGTAAATATCCGACAGGGAACCGTAAGCATCGGGGCTAAAATCTATCGCTCCAAGTGTATCATTTTCCGCTAAAATCAAGCCAAAAATGAGTAAAAACACTATAAAAAAACGTTTAAATTCAGCCATGTCAATACTAATATACAATAATTTATCGGAAAATTCGATTGTTTTCTATCCTATTATTTAGTATAGTGTAGTAATTGTGCAACCGATAGTTAATTAAGGTACTATATTAATGAGGCTATACCGTCCAATAAGGCGGAACCGCACCCAGCAGCGTACAGCGGGGCAGTTGCTCCGCCGGACAGTACTTATACTGACTCTTTTTTTGGCTGTTCCTGTTTTAAATTATGCCCGGGGACAGCAGGATGATGTTTTATCCAGAGTAGACGAGTTAATTACCCAGAAACGGTATAATGAAGCGCTGAATATACTTGTTCCCTACATGAAAGATAATCCCAAAGATTTTGACGCTGCTCAGAAAAGGGTACAACAGATACTGTTCTTTAAAGAGGAGTACAACAGGGTTGCCCAGAAACTTTTGGATGTAATGGAAGAGGAAGAACCTGACAATGAGAAAATTTTAGCTCTGACCAACCAGCTTTACGAGCTTGACCCAGAGCGTATAGCCGAAACCCAGGATTTTATAAACAAAACCAGAGAACTGGCCCTTTTCAGATCCAACATGAGGCGGCTGGATCGTATTCTTACCCAGGGTCAGGAATTGGTTAACCAGGGCCGCCATGCCGAAGCCCTGCGAACCTATACAGAAGGATTTACCATATACCAGGCGGAATTCTTTTCGGGCCAATACGGACCTGCAATGGAAAGCCGCGCCCGGCAGGGAATTACCAATATAAACAGTAATATTGCCGCTGTTACATCCGCGGCAAACGCTCTCCAAGAAGCGGTTAATGCACTGGAAGCTCTTTCAAACCAGGGCATTGAACCGCAGAATCTTGTTACTTACAGGAATGCCTATAACCGTCTTGCCGCTGAAATGGATCGTTTTACCGCACTGAGGAATACTTTTGCAAATACCGACACGGCTTTCAGGGAAGATCTGGTTTTACTGCGGAGGAATTTTCCGCAGCAGGGCGACCGGAATTTCCTGGCTTTTGCAGTACGCCTTATGGAAGGCCGGGGAGAAAATCTGGGGGGCATGCTAAATGTTTTTGATACAATTTGGTATAAATCCATACCTCAAGCCAGAGAGTTATTGGATCAAAAATCCCGGGTCGTATTTACCGCTATTGTAAATGATGCTTCAACAGAGGAATACGGAAGACTTGGTTCTCGTTCGGATATCCTGGCCGCTTACGGATCATTTCCGGAAGATCTGGAAGAACACTGGGGACGCTATGATTTGGCACAAAAAGAAACCATATTTGACCGGAGTGTACCGGTTGCAGAAGCGGGATTTTACCTGAAATTCCGCTATCTTACAGAATCTTCCGCTCTATGGCGTACATTGGGACAGTTGGGAACCCGTTATAATGCCGTTCCAAATCAGGAATCAATAATACTCTGGAGAAACGGAGGAAACGGCGATGAACTTGTCCGTGCGGAAACAAATACAATAAATACACTCAGACAGATCCGGACAGATGCCGGATCTCTTCTTAATACTATCCAACAGGGAAGCGCCAGATATCAAAATATTGAAAGTAGGATTCGCGATCCCGGATACAGGACTTATCTGGAAGGAATCGGTTCATCAACGGAAGATTTGCTCAGGCTGATAGGCGATCAGGAAGAAGTATCTTCTTTCCGGCGGTATACAATAGCAAACGGCATAATAGAAAACAGTGTAAAAGCCCGTGAAAACGAATTTATAGAGAGTAAGGTTTTTTTTGAGGGAACACGGCGGGATGATTATCTGGCCAAATTTCCTACACGGGCTGCTGAACTCCTGACCCAAATGGACAGATCCATGGAGACTGACAGACAGGCTCTTCAAACCCTTCTGGGGCAGTATAATACCGAAAATGCCGGTGTAGCCGGAAGCTTCCGAATAAGGACTCTTCAGGAAGAAGCATCAGCCATGCTAAGCCGCCTGGACAATACACGTTCCGAAGGAAGAAGCATGGCGACTATTGCGCGTTCCCAGTCTACGGATGCGGCAAATCTGCGCCGCGAAGGAGACCGTTTTTATGCCGAAGCACAGGCGGCGCTGGCCCGGGGTGATTTCACAACCGCTCTGCAAAGGGTTGAGAGGGCCGCTCAGTCCTACGATCAATCTCTGGAACGGGAATACGATGAAAACACCTGGTTTATGCGGAATACATCAATACATGACCTGGACGAAAAAATTTCGGAAGCATATAACCAGGAAGTAATCCGCCAGGTAGCAGAACTTATAGAACAAATCCAGGGGAGTTATTACGGCAACGACTTTGATCAGGCCGAAAGGCTTATTTCCCGCGCACAGAACATCTGGAAACTGACACAGGCCCAGGATCATCCTGACCTTGTATACTGGAACAATATGATCGTGGCCGGGATTCGTTCAGGTAGAACTATACCGCCCACCGCACCCCTCTATGCCGAAATGAGCCAGTTGTTAAGCGACGCCCGGAGAAATTATGAAGAAGGAAGGGTACTAATCCTTACATCCGAAACCCAGGGAAGACGCCGGCTTAACAGCGCCAAGCAGGATCTTGAAAAGATAAAACTTGTGTATCCCATGAACGAAGACGCAGGAATACTGGATTTAATGATAGACCGGGAACTGGATCCGAATTTTGCCGCAACCCTGAATGCAAAAATACAAGGCGCCATACAAATAACCAGAACCGGATCAATTGCCGCCAGAATTCAAGCGGTAAACGATCTTCGCAATTACAGGACTGTTTTCCGGGATTTCCTCCCCAACTGGGAAGCCATTATTTTCCAGGCGGAAGTAGACGCCCAACTCAGGCCGCGGCCGCCTAGTCCGGAAGAAATAGCCGAAGCGGCGGCCATTGTTGCCAGATCAAGGTCAATAATTGCCGGAAACAATCTGGACGCCATTATCGGAGCGCGGGACGAATTGAGCAGGGCCAGGCGCATTGATCCCAATAATCGTGATGCAGGCCCCCTCTTTGATGAAGCTTCCAGAAAAATCAGGATTATAGGAACTGTACTTGATTCTGAAGCGGAACGGCTTTTCCAGCAGGCTTCCCAGGCATTAACACAGGACAACCCTGTCCGGGCCCGGCAGCTGCTCAGTCAAATCTATGCACGAAACCCGGATTACCGCTATATAAGTAAAGTAATCACACTTCATCAACGCGTGGAATCAAGGTTATGAGAGCCAGAGGGGAACTTTCGACCTTCGGGCCCGGCGTATTATTTCTGCTGATTACCGGTATTCTTGGCGTATTTTTTATCCCGGAATTGGCTGCACAGGATATGTATTGGGAAGACCCGCATCTCTTTTCTTCCCAAAGCGGGAGTTTTCCCGTATCAGCCTACAGAGGAAACATTGCGGCTGTTGCCTGGCAGGAAGCGACTGCAGAAACCGGCGGAGGCAGGATCAGGGTTAATGTAGCGGTAAAACAAGGCAGAGGAGACTGGATAATCCGGCCCCAAATAACCGAGTATGCCTATTCAGGCCCGGCCGAGCCTGCAACACTCAGTATTGCTGTAGACGATCTGGGCAGGATTCTTGTCGCCGCAGCGGTATCCGCCGGAGAAACAGAGATTCTTATTTCTTCGGATTTAGGTGCTACGTTTACACAGCGCAGGCTGGAAATGGGTTCCGAAAGTTCGGTAGCTCCGCGTATTTATACCCGATCAGACGGCGGTTACCTTCTTTTTGTTACCCGCGGAAGCAGCAGAGAAAGCCTTACGCTTTACTACTCACGTTCTGACAACGGAAATACCTGGTCGGCATTTCAGCCTTTTATTAACGAACAGGGACGAACAATAAATTTTCTTCCCAGTCATGTCAGTTTAGGCGGACGGGAATATGTGATATACCAGTCCCAGGTCAGAACTGCCGATCTGACATTCCAGCTCTTTTTTAAATCTTCAAATGATAACGGCAGAACCTGGTCCAACTCGGTACGAATTACCAGTTTTCGCGATCCTTTTGTCCAGGACTCCCAACCCGATCAATTTGACAACCAGCGTCCTCATTTATCAGTTCAGCAAGGCCAGCTTTTCGCAGTATGGGAACGGCGGTTCAGAAGCGGCCCTCCTCAAATTTACGGAACAAAACTACAAACCAACGGTTCCATATCCGGCGCACCGGACAAGATCAACTTTAACAACGCTTACTGTAATAATCCCATAGCTTTGGAATTAAGGGGAAGAACCTCCGTTGTCTGGTTTGATAACAGCCAATACGGAAGCAACCGTATTATGATGTCTTCCCAGAGCCAGTACGGCTGGGAAGCCGGCACAGATCTTTCCCGCGATGCCGGAGGAGAAGCAACCTTCGGACGGCCGGTTATTTCGAATGATAACCTGATAATATTCTGGCAGGCGACAAGACAAAACCAAAACCGGATCTATTCACTGGCGCCGGATACTTCCGTACTCAAGCCCCAGCTGATTGCGCGGAATTTTACACCCGGCAGGCGAAGCGCAAACAGTTCGGCTATTATTGGCTGGACTCCCCCCCGGACAGGATCCGGTATACAGGGCTATGCATGGTCCTGGAGCAAAAATATTAATGATGAGCCGCCACATGAAGTAATGAGCAATACGGTAATGTCTGCAATGGAACAAACCGCTACCGAAGACGGGACATGGTATTTCTCGATCATTGCACAGGACTTCAGCGGTACATGGTCCGATCCGGTACAGATTTCATTTATCCGTGATACAACTCCTCCGCCTGCAGCCCGGATTATTCCTCCCGAAATGGATGATAACGGTTACCTGATTTCCAATACCTTTTCCATGCGCTGGAATACTCCTCCCGCTTCGGACATAGCAGGATATACCTGGAGCCTGGAATTTCTTGGCGCTTCTTCCACGTTACCGGAAACCGGAGAGGCACTGAACCGGACAGCGGCGGAACGGTTTCCCAATCTGGCACAAGCACCGCGGACTATTATGGGGCCGGGAAATCTTGCAGCCTATACCAATCAGGACAATGGATTGTGGGTTTTTACCGTTTCCGCAGTTGACGAAGTAGGAAATATAGGCCCTGCATCCCGGTATTTCTTTAAAACCAATAAATTTATTCCCTTTACCATTATTACTTATGCCGAAGCCCGCCAGGACGAAACAGGCAACATGATGATGCGTATCCTCGGCCGCGGTTTTTCAGACGGGGGACGAGTAACAAGGGTTATCCTTGATCAGGACGGGCAGGAGCCCTATGACAGGGAGTATCACCTTGAAGCCGGAGAGTTCCGGCTTCTTAACAACAGCGAAATAACCGGAATCCCGGTAAACGATGTTCCGGCAGGAATTTATCGTATACTTTTGGATCACAGCGGGCGGGGAATGTATGTTTCGCCGCCTATGGTTTCCATAGACAGAACAGGAACCGTTAAGTTCGGTGATTATACTCAAATCTGGCAGCCTTCATGGGCACAGAGACAGGTAAGAAAGTTCCCGATAGATATGACTATACTCGCTCTGATTGCAATCCTTATATTCTGCGTAGTGGGATTCTTTGCATCAGTCAGAGGAATCAGCAATGCGGCGGCGGAAGGCGCAGCAATCCGGATGGAAACAATTGCTCTTATCACAGGAGATATTATGCCCTCGGAAAAGAAAAGACGTATGACACTGATCAAACGGAAGGGCGGAGGACTTCGCCTTAAGATGGCTTCTTTTACCATAGCCCTGGTAATTCTTGTAGTAGTAATGATCGCAAGTCCTCTCTATGTGATGATGGGAAGAACCCAGGAAGCAACCCTGCTCCAGGGCCTTTACGACCGTACAAAAGTACTTTTGGAAGGTATTGCCACCGAAGCAAGGGTATTTATGCCCGCCAACAACTATCTGGAACTCGGGTATCTGCCTTCTCAATCAAATGTAATACCCGAAGCTCACTATATAACCATTACAGGGCAGGGCCAGGAACAAACAATCTTCTCCGATTATGTCCTGGCAACCAACGATCCTGCTATTGCCGAAAAAATTAATACTGCTGAACTGGAAATTGGCCGTTCCCGGCTGGATGATACCCTTACTTACAGGACAGGCGACATAGAAAAGGAAATAAATTCGCGGGCTGCGGCGGAAGTAGGAGATACATCAGAAACGATAAATGCATTTACCCGGGAAGCGATTCAATTGATTGAATTGTCCAATCCGACGGAAGAACAAAGAAACCGTATTGACGAAATTGCCGTAACCACTCAGGCGCTTCAAACAAGAATCAGCGAAGCCCTTACGGGAATCAGCGGTGATATCGGCTCTGAGCCGGCCTTCTCCACGAGTTCTGTCAAGGAAAATGCCGCTGAAAATTACACTTTCTTTAAGCCAATCCTCTATCGATCGAGTTCTGATAATATCTATTACCGCGGACTTGTAAGGCTGGAAGTAAGCATTGAATCCATCATTGAACAGATCCGCGCAGCCCAATGGAACATACTCCGGGTAATCCTGCCTATTGCCCTCCTGGCCATTGCTATAGGTACAGTCGGCGCTCTAATACTCTCTACCCTGATTATCCGTCCTATCACCCGTCTGGTAAGCCATGTTGAGCGGATTCGTGATACGGATGACAAAACCAAACTGGAAGGCGTGGATATTGTTATTAAAAGCAAGGACGAAATCGCCACTCTGGGAAACACCATAAATGACATGACTCACGGTCTTGTTAAAGCAGCAATCGCAGCATCGGACCTTTCTCTTGGCAAGGAAATCCAGAAAAAATTCATACCGCTGGATATCGACAGGGAGGGGAATAAGCTGACCAGCGGCTATAAAGATACCAAAAATGTCCAGTTCTTCGGTTACTATGAAGGCGCCAAGGGCGTTTCAGGAGACTATTTTGACTACCAAGATCTTGACGGACGGTTTTTTGCAATTATCAAATGCGACGTTGCAGGCAAAGGCATACCTGCCGCGTTGATAATGATTCAGGTTGCAACCATGTTCCTTGGCCACTTCAGGCGATGGAAACCAACCGAAAAAAATATGCACATAGAGGATTTGGTTTATCAGATCAACGACTTTATAGAAGCCCTGGGGTTTAAAGGCCGGTTCGCCGCCTTTACACTCTGCCTCTTCGATTCCCAAACCGGTGTTGTCCGGTTCTGTAATGCCGGTGATAATATTGTCCACTGGTACGACGCATCGGAAAGAAAAATGAAAATTGTTACGCTTAGGGAAACACCGGCAACCGGGGTACTTCCCAATTTCCTTGTAGAATCCAAAGGCGGATATGCGGTACAAACATTGACCATTGATCACGGAGATATACTCTTCCTCTACACTGACGGCATAGAAGAAGCCAAACGACGCTTCCGCAACACATCATTTCAGGAAATTCTTTGTGAAGAAGGAGAAAAAGATACACCCCATGCTACACATACCGTAGGCCAGGGTGATGAGGAAATGAGCCCGGAACGGGTACAGGATATTATTAATGCGGCAATGAACAAGGAAGTCTATACTTTGCACAAGTACCATAATCCGGAAGGCGAAAATCATGATCTGAAATTTGATTTTACAAACTGCGAAGGCAAGGTAGAAGAAGCAATAATGGCTATGGTGTCGGTGGAAAAAATGTTCCGTATGTACAAGGATCCAAAAACAGGGGCCGATTCCCGGGTTCTTGTTGATAAAAAAGTTGATGATTTTCTGCGAAAACACTTTGTTCAATACCGGGATTATTGCTATGATACCATGGAAAACCCCGGCAATGATGCGTATATGTACTATACTCATGTAAAAGAGGATGACCAGTACGACGACCTGACCATCCTGGGCGTTAACAGGAAATAAATCCATTCCCGCTATAGTGCGGAATGATAAAAACAGAGGAGAATTAATATGGGTTTTAGTGAAACACTGAAAGAATTATTGGATCAGGGTATGGTGGTTTCCAAAGAATTGGGAACCAAAGCCAGTGAAAAAGCGCAGGACTGGGGAACAAAAGGTCTGGAAGCTTCCAAAGAATTTGCTTCCAAAGCCGGAGCAAAACTTCAGGAACTTGGAGAAAAAGGCGCCCTTATGCTGGAGATAAAGCAACTTGAAGGGAAAACAAAAAAACTCATCAGTCTTTTGGGAGCCGAAGTTTACAGTTTATTTGAACAGGAAAAACCTTTTTCGGCTGAAGAACCTGAAATCGGAACAATACTCGGCCAAATAACTTCCCTGAAGGAAACTTTGGAAAAAAAGGAAACCGAGCTTAAGAATATTGGCAAAACCTGATAGTTCCAAAGCAGAAAAAATTTTAACAGCCGCAATTGCAGGAACTTAATTCAAAAAAGTACCGGCAACAGGATCATTCGGATCCATCTCAAGTACAGTGCGGAAAAAAGCTTCCGCTTCTTCTTTGTTTCCCTGTTTCATTGCAAGAATTCCCATATTGCTGATTATCTTTACATTGTCCGGATCAAGCTGCAGCGCTTTTTCCAGTTCTTTTTCCGCAACGTCAAGAGCGCCTGTTTCCAGGAGGCATATTGACATTTCATTATGCGTGTCAGCATTTTCACAGCCCAGTGTCAGTGCTTTTCTAAAACACTCCACAGCATTATCCCAGCGGGAAAGGCATCGAAGCCCCCAGCCAAGAACAAACCAGCCTTTTCCAGCTCCCGGATGACGCTCCAAAAAGTCTTTTGCTTTGTTGATTCCTTTTTCTGCATCACCCTTTCGTATTAAAGAAACCGCTTCGGTAAAATCATCATCATCCAAACCGTTATTTCTTATCTCGGCCAGTAATTCCCTTGCCTTAATTTGCTTGTTTTTCTCGGAATCAAATAATTCTTCTTCAAAAATAGCATCTAAATAAGCTTCCAGACAGGAAGCGGCTCTGGAATAATCCCCCTGCTTTTCATAAAATAAAGCCGCATAAAAAAGTGTATCGGGAACCGGATTTGCAAGGGCTTTTTCGTAAGCGGTTTCAACTTCATCCGGCGCAAAGTCCGCTGCCAGGACAACAGAAGCCGCCGGAGAGGCAGCACGCTCTTCCAGAATCAGCGCCCGGTTAAGGAGTAAATAAGGATCCTGTCCCTTAAGCCCAAACAGCAGATCAAAAATCTCAAGAGCTGTTTTAAAATCTCCATTTCCGGCTTTTATAATTGCAGCTTCCTGTAATTCGGAAACAATTGCCGGTTTGGCGGCAAAAATCAAATTACGGTAATATGTGTTGTTATCACTGTCCGAATTTTGGGTTTTAAAATCTCCATTTCCGGCTTTTATAATTGCAGCTTCCTGTAATTCGGAAACAATTGCCGGTTTGGCGGCAAAAATCAAATTACGGTAATATGTGTTGTTATCACTGTCCGAATTTTGGGCCAAATGCTGAAGAATTCCCGAAAAAATCATTTCCGGGGTAATTTGTTCTATTTTTGTATCAGGCGCCAATTCAACCGGCAGGGGAACGGCGGGGTTAAAAGCAAAAAATTCCTTTCCAATAACTTTCTTTTGCAGTTTTTCCGGAATTGCAATATAAACAAGCGGAAAGGTTTTCATTCTTTATTGCCGGCAGCAGCCTCTGTTGCCGGCGGTTTTTCCGCTGCTTTTTGTACCGGTATTTCACTGACAGAAGTCTCTCCCTTTAAATCGGTTTTTAACCCGAAAAATTCATTAAGCCGTACTTTAAATCCCATCGGTACCGGATCATTAAACTCAACAGCCAGAGCTATAAGATCTTTTCTGCCTTCAACCGTCTCGCTTCGTACAAAAATACCTTTTATTAAAAAACTTTCTTTTGGGTCTTCAAAATCAATCCGGAGTCCTGCGTCCCTGTTCACCAGAAATTTAGCAACCCCTACCATGATGATTTTTGCTCCGGAAAAAGAAACATCACGCAGCATACAGCGCCGCGGTACACCCTGGATAAAGACTGCTGCTTCCTTTGCAACAATCTTCAGCCTTCGGATTGTATCGGGCGATAAATTGATCCGCTCGTCCTTTCTTTTGGCGGAATTGACATTGGCATCCAGCACCCTGCCTATTATTTCAATCAGATCATCCGGCGGGCGCTGTGTATATTGAAGGTTAAAAAGGGCTACTCCCTCCGAACCGCCGTAGGGAGAATATCCGGCTACCCTGGCAGAAACAAAAAAAGTTACAGGCGCGCCGCGATCGGATAACTTAAAACAAAACCGGAGGCTTGTTGAGTTGTTTGTTGCCTGAAGTTTTTGGATCAACCCTGACTGGGTATTGGCCGCAACCTTGGCGCCCTGAAAAGAGCTGGAATAGATAACACAGGGCCAGAAATCACTGCCGCACTTCAGGTGTACCTGCTGGGTAACAAGCCCTGTAACCTGGATTATTTCTTTGGAAAAGGTTACATCTATGGATTTATATTTTTCGTAAAAAGTGGTAATTTTCTGACTTGTTATAACACCCATATTTCTTATACTATAAATACCTTTTCAACAGAAGTCAATTATGAATAAACTGTTTATAATGAAAGTATGGAAAGGAGAAAATCCATAAAAAAACGGTCTTTAAAAGATCTGTTATCCGATCGCTTTTCTGATACATGGAAGCTGCTTTCAGAAACATCCGGCTTTTTAAGCAAAACTCCGGTTTTTTCGCACTATGAAGAAGAACTTCGTTCCTGGCGCCATGAACTGCAGAATGCAAATAACAGCGGAGAGACGTCCAATGGAATCCGGCAGAAAATAGTTTATCTTCGAAAATCGCTTCGGGAACAGGGATACGATCTGAGTCTTGCCAGACAAAACCTGATTCTGGACGGTTTCCGCAATGATGCTTCTCTGGGCGAAGGTTTCCGGCGCGTGGTGATTTATTTTGGAGAAGATGATGTATACTGGCTTTCAGGAGAAGACAACCATGTAACTTTGGCTGAATTTCTGGAACGGCAGATGTTAACCCGGGATCAAAAACAACCTTGCAGAATCCGTTCCAAACATTATTTGTGGTACTGCAGAAAGGGGAACGATCTTGTTCTTTCCGGCTCAGATACCGAAACCAAGGACGACTTTGACCGGCTTAAAACAATGGCCGAAACAAACAGCCTTGTAATCCTGGCCAAATTGAGAGGATTAAAATGAAAAAACACTTTGTATTATTATTACCGGCGTTAATTACTGCACTTGTAAACTGTAATACCACCGCTCCAACAGTGCAATTACCGGCAGAATTGTTCTTTATTTCACAAACCCTGCCTGATCTGGGTATACCGGCCGAGGTGGGAGGGCGATCTGAAAACCCCGAAGATGAAACCGGAATGTTACGGAACGCTTTTCGGGAAGCATACGCGGAAGCCCTGCTCAGAAATCTGAACCTTAAAGGAGTTCTGGGAAGTGACAGGGTCAGCCCCTGGCCCGAAGCGGCGCCGGAAAGCTGGAGTCAGAATTGGGTCAATGAAGAAACAATTCTCAACTCATGGGGCATAGATAACCTGGTATTGGCCCTTGGAAGCTTTAAATTTCTTGCAGAACTTTCCGAATTTTCAGGAAAAGAAAAAGCCTTTGCTTACATTTTCAGCGTACACGGACCAATTCTGGATATGTACGGTAAAAGCGCCGGATACAGCAGAGCCAACGGCGTAACAGGTTACGGTATTCCGCTGGGGGAAACATTCTACTCAGACGGAGCGGCAGTTCAGCGTTTCAGCAGGGGAAGGATGATCATAGCGCCCGAAGGAAGCCGTTTTAGTTTCGAGGATGAATTATTTACACATATGATAGAGAACCTTGAACCGGAAGAAATTGAGAATGAGTTCGGCGGAAAGAATATACCACTGGAGGTAAGCAATGCCTTTATTTATACCTGGGCTTTTTTTATTTCCGAACAGAGCGGAACAAGCGACGGCCCAATAGTTAAGATTTCTTTTCCCAAACCCTGGATCATCGAAGCCGGAGAGGAGTCAATAACCATAAAAGGGTTTTACTACAAAAGTTATAACAAAAGCAGCGAGGCTCTTGTTCTTATTGATTCGGAGCAGCTCCCTTCGCGCGCCCATTACCTTTATGGTTCTTTTTTCAAAGCTATCCTTTCAAATAAACGTCTTCCCGGTCTAGAAACACAGAAAAAACTGGGCTCCGGTACAGGAACGGGTTTGGGCAAATCTTTAGCAGACGGCTTTGCCTTATACGGTCCGCCATTAAGCGATCCTCTGCCCCTGCCTGCATCAAAAATCAGGGAACTATCACCTGAAACTTTCGGCAGTTCTGAACCCGCCGATGATCCTTCCGGTCTTCTCTTTTTGGAAGCCCAGCGTTTTGCCCGGGGATGGATTGTGATTAATCCTTCCAAAAAATCCGAAGCACATGATGATGAACCTGCTATGATATGGATCAACGAAGAGGAAGAAAAAAATACAAAGGCGGAAATGCAGACAGAAACAGAAATCAAAACAGAATATGAAGATGAAGATGAAACCTAAGAAACTGAACAAAAAGGAACATAAAGCATTTTAAAAACTAAAGCGCTTTATTTTCCTCAGGTTTATAAGAGAAAAGACGGTCAAGGATCAGCTTAATTTTATCGGCATACAATTTATCAGCAGCCCATGTACCGGCCAGCCCATTAATTGTTAATGCCGATCCCCGGCGGACAAAGCGATATCTGGGATCTACCAATTCTCCTGTCAGGGGATCTTCGCTTGCATAAGCTTTTAAATGCTGAATATGAGCCCTTACTCCAAGTTCAACAGACGGAAACCAAATACCCTCTTCACCGGGACCAATGGAACCCAAACCGCAAAAATTGTTCATTTCGGGAATTACAAGACCTCCAAAACGGAGAAACCCTGTTTCCAGACACATCTGCGCAAAGGCAACATCGTGGTTTATTCCTTCTTTGTCCGCTTCAGCGATATAATGTGCAGCAAGCGTTTCCGCAAACGCCCTGTCGGCATTAATATTTTCATTCAATAAAAAAGAAGCCAGTTGTTCAGCCCTCACCTCGCCCTTCCCCATGATAAACCACGGAACGGCCGGTAAATCGTTTATTGCAATATCAGGAAACGATTCATCGGGAAAAACAGCATCTATTACAACAGGAAAATCATTTACCGGTTTTGTTATGAATTTTTCCGGAACGGCAAAAACACGCTGGGTTTCAAAAGGAACTATTTCACCAACAAGAATCTGGGACTCAGCCTGTATAATAGTACAAAACAGAAAAAAGAACACAAAGGGACGCATTATTATTGTATCGGTCATGGCTTGACACAACTTAAAGAGGATCGTTAACTATATATATGAAGCGTTTATTTTTTCCGTTGCTGTTGGTTTTTCTGGCAGCGGAGCTTTTTGCCCAGAATCTTACTGCTTTGGAAACACGGATTATTTCTGCGGGACCGGAAGAAATGCTTCGTATGGTAATGGACCGCAATCTGGAACAGGATTTTTTGGACATCTACTATAAGTTTGAAGACAGGGAATTTCATGAATTCTTCCCCGAGTACATGGCCGTTTTTTCCGGAGTTACCGAAGAAGAATGCCTGTTTATTGTACTTAAAGTGGCATTAGTTGCAGCGCTTGGTTCCGGGGATATATACAGCACGGAAGAAGCACTGGACTTCCTGGATTTTTTCGGTGAAATCTCTTCCGCGGAAAATCGTTCGGAGATGCCGGATGATTTATTGGAATTAATGGAAAGCAGCCGCTATTGGCAGGATATCATTGCATTTTACCGGATACTTGATCCCGAAGCATTTTTTAGAAAACGTTTTCCGGAAAATTTTTAAGACAAACGGATAAGCTTACGATGGAACAGTACAAACGGACTGAAGACTGCGGTTCATTAAGAAAAACTGACGCCGGAAAAACCGTTATTCTGAACGGATGGGTTAATAGAAAACGGGATCACGGCGGCATAAGTTTTATTAACCTGCGCGATCGCTATGGAATAACCCAAACAGTAGTCGGGGAAGATGCATCTTCCGAACTTACTGCATTGGTTTCCGAACTTCATAACGAATACTGCATTGCCGTAGAAGGCGTGGTCAGACAAAGACCTGATTCAATGATAAACCCGGAAATGGCAACCGGCGAAATTGAGGTTGTTATTAAAAATCTTGTAATACTGAATAAATGCGATGTACTCCCGTTCCAAATCGAAGATAAAACAAATGCAAGCGAAGAACTGCGTCTCAGTTACCGTTACCTTGACCTTCGCTCGGCAGGAATGCAGAAACGAATCCGGCTGCGGCATGAAGTAGTTTTTGCCGTGCGTGAATGGATGAATGCCAACGGTTTTTACGAAATTGAAACTCCTGCTTTTATCCGTTCCACTCCGGAGGGCGCACGGGATTATTTGGTTCCTTCACGGTTATACCCCGGCAGGTTCTACGCTCTGCCCCAATCCCCACAATTGTACAAGCAGCTTCTTATGGTATCGGGCTTTGACAAATACTTTCAGATTGCACGATGTTACAGGGACGAAGATGCCCGGGGAGACAGGCAGCCGGAGTTTACCCAAATTGACATTGAAATGAGTTATGTAAGCCGGGACGATGTACTTGCCATGACCGAAGCATTTATAGGCCATGTATTCAAAAAAACCCTGAAGCTTGACCTTCCGCCCCGGTTTAAACGGCTTACATTTGAAGAAGCCATGGAAAAATACGGCACAGACAAGCCCGACCTTCGTTTTGATCTTCCGTTGCTCGACTTTAGCTCATATGCTTTAATGGGGGATTTTCAGGCATTCAAGGATGCTTTGGAATCCGGCGGAGCTGTAAAAGCTCTGGTCGTTCCTTCCGCGGCATTTGGAAGCAATTCTGCCTATTCACGCAAGCAAATTGAAGAACTTGAAGCCCATGCAAAAATCTACAAGGCTCAAGGGCTTGCCTGGATGAGAGTAACAGGAACCGGAACTGAACCGGTTCTGGAAGGCGGTGTTTCAAAATTCTTTACCGAAAATCACAAGGCAATAATTGCCGGTTTGAATGCAAAACCGGGTGATTTAATACTTATTACCGCAGATATAAAAAAGAAGACGGCCAATGTTGCTCTGGGGGCAGTCCGTTCCAAACTTGGCAAAGACCTTGGCCTCTGCGGACAGGACGCTTTTGAATTTGTGTGGATTATCGACTTCCCTCTCTTTGAATACAACGAAGAAGAACAGCGGTGGGAGGCCGCACACCATATGTTTTCCCGGCCTCAGGAACAATACCTGACAACCCTGGAATCCGATCCGGGCCCGGTTAAAGGGGACCTCTACGACCTTGTTCTTAACGGCTATGAATTGGCATCAGGCTCAATCAGGATTCACGAGCCGGAATTGCAAAAACGGATTTTCTCCATTGTTGGAATAAGCAGGGAAGAAGCGGAAACAAGATTTGGTTTTTTAACCAATGCATTTAAATACGGAGCGCCTCCGCACGGCGGCATAGCTCCGGGGCTGGATCGTCTGGTAATGCTTATGGCAGGAGAAACATCAATAAAAGAAGTAATTGCGTTTCCAAAAAATTCTTTCGCCGTAAATCCTATGGACAACTGTCCCGGCGAAGTAGAACAGAAACAACTGGACGAACTTCATCTTTCAGTTATCAAAAAAGAATAAATAATTCGCCGCCAGGAGGCGGCGTGTGCATGAAAGAGTACCTCGATCTTTTTTGGACTTTTATCAGAATCGGAGCGGTGACCTTCGGCGGCGGATATGCAATGGTCCCTGTACTGGAAAGGGAATTAATCCGGGGCAAGGGCTGGATAACCATGGATGATGTGCTGGATTACTATACCATCGCCCAGGTAACTCCCGGGCTTATTGCAATTAATGTTTCTACTTTTGTCGGCTACAAGCGAAAAGGACTTCCCGGCGGTATTGCTGCCACAATTGGTTTTATTATACCCGGCGTAACCCTGATGACAATCATCTCTGTTTTTATCAGCCGCTTTGCTGAATTTGAAACTGTTCAGCACGTTTTTGCAGGCATCCGGGTTGCTGTCGGCGCCCTTATACTCAATACAATATTCCGTATGATAAAAGGTTTCTTTAAGGATATAAAAAGCGTGGCCATTTTTGCTGTTGCCTTTGCCCTTTCCGCCCTTATGGGACAATCTCCTGTATATATAATACTTGGCGCAGGTTTTTTGGGATGGCTGCTGTATATGCCAAAAAACCATAAAGAACAAAGTAACGGCAACACATGAATTATTTAGCGCTTTACGTTAAATTTTTTAAAATAGGTCTTTTTTCCGTAGGCGGAGGGCTTGCAACCCTTCCCTTCCTGTACGAAATGGCGGCTAATAACGGTTTTTTTACAGCGGAAGATATTGGGAATTTTCTTGCCATAGCCCAGTCATCTCCGGGTGCAATCGGAGTTAATACCAGCGCCCAGATAGGCTATCTTGCAGGAGGCATACCCGGAGCAATTCTTGTTGCTTTGGGTTTGGTAAGTCCGGCGATCATTATAATCACGATTGTATCCCGCGTTCTTCCGGCCTTTAAGGAAAACATAACCGTTAAAGCCGTATTCTCTGGACTCCGTCCGGCTGCTACGGGATTGATCTTTGCCGCAGGTTTTGGAGTAATGGCATTATCGCTGTATTCCGCGGATATTATCAGTCAGGGAGGAATCTGGTACGAAGGCATAAGATGGAAAGAAATGATCTTGATGCTGGTTCTATTTATCCTGGTTTTAAAATTTAAAAAACATCCAATACTGTATATCACCGCAGCGGGAATTGCCGGGGTCATATTTGGTTTATAATTGTTTTTAACGCATCCTCCAATTCCGGTTTTGGTATACCCCAATTCCTTCCAAACCTGTCCAGCAATTTTTGCGATACATCCATAAAACGGGCAAACACAGCTTCTCCGGGTATTGTTAACCGGGAAAGCAGGTCAGGAAAAGAACGGCGGTTTACAATTTGTTCCCAAAAACGGGCAAAGTTCTTTATTTTTTCCATATCAGATGCCGGGAGGCAATCTGTTTCTGTCACTTCGTATGGTGCAACCGTATTATGCACTATGGAAAAATGATCTTTTATAGCTTTGTCATAAATTGGTGTTCCCGGCAGACACTTGAGTATACCCAACTGTATTTCAAACGGCGCGGAACTGCCTGCTCCGCTAAGAGTTATCCATAAACGATCAAATCCATTTCCGAATGATCCAATGTCTTCGCCGGGAAGACCGGCGATAAGATCGACATGAAGTATTGCATTGGTTTTTTCCCTTAAAAAACGCAGAACTTCCAGTTCTTTTTCGGGGTTGCTGATCCTGTGAATCAAAGCGTTGGTTTTAGCGTTAAAACTTTGTATACCTATCTCCAGCCTGATTGTTTCCGGCGGAAATAATGCCAGAATATTACACAATTCTTCCGGAAAAACAGCGGGGATCATCTCAAAATGAAATTGAACGCTGTAATGTTCTGTCTTTAAAAGACAGAATTCCAGAATTTTTACGGCTCTTGTCAGCTTAATATTAAAACTGCGATCAAGAAATTTAATGGTCTTTATTTTACCCCGGCACCGTTGCAACAGCCTGTCAAAATCGTTAAAAAACGACTCAAGAGGGAATTCCCTGAGCGAAACATTAGCAGCACTTTGGCAGAACGCACAACTGTAAGGACAACCTCTGGATGATTCTGCATAGATTAGCTTATGCTCGAGATCTTCTTCGGTATATAAATTATAGGCATTTTTAACAATATTTAGATCGGCTTCCCCTCCCTCAATGAATTTACCGTAAGTTTTTTTTGCCGTAATCAAATCTTCCGACACAGCCCGGCATAGTTGTGCAAAAATCAACTCTCCTTCACCGCGTATCACAAAATCCGCATAATTAAAAATTTCGGTCTCTGGCGGCAAAGGCGTAAGCTCAGGACCGCCAAGAACAATCACAGGTTTTTTTTCCGGCCATTCATTTTCCAGGTCACGAAGCATTTAACTCTTCCAGGCGGCCCGAAGTTTTTACTTTCTTGTTCTCATCATCATCAGCGCTAAAACTGCCCTGATCATCAAACTCGGAACGCATACTGGCAAAAGGAGAAACGATTTCAAAATCACTTTCTGCGGCCGGCTCTGCAGGATCCTCTGATTTAGCCGAAACTTCAAATTCTATCTTGCTTGCAACATCCTTTTCAGAGTCAGAAAAAGAAAGAGGAACGGGACCGGTTGATTCCGGTTCATCCAATTCTTCCAGTTCTTCAAGCTCTTCCAGCTCTCCGTCATCGCCGGATATTCCGCCTTCATCCATTAAATTATCAACCAGTTCAAGATCGGAAGATTCAACAATAATTGGGATCGATGAAGATGTTACCGTTGTTGTACCGGGAGCTTCATCCAGCCCGGCAATTTCTTCCGGTTCCGAAAGTTCATCCACTTCCAGCGGTTCTTCGGAATCAGAGAGCTCTTCCAGTTCTTCCAATTCTTCCAGAGCGTCTTCTTCGGAAACTCCTTCATGTTCAACCAAATCTTCTTCAAATATTTCCGATTCACTGCCCAGCTCTTCAACTTCTTCTTCATCTCCCAGTTCTTCCAAAACCTCTTCTGCTTCGGAAGAAAGACCGGCGCCGGAAGAATCTGCCGGAGCGCCGGCATTGGCAAACGGCATTAATGCAGCCATTGTATCTGAAGCTGGCCCGCCGCCCGGAATTACCGGAGAGGTTCCGGCTGCCAGGAGCATACGGTTCAGAATATTCTGGAGTTTATCCTCGTCTATTGCCAAACGGGTTTCACGCTTGCCGCCAATAGCAGTAAGTATTTCATCCCAGGATTTATCAATAAGATTATCTATATCTGTAACAAGTTCCTGCTTTCCCTTAACACCGCGCTTTAATTCGATCCTTACATCTTCCCTGCGCTGTTCCAGTTCCCTGTACCAATGGTTCCAGTCCATTTCACCTTTACGTTCGTAGTATTCCCGAATCAATGAAAGCTGGAGGTTTTTCAGCCGGTTCTGAACGATGGTCATGGTATCCGGCTGGAGGTTAAGTGCAAGAAAGATGGAAAGGAAAATGGTCAGAAAAATAGCAGTAAGCAGAATTACCTTCATGGACTGAGGGAAAGCGAAGAGGGATTCGTCCACTACCCGGCCGATAAAAAGACCTTGTTCGGTTTTTTCTGAAATCAGAGCCAAAGCGGAACCGGACATACTGGAATCCAGAGTGGTAAGGTTTAAAAGACCTTCATTCCATATTGAAGAAATAACCGGAATTAACACATCCGCTTCATCAAGAGCATGGGGAAGACCTGAAACCATTCCGGGGGGATCAGAAACAACCGAAAAATTTTCCCCTATTTTAACCCGGCCTTCAGCGATCAGCCGGTCAGCCACTGCCCGGACAGAAACAGAATAAAACACCGTTCCCCGGTATACTTCCATGGAATCGTAAAAAGGAAATGAAAAAATAATTCTTTCATTCTGCTGATCCAGGGTGATTTTGGGATTCCCTCCGGAAGGAACCGCAATTTCCGGATAGGGAACATACGGAGAGGTCTCGTCATAATTTCTGTAAGAAATGGTTTCGGCGCTTCGGTTAAGAATGTCAGCAACGCTGGTAGAAAAGTGAATCCTTATACCCCCGGCGTCGACAAAGCGTACCGATTGGATCCCCTTTTGTGATTCCAAAAGCAAGCCATAAACACGGGTACGTTCAAAAATATCCTGGGCTGCCTGGTTGGGCAGAAAACTTCTCTTAACCGCATCGGTAGCAAGAGCAGCAGAAAACCGGTCACTCAATTCATTAAAGAAGTTTTGAATCGTACCGGCATCCTGCTCAGTTTCCCTTTCCAGGGATCTGGTTATGGAAGGATTATAAAAACGGGTTTCTACAAGATTGAAGAAGCCGGTGAATGCCAGAACAGAAAAACCCGCTGCCAATACTACCGCTATTAGGAGTGAAAGAGCAGCTTTTTGAGAAACAGTCACCGAACCCCACCTGAGAAAAAGATTATTCCTTACAATTATCGGAATAAAAGCAGGCTTTATAATAGTATACAAAGATAGTATATCTAAAAGATGATATTTATGCCACATTAATCCAGTGAAACCTTTGCATACAGTCGAAACCGAACCAATCAGGGTCTTTTTGGCGGAAATAAGGTCCGGCGCCGACACAGAACCACTGACTGCGGAACTGAGAGGGCTGACAAATACCCTGGGACTGAATATTGTCGGGTCAGAAACCGTTGTTATCAGGGATCGTAAAGGCTTTTTTCCGGGCAGCGGAAAACTAAAGGAATTATCGGAAAAAGCGCTCTCGGCCGGGGCTCAGTGTATTATTTTTGACAGTGAATTAAGCCCATCCCAACAGCGGAAATGGGAAGCATTGTGCGGCCTGTCCGTTTTGGACCGGCAGGAGCTGATTATAAGGATTTTTGCAAGCCGGGCAAAAACCAGAGAAGCCGGACTCCAGGCGGAGCTGGCAGAACTTCTCTATGCCCTGCCCCGGCTTTCTCACAAATACATAGATTTATCCCGGCAACGGGGCGGCCGTTACGGTACCCGCGGCTCCGGCGAAACCCAGTTGGAAACCGACAGACGGCAAATACGCGAACGAATCGGTTCTTTGCGAAAAGAAATTGAGGATGTACGAACCAACCGGATGCTTCAGCGTAAACAGCGAAAAAAACAGGGAATTGCAGTTTGCGCCCTGGTTGGTTATACCAATGCAGGGAAATCTTCCCTTCACCGGGCATTAACCGGCTCGGAAGCATTGGTAGAAAACAAACTTTTCGCCACTTTGGACCCCACAGCCCGCAGGGTATACCGGCAGAGTCCTTCCGGAAAAGGAAAAACCATCATTTTTGTCGATACCGTTGGTTTTATCCGCCGGCTTCCTCATAATCTGGTTGACGCCTTTAAATCGACACTGGAAGAGGTCTGCCAGGCGGATATTTTAATTCATGTGCTGGATGCCTCCGATCCTTCATGGAAAGAACATTCCGGGACGGTTCAGGGACAGCTTAAAGAGCTGGGAGCGGAAAACATTCCCCTTATCACAGTTTTGAACAAAGCGGATCTTCTGACAACTGAGGAACTTATTGCGTTAGAAACAGCTGTCAGCAGGGAAATCCCGGCCTTTTCGTCCGCCATTACAGCTGTTTCCGCCAAAAACAAAGAAGGCCTGGAGCCGCTATGGAAATTAATTGAAAAAAGACTTAAGTTTTAATTTTCCCTGCCGATACTGGAGTGGTAAAGATCTAACTTGGGGAGGGTTATTATGGCATATACCAACGCATTATCCGCTTATAAAGAAACGAGGATTCGTACCGCCAGTCCCGGGCAGCTTATAGTCATGCTCTATGACGAAGCGGTAAAACAACTGGATCAAGGTCTTGAGCTTCTGAGTTTGAATAAATCCAGCAAACAAGATCCGTCCAGAATCGAGGTAATCGGCAAGGCAATTATCAAAGCCAGGGATATTGTTACAGAACTAATGGTTTCTCTGGACTTTGAACAGGGCGGCGAAATTGCCCAGAATCTTTTTGCGCTGTATACATGGTTTAACAAGGAATTGCTGGAAGCACATATAGCAATGGACATAGCCAGGATTGGAGCGGTCAAAAACCAATTGGCTGATCTTAGATCCGCCTGGGTTGATATTGCAGTCAAAACCAATACCGAAAACCGTCCTGTTGAGGGCGTTAATATAGCAGGTTGATAATGCTTACCACACCGAAGAATGCAGAAACACAAACGGAAATCAGCGCACAGGAACTGGAAAGAAGAGTAGCCATTCTAAAGCGGTTCCGGGAACTCCTTTCCCAGCAGCGGAACCATTTCCAGGAATACCTTACAGTACTGGATAAACAGAAAGATGTAATCGAAAAGGGAAATCCCGACGACTTAATCGTTCATGTTGATCTGGAAGAAAAAATAATCGGTGATATTTTTGCCATCCAAAAGGTGATCGATCCGCTGGAAGCAATGTACCAGACCCATGTAACAGAAACACTGCCCGGTGAAGTCCGCGAAGTACCCAGTCTGAAAGCCGCGCTGGAAGAGCTCCGTTCCGAAGCGGTAATCCGCTCTGCGCGAAACCGTGACCTTCTGTCCAGACGCATGGAAGATCTGCGGCATGAAATGAAAACACTTCGTGCAAATCCTTATGCAATTCACCGATCAGTTTTTTCCCAGCAAAGCGCCGCACTGGTTGATATTAAGGGATAGACTGTTTTTACATAAATAACCATATTGACTAACAGGAAAATGTTAAGTATCTTTCATATAATGTAAAGTATACTCCTGGGTTCGCACCCTTCGTTTTTATTGGAGGAAACCAATGAAAAAGCTTTTTATTCTTTTAACAGCGGTTTCAATTCTGGCATCCTGTATGTCATATCCAAAGAATCCTGAAACACTGGCAAAGAAAATTATCTATTGGGACGAAAACATACCAAAAGAAGAATGCGCCGCCGTGTTTATTCAAAGAGGATTAACCGCTACAAATTATAACGGCATATCTGTAGACTGGGGGAAAAGCAATATCCTGGTGTATCTTCCCCCGGGACAGGTAATCTTCCTTTTTGACGCAGATTATGACTATGGTTACACACATTTTTCCGGAAAAAATGTTCCGTTCCTGTGGACCTTTAATGCAGGAGATATCCGTTACCTCCAGGGGTGGGCAAGAGACGGGGAGCCGGTAATCCTGGTAGTCGATCCCCATGACACAACAAGGTGGGATAAACAAAATGCTTTTATAATTCCAAAAGGCGGAAGAACCGTTTTAGAATAGGAGGAAAAAATGATACGGCACAAATATTTATTACCGGTTATTCTGGTTTTCGCAGTACTGTTGATTTCAGGCTGCAGTACCCCTCCGGGAAAAATTGTCTATGATCCGGGGTTCCCGCCGGAAAAAACAACTGTGGTGGTTTTTGAAGAACCAATACAAAGTCAGTCAATACAATGGGATCGATGTTCTTGACGCATGGTATCCAAATGGAAAATTCCGAAAAAACACAGTTACTCTTCCCGCAGGAAACACGTCTGTAATCTTTAATCTTAGCGCAGTTATTTCAGTCGGAAATACCAATTTCCTTATTAAAGCCGAAGATATTGAGCTGCGTTTCGACTTTGAAGCAGGAAAAGAATATCAACTGGGCGTTTATAGAGAAAACATGGGCGCACAAACCTTTTTCCTGGGAAGAATAAAATACGGTATCGCTATTTGGGATAAAGCTGTCAGCCACAACTACAAATTGGATAAAGCCATAAAACACTGGGAACTGGGTCAAACCTAATCAATAGTGATGTCTGAACAGGTATTGTCAAAGGAGGCTGCATGATTCGCCGTTCGGTTTTTGTTTTGCTTATTTTGGTTTTTGTCTTCCCGCTTTGTGTTTTCTCCCAGCAAATTCCCGCAAGCGGCGGTCTTCGGGATTATGTTGGATTAATAAACCAAACCTACCACCCCGATATCGTTGCGTTCTTTGGCAAGATCAAGGCCGATCTTGCCAAGAGAGGCGGCAACGAAACGGCGATTAAGGCAATAGATATCTTCCTCAGGGGAGATACCGGATCGGGTTTTCTTTACAACGACGCCCGCGGAAACCTTTATGTAATTACCAACAACCATGTGGTCGCCCAGGCATATTCTCTCTCAATAACCTTTGAACGGCAGGACGGTTCAAAAAGAAAGCATGAAAACATCAGGATCATTGCCGCCGATGAAGAAAATGACATTGCCATACTGGGCTTTTCCGCCGCAGACAGGCCTGCAGGAAGAGGATTAACGCTGCTAACCCGCGCAGTGGACGAAGGGGTTGATGTATATTCCGCCGGATTCCCCGGTTTGGGAACAACACCTCTTTGGCAGTTTGGCCGCGGTATGGTTTCAAATGCAAACGCCCGTTTTCCAAAGAGCTTTGATGATGACACATTAATAGGCCCTTTTATTCAGCATACCGCAGAAATAGATCCCGGCAATTCAGGCGGCCCGCTCCTTGTAGTTGACAGGAATGCTGCAGCGGGTTATACAGTAGCCGGAATCAATACCTTAAAAGCAGTCAGAAGGCAGGCGGCAAACTACGCTATTCCGGTAAGCACCATTCAGCCCTTTATCACCGGCGCCTTGAATCCAAGGCCCGAAACCTACAGAGCCGCCCTGGATACACGGCTTGCTGGCTTTGCAGAAGGCCTGAGTGTCAACAAGGCAGTATATCCTCATATTGCACGTTATCTTTCATCCAACTGTATCGGGGAAAATGCCGAATATGCCATGTCGGAAATGTACGACAAGGGCAGTTCGCTGATAAGGCGGGCATTTATAGATAAATGTGAAGACAGCGTTGTTGAAGCAATGGGTTATGCTGTAGCCTGGACAATCGAAAACAGTATCCGGGGTCAGGGAGTGATCAGAGCTTCCATAAAAGAAGTTACCGGCGCAGGTGAAGAGTATACCGCTGTCTTTACCATTAACAACAAAGACTTTAGTTCCAAGTGGGTATGGGAATACGGCAACTGGCGGATCAGGAGCTTCGGTACTGTCGCTGCCGGAGACAAAGAACTGCTTGCCAAGAAAGAGAAAGCCAAAAAAACGGCAGAAGACCTGCGCATCGACAGGTACAATGTACATTTAGAAGCCGGTTATGCCTATCTCTTTGACAGGGCTTCTGCCGCCGGGTATGTTTCGTTTGACTATGCAGGTTTTGGCGCAAAAGCATACTTTGCAGGATCGGACTTCTTCAGCATAGGTGCATTTGCCGGGATTCGCGGCGGCTTCGCCCTGGGAGGAAGCGTAGGTATAATGCCTTACGCAAGAATTGGTATTGATTACCAGCATGATCAGAAATATAAAGACTTTTTTAAAGACGCATCGGATTCAGAACTTGGTTTTCCTATTACAACTATGGTACAGGCCGGGGTTAAAGTAACTACAGCCAAAGTACCCGGCCTCTTTGCGGGTATGGCATTCCAATACAATATTTTTAATATGCATGATACCAGGGTTTACGATAAAGACAACCTTATGAAAATGGGGTTATGCTTTACCGCAGGGTACGCATTCTAGGGTTCACCGTAATTTTGTTTTTCCAAAAGGGATCCTTGCATTTTGCAAAGATCCCTTTTTTAATAAGTATATTTATTGCTTCTCCTGCCTCTTCTTCTGACCATGTTTCTAAATCCACAAGGAGCCTGACCGCTTCTTCAACCGAATAGGAGCGGCGGTTTCGGCGGAAGAAATCTACCATACTGTCTTCTTCCCGAAGCTTTGTACTGCTTTCACCTGCACAAACATCACAGCATTGTCTTTCCGGTTTACCGTTGTCTCCTTCGTAATTTAGCAGATTCAGCAAAGCTTCCCGCCGGCATTGAATATTATTCCTGGCATAGGCAAAGAGCTGCTCAAGCCGTATTTTATCCTGCGCTGTTTTAGCCCTTTTAAGCTGGATTGTATCTTCCGGCCCCCATAACAGGATAGCCCGTGATTGTTTTCCGTCCCGGCCTGCCCTGCCCGATTCCTGAAGGTACGATTCTACCGTTGGAGGACAATCCCGGTGTATTACCGTGCGAATATCAGCTTTATCAACACCCATGCCAAAAGCGCACGTCGTAATTAATGCCGCATCTTTGTTTCCAAAGTACCAGTTTTCCGTTTCTTTTTTTTCTTCCCGGCTTAACCCTGCATGATAAAACCGTATTTCTTTTGCCCAGCTTAATCCCATTTCCATAAAACGGTTTCGTAAATATTTTGCAAGACGTTCGGTTCCCGGCCGGGAAGAACAAAAGACAATGGCCGGCCTGGAGTTTGCCAAAAGAAAATCCTGTACCGCCATGTTGCGTAATATACAGCCAACTGCACGGTATTCAATATTGGGCCGATCCGGATTACCGGTAATACATCTGACATCTTCGTCGTTAAAAATGTACTTTTTTATTTTTTCCAGCACCGCTTCCGATGCTGTTGCGGTAAAAGCAGTTACCAGAGGAGAACCGGCCGCTTTTAAAATAGTATGTATCTCCAGATACGAAGGACGGAAGCTTTCTCCCCATTCACTGACACAATGGGCTTCATCAATCACCGTATGGATTATTCCCAACTCAGGCAGCCGTTCCTGAACTTTGCGCGTTAATAATACTTCCGGATTGGCTATAATAAACTTGCTTTCGCCGGCACGAAGTTTTTTCCAGACAGCTTCCCGCTCTTCTTCACTTTGTCCTCCGCGAAGCAACACAGGCGAAAACCCTTTTGCCGCAAGACGCCGTTCCTGGTCCGCCATCAGAGAAAGGATAGGATATATTACCAGTGTCGGACCGGTTCTGGCGCTGTTCGTTCCGGGTAAAGGCTTTGCGCCGGCAAGAAGCATGGCGGGAAGCTGGAAACACAGCGATTTTCCGGCTCCTGTGGGCAGGATTACAATTTGCCTGCCGGGGCTTTCTCTGTCATGTTGCGTTTCATCATTTACGCTGTCATTAACCGGAACAGTATCTGTTCCCGGCCAATGTACGGCTATACCCGCTGCCCCGGCAGCTTCAAGCAAATTGGAAATCACCAGACGCTGATAGGGAAAGAGATACGGTAACCCAAAAAGTTTTTGTGCAGCATTACTCAAAGGATCAAAGTTGTTATTATGTTCCGTTTCCATTACGTTTCCTATTGATAACAGGGAAAAAAATAACATGGCGCTTGTATAAAAAAATATTTTTTTCATACAAGCGGTACAGTCATTTTTACCCTGTAGATAGTACAATGTCCAATTTTCAAAACAATACAAATTACTACAGGACGAGCATGGATCTCCTGTCCGCCAATTCTGTCAGGGTTGCCTGTGTTCGTGATCTTCCAAAAGAAAAAAGACCGCGGGAACGGCTCCTGTGCGAAGGGCCGGAAAAACTATCCGACAGGGAACTGCTCAGTATTCTTCTGAACACAGGCATTAAAGGAAAGAGTGTCCATATCCTGGCCGAAGAACTGCTGAACAAACTGGACGGAAACAACGGTATTCCTTCATGCAAGGAATTGACAGAAATTGCCGGACTGGGAGAATCCAAGGCCGCGACTATTGCAGCCGTACTTGAGCTGGGACGGCGCCGTTGGGGTGTAAGGGAAATCAGTCTCCGTTCCCCCGAAGATGTTTACAATTTAATTAAACATTATGCAGACCGCAGGCAGGAACGGTTCCTGTGCATTTCGCTGAACGGCGCCCATGAAGTGCTTGCGGTTCGTGTAGTAACCGTTGGACTGGTAAACAAAACAATAATTCACCCAAGGGAAGTTTTTTCCGATCCCCTGCAAGACCGAGCAAGCGCTATTTGCGTAGCCCATAATCACCCTTCGGGAAAACTAAAACCATCCGGAGAAGATAATGAGATTACACGTCAGCTCAGAGACTCAGCAGATATTCTTGGCATAAACTTTCTTGATCACATAATTTTTTCCGCTGAAGGGTATTACAGTTACAGCCAGGCTGCCCTTCAGAAGAATTAAAACGAACCCTGGGGAGCCGCTGATTTATTCTCGATTGAATAAATCAGTGCTTTCCTATGTTTTTATTCCCAGTAAAGCGCTGTAAGCATCCAAAGCTCCGTCACCGGAATTCCCTGAAAGGACTTTTTTGGTCAGAATCTTGCCTAACTGAACCCCTTCCTGATCAAAGCTGTTAAGATTCCATACAAAACCCTGAAACATTACCTTGTTTTCAAAGTGAGCCAAAAGGCTTCCAAGAGCTGCAGGGGTTAGCTGCTTTCCGTGAATAAGGCTTGACGGGCGGCCGCCGGGGAAAAACTTGTTTTTGTCTGCATCATCTTTTCCTTTGGCAAAGGCCACAATCTGCGCTGCAAGGTTTGCTTTAAGCTTGGTCTGGCTTACCGAGCCGTCTACTGTTACATCATCGTCCCGCTGACTGTCTTCAAAGCCTACAAACTGAAGGGGAATTATATCCGTTCCCTGATGAAGAAGCTGATAAAACGAATGCTGTCCGTTGGTTCCCGGTTCGCCGAACACCACCGGCCCTGTTGCATAGCTTATTTCGCCGCCTTCCCGGTTGGTACGCTTGCCGTTGGATTCCATGTCTAATTGCTGCAGATGTGCGGGAAAGCGGGAAAGAGCCTGGCTGTAGGGAAGCACCGCAGTCGACGGGTATCCCAGGAAATTACGTTCCCAAACGCCAAGCAAGGCATCAAGGAGCGCAGCATTTTTCCGTATGTCTTTATCCAGGGCGCTTTGATCAGCTTCGTGGGCGCCCTTGAGGAAGTCTGCAAAAACATCGGGACCAAAAGCCAGGGAAAGGATCACCCCGCCTACTGCGGAAGTAGAAGAATAACGGCCTCCGATAAAATCATCAATATAGAATGAATCAAGGTAAGCCGGATTTCTGGCAAGAGGACTTGTTTCGCTCGTAACCGCTACTATATGCTTGCCGGGATCAAGAGAAGCTCCGGAAAGTTTATCCTTTACAAAAAGTTCGTTTGCCAGGGTTTCCTGGGTTGTACCGCTTTTGGACACAAGCACAAAGACCGTTTCCGAAAGATCAAGCGACGAAACAACAGCGGAAGGATCATCGGGATCGACATTGGAAATAAAATACGCATTGATTTTTTTCCTGCCGTTTTTAACAGCCCAGTTGTCCAGAGCAATATACATGGCCCTTGGCCCTAAATCCGACCCCCCAATACCAATCTGAACGGCATTTTTAAATACCTTACCGGTAGAACCTTTAATCTTGCCGGCTCTTACCAATTCGGCAAAAGCCGAAAAGCGGCCGAGCTCTTTTTTATAAAATTCACCCAGATCCTTTCCTTCATACACAACATTTTTGCCGGATTGACCCCTCAAAAGGTGATGAAGCACCATTCGCTTTTCGCCGGTGTTCATAACTTCACCGTCCAAAAGCAGCCGGTATTTACCTATAAGTTCCTGTTCGTCCGCCAGGCTTTGAAGCGCAGCCAAAACCGGCTCGTCGGCCGCTTTTGCCGCCCAATTGTAAGAAAGATCGCCTGCCATAGGAACAGTACAGTTCTTTACCCGCTGTGCATCAAGAAGCGAGGCAAAATCAAAGTTTTTCCCGGCAGGAACCAGCGATTGCAGCTTTGTCCAGGCTGCGGTTTTATCCAAATTGGTGTAGTTCATGGGGAAATTATAGCAGGTTTTTTTTGCCGCGAATAGCCGCGAATTTTAAAGGATATATGTTTAAAAACAATATTTGACAAGTATTCACAATATGTATACAATTAATCACAGGGGACGCAATTTATGGTTAAAAAATTGATCCGGCATGGAAACAGCGCCGCTTTGGTAATTGATAAGCCTATAATGGAAATACTAAATATAACAAACGAAACAACTTTTGGATTAAGCACCGATGGAAGAAATATAATTCTATCGCCTCAGACTGAACATAGTCAGGAAAATAATATTCTGTATTCTCTTGAAAAGATAAATAAACAATATGGGGCAGTTTTAAAGAAACTTGGCGAATAAAAATGATTATTTTTT